>JBOHWK010000106.1:0-25430 GCA_050736715.1 Binataceae bacterium (SeqCode) | reverse complement strand
CATCCCATTTGGATGCGCCGGCCGCCCGTTTTTGATTTCATCATTGGATGGTGGCGGTCAGCGGAATGTCCTGTTCCTTGCTGGGCGCCGAGCCGCTGTTGCCGGCCGCCGAGTTCACGAACACGCTCAGCGTCCCGTTCAGCACCGTCGCGCTCAAATCGCCCGCATTCGGCGTTAGCCCCACCGTGATTGTGCAGGTCGAGAGCGCCCCCACTCCGCCCGGCGCTGCCGGACAGGTCGTCCCCACAATCGAGTACTCGTTGTTCGCCGTGTTCGCCGTCAGGGTGAGGTTCTGGAACACCAGCGGATTCGTCCGCCCCGTGTTCTTGATCGTGATTACCTGCGTGGTCTGCCCGCTGCCCGCCGCTACCGTCCCGAAATTCGCCGTTGGGTACGCCGGCGCGCTCGCCGTCCCGCCGTTGTCGCTAATCGAGTCGGTCGTGTTCGACGGCGCCAATCCGGTCACGCTTAGCACGAACGTTTGCGGACTCGCCGCCGTGTTCGCGCTTACCGTCAAGGTCGAGTTGATGGTGCCGAGCGACTGCGGGGTGCAGGAGATCGTCAGCGGGCAGGTGGTATTCGCGCCGATTGGAGACTCGATCGGACAGCCCTCAACGAAGATCGTGAAGTCTGTATCGTCCGATAACATCATGCTGCCGACGAACAGCGGATTGGTCCGGCCGGTGTTCTTGATCGTGACCGGCTGGCTAATCGTTGAACCCTCCACGACGGAGCCGCAGGTTGCGCTCCCGGAAATCGACATCGTCGTTTCGGGACCCGCAGTCCCCTGCAGCGCGACCGAGAGCGGCCCGCCGCTCAGGTTACCGCCGATCGACAGCGTTCCGGTCAGGCTGGTTCCCTCCGCGTTCAAGTCGCTAACGCCGAGCGCGACTTGAATCGTGCAGGAACCGCCCGGCGGTACCGCATTGGAACCGTCGGTTGCGACGGTGCAAGTTCCTCCGGTAATCGAGAATTCGTTTGGACCGGCGTAACCAGCGGTCGTGTCGGTTGTCCCGAGCGAGGTGATGTAGAGCGGATTGGTCCCGTCGGTATTTGTCACCGTAAGCGTCTCGGTCTGAGGGCTGCCGACATTTACCGTGCCGAACGCCAGCGGCGTCGGCGCGGGCGACGCGGTGACCAAGGGCCACTCCCCGGTTCCGGTCATTCCAACGTCGAGCGGGCCGCCGGTGATGTTGCCGTTGACCGACAATTGTCCGGTGATGCCCACGCCGTCGCCGTTGGCCGCATTCGGCGCAAGCTGCACGACCACGGTGCATGAATCGCCAGGAGCCACCGGATTGGAGCCGTTGGTCGCGGCGCCGCAGGTGCCGCCGACGATCGAGAACTCATTCGGTCCCGAATAGCCGGCCGTCGTGTCGGATGCGCCGAGCGAGGTGATGTACAGCGGGTTGGTCGCGTCGTTGTTGGTGATCGTTAACGTCTCCGTCTGGGGAGTGCCGACCGGCACCGTGCCGAACGCCAGCGGCGTCGGCGCGGGGGACGCGCTGACCAGCGGCCACTCTCCGGTCCCGGTCATCGCAACGTTGAGCGGGGCGCCGATGATATTGCCGTTGACCGACAATTGCCCCGCGATGCTCACCCCGTCGCCATTGGCCGCATTCGGCGCAAGCTTCACTGTCACGGTGCAGGAACCGCCCGGCGCCACTGGATTAGATCCGTCGGTCGCGGCGGAACAAGTTCCACCGGTGATCGCGAATTCATTTGGCCCGGAATAACCGGCTGTCGTATCGGTAGCGCCGAGCGACGTGATGTAGAGGGGGTTGGACCCGTCGTTATTAGTGATCGTAAGCGTCTCGGTCTGGTTGCCGCCCACCAGCAGCGTGCCGAAGGCGAGGGGCGTGGGCGAGGGCGACGCGCTAACCGCCGGCCAGGCTCCGGTTCCGGTCAAACCGACGGTCGTGGCGCCGCCTGCGGTATTGTCGTCGATCGTCAGCGTTCCATCGATGGTGACATTGTCGCCGTTAGCGGTAACCGGGGTCAGGCTCACCACAACGGTGCAGGAATCTCCTGGCGCGACGGGCGTCAATGTGCTGCAGGTTCCGCCACCAACGCCGGTGAAGATCGTGTACTCGCTATGCCCGGTGGTGTCGGTCACCCCGAAGCCGGTCATGTAAAGCGGGTTGCCGCCGGTGTTCTGAATCGTCACCGTCTCTTGCTGAGTGTTCCCCACCGTTACCGTGCCGAACATCAAGGTGCTCGGCGTAGGTGAAACAGTGGTCAGCGGCGTCGAGGTGGCAGTCGCTGTGGGCGATGCCGTCTCGGTTGCGGTCGGGGTGGCGGTTTCAGTGGCCGTGGTGGTTGCTGTCGGTGTGGCGGTCTCGGTGGCGGTGGTGGTGGCCGTAGTGGTTGCCGTCGGCGTGGCGGTCTCGGTGGCAGTGGTAGTTGCGGTGGCAGTAGCGGTCGGGGTGGCGGTCTCGGTCGCCGTAGTGGTCGCCGTGGCTGTCGCGGTCGGCGTTGCAGTTTCAGTGGCAGTGGTAGTTGCGGTGGCAGTAGCGGTTTCGGTCGCCGTGGAGGTGGCGGTGGCCGTCGCAGTAGGCGTGGCGGTCGTGGTGGCCGTAGGCGTCGCGGTCGTGGTCGCCGTAGGTGTCGCGGTGGCCGTGGCCGTCGCAGTCTTAGTCGCCGTCGCGGTGGCCGTCGGCGTGGCTGTGGTCGTGGCCGTCACGGTGGGCGTCGCTGTAGTGGTTGCGGTCCTGGTGGCTGTAGGCGTGGCGGTCCTGGTGGCCGTCGCGGTGGGCGATACCGTTGTGGTTGCAGTAGGGCTTACTGTCGGACTGGGCGAGATGGTTGGAGTCGCGGTCGGCGTGGGCGTGGCGCATTCCTGGCCCGTGGCCGCGAAGAAGTTGAAAACATTGGTCGTTTCGTAAGAGGCGCCGGTCGATGAGGTGATTCCGATCCACGCCGACGTGCCACCAGTCAGGCTCAAAAGAGTGGCCAGATCGACCGACTCTTGGAGCACTGGAGTTGCACTGTTGTCGAAGTAAACCTGCAGCGTACCCGGATCGTAAACAATCGTCGCGGTATGCACGTTTCCGTCGGACATGGTGGTGGACGGATCGACCGGAGTCCCGATCGCACATGCGGTCGAATCGTAGTCGGCGCCGGCCCCGCAACTCTCAACCGCGATATGGTTGGCGTCAGGATCGTTGAATGTGCCGGTGCCGGGTGCGGGTATCGCGCCATTGCCGTTGCTATAGGTGTCGAATTCGACCGCAAGGGCGTCGGTTATGGTTCCGTAGCCGATTCCGCCGCCGCCAACGCCAATCGCATTCACGCTTTCGTTTTGGATTACAAACGTCAAGCCGTCCGCGGGCGGAGTGGAGGGGTTGGTGAAGGAAAACGAAAAGCTGGCGATAAACCCATCCGCGACATCGATTTGGGTGGAAGACCAAACCGCGCCCAACTCGTTGGCTTGCGCCGCGGTCAATTCCAATGCGTTGCCGTTCTGGATCGCGGTGCCGACCAAATTCAGCCCTCCGGTGGAGCTGAAGTCGTAATAGGTGAATCCCGAGCAGGCTCCCGGCGACTCCGAGGGCTGCAATGCGACTTGCTCGCCGACCATTCTGCCGGCAGTGCCGTTGTTGGTGCAGGCCTGAGAGGCGGGCGCGGTGGTGGTTGCATCGGTGCCGTCGTAGGCCGCAGCGTCAACGTGTGTGCCCGCCGTTACTCCGGCGCCGCCGGTGCCGACCGTCTGGGTGGTGAATACTCCCGCCGGTATCGCCGGAGCGGTGTAGGTCCCGGCGCCGTTCTGGATCGAGCAGTTCAGGATCACGGTATCGCCGGATCGATTCAGAGTTCCAAGCGCGGGTACGGTTACGGTCCCGACATTTGCACTGCCCCCGTCGATGCCGCTGCCCGTGGGATTGAGCGAATCGATCGGAACGTTGACGTCAACGCCGCTGAAGCATTGTATCCAGCCGACGAGATCGGCGTAGTTGCCGCTCAGCGTCCAAGTCGCCGCCGTACCGCCCTCTGTTCCCGCCGCGCCGCCGGGCTGGTACCAATAGATGAAGGCCTGCTGGTTCCTATTGCCACCGCCGTTGGCTCCGGCGGCGTTATCGTTGCGGACCAGCGTCCAGCCGGTGGGGGCTGTGGCCACCGTGCGATTGGTGTTACTGGCGCTGGAATTAAAATTGAATGCCGCGATGCAGATGTCCCCGGCGGTAACGGTCGGCGGAAAATTCAGGACCACATTGGCGCTGCTGGTCGTGCTGGTCGTAACGCTGGCGGCGCCATCCGAGGAGATTGCCAGTCCGATTGGACCCGAACCGTGCCAACCGCGCGCCGAGTTCCGACTTGTTACTGGCATCGCGGACGGCAAAGATCCGCCGGCGGATGCGCCTTGCCGCGCTTGCGGCGTGGCCAGAATCGCAAATGCGAGCAGTAGAAACGCAATTGCGCTCAATCCCGCGATTATGCCGACACGAACCTTTCCCTCGGTGCTTTTCATACACTCATCCCTCGATATTATTCACAGCCAAATTTCGGGTGGCTTAGGAGAATCAGCTTCCCGTCCATCCGCTCGCCCCAGCGCTCTCGGCGAGAGCTGCAAGGGTGAACTGAACGACGCGCCGAAGGAATCGACAGCGCGAATGTAACAACGGCGCCTTGGCGAGTCAACACCGCTCAGGCTAATACCGCATATAATTTCACTAAGATTTATTCATTTCAGAAAGAACGCTCGCCGATGCCCGCGTTCTCGCTGGAGGAGCGGCGAAAGCGGCTTTAAGCACAGATTGTCGTACTCCCGTACATATTGTATGTCACACCCAAGGCGATCTCAGCGGTGCGCCGGCGCAGGAATCCGCATCGATTCGCCCCGCCAGGCCTGGACGCCGATTGCTCCGCTGGGGGCTTCGTCAACCGTCACCGCCCCATCGAGATCGGTGCGCATCAGCTCCGTTCCCGCCGCGCGGTAGCGATCGAGGACTCCCGGCGCGGGGAAATGGAATCGGTTGAGCCAGCCGTCGGAAATTATGGCGAGCGCCGGATGGACTGTGGCGATAAACGCGGCGGTCGAGGAGGTCGCGCTGCCATGATGCGGAACCTTTAGGACGGCGGCGCGCAAATCGGCGCCCTGCGCGATCATCGCGTGTTCCGCAGGCGCTTCGATGTCGCCGGTGAACAGATATGACTCCCGCCCGAAATCGAGCCGCATCACGAGCGAGCCATTGTTGTTGCTGGCGCCCGGAGCGGGGTGGTTCAGCGACGCGATCGCGACGCCGCCGATTTCGTTCATCGGCAAATCCCCGTTCAACCTGAGCACCGGCACGCCGTCACGCGCGAGCGCCTCCATCAGCGCCGCGTAGCTTTCGTCGGGGCTGCGCTCCCCGGTGGTCCAGAACGAACGGGGATGGAAGTTGCCGGCGATAAATTTGAAACCGCCGAAATGGTCGGCGTCGGGATGCGACAGCACGAGGAAATCCACGCGCATGATTTTTTGCGACCACAGGTAGGGGGCGACGATTCGCTCGCCGGAGTCGAAGCCGGGATACGCGGCGCCCGCGTCGATCAGCATCACGCGCGATCCCGGAAAGCGGATGACCGCCGCATCGCCCTCGCCGACCGATAAGAACGTCACGCGCAAATCCGGATTGAAGTACCGATCCTGCATCCACATCGCCGCGTCCGCGGCGAGCAGGACTCCCAGCGCGCCCGCGCACAATGTCCGCCATCCGGGGAGCGCCCGATCGGCCGCCGCGGCGTCCCATTTGCGCACGTCCCTGGCGAGCGGCTTGAGCATCACCGGATGGCGCGTGGCGGCCAACGGAGCGGTCAGCCAGACCAGCAGCAAACCGTAAACGAGGACGAGTTCGATTGGAGTGGGAGTAAAGGTCCGCATCCAAGCCATCGGCCAGTGCAGGAAATATTCGGCGAGCGAATTGGCGGTGGCGATGCACGTTCCGCCGAGCGACAGGATCGCGCGCGCGGCCGGATTTGAGATGAAACTCGACGCCGCCGCGGCCAGTCCGCAAATGGTGGCGCCGAAACCCATGATCGGAACGACCACCGCGTTCGCCACGACGCCCACGATCGCGAGTTGATTGAAGTGAAACGCGGTCAGCGGCGCGGTCCCAATCATCGCCCAGAACGAGACCGCGACAAAGCCGGCGGGAACCTCCGCCAGCGTCCATCTAAGCCGCGTCTTTTTCGCCGGCAATCCGCGCCAGCGCTTGCGCCAGGCGAAATAGGCCGTGAATCGCCGCATTCCGAGCGCGATGGCGATCACCGACGCGAACGAGAGTTGAAAGCCGATATCCGCCGTCGAACCCGGCATCGCCAGGCAGATTACGATTGCCGCGAGCGCCATCGCGGCGAGCGCCTCCCGCGCGCGATCGATTGCAATGGCGAAGGTGTACGCCAGCACCATCACGAGCGCGCGCTCGGTGGACACATGATGGCCGGCGATCGCGGCGTAGGCGCAGGCGGCGATCGAGGCGGCGATCGCGGCCGCCTTGTTCCCATAGCCACGATTCGCCAGGCCGGGCATGAGCATCATTGCGAGCCTTACCAGCGCGAACACGACGCCGGCGACGATGCTGAGATGGAGGCCGGAAATGACCAGCAGGTGCGCCATCCCGGTGCGCGCGAAAGTGTCGCGCAGGCGCTGCGGAATCCCGCCGCGATCGCCGATTACCAGCGCGCGCATTTCGGCGCTTTCGGGATAGGGAAGGTTGCGGTCGATAAAATCGCCGATTCGGATGCGAACCGACTCGATTTCGCCGGCCGGAAAGCTGGGAAAATGGCCGAGCACTCGAACGAAGTGCCGGCCGGAAAGCTTCGGACGCACGGTCATGGTCGCGTCGATTCCCGCGCGCGCCATGTATGCCGCGTAGTCGAACTCGCCCGGATCGCCGTCATTGCGGGGGAATCGAAGCGGAGCGGCAGCCTCGATTTCGTCACCGGCTCGGAACCGGCCGCCGCCCAGCACCGCGAGCCTGACCACGCCCGACGCGGGGCGCATCGCCGCGCCCGCTTGCGCCGCCCGCGAGATCGAGGCGTAGAGCCGCACGCCGTACGGCATGTGCTCGGCTTCGCGGATCAGCCGCCCCTCGATCGTGACCGGGGCGCCCTCCTTGAAATTGCGGATGCTATCCGGCGGACGTACCGGATGAAGCAGGCGCGCGGAGGGAATTGTCGCCGCGCAGGCGATCGCGAGATACGCGGCCCACAAACCGATCGTCCGCCGCCGGGACAGAAACGCGCCGAATGCGGCGGCGCCCAGCGCGATCGCGAGCCACAGCGGCATCGCGCGGCCGAGATTGCCCGCGGCGTCGCCGCTCGCGATGGCGATTGCGACCGCGTAAATCGGCGCCACCGCGCCCGAACTCCACGCTTTGCCGGGATCGAGCGAACCGCCCGATGCGCCTGGCAAAGAGATCGCGCGCGGATCCCCGGGTGCGTTTCTTCCGTAAGCGGCGGCGGCGATGGTCAGGCTCTCCTGCGCAACTTTGGCGCGATTGTTCGTCGCGGGCAAACGCCGCCGCCGCCGGTTCGCAAGCGCGCGGGGCGGAGCGCGGCGATGGTTTTGCCCGGATCGAAATAATAATGTGATTACGCCGCATTTGCACGGGCGCATTCGTTGTACCGCAGGTTAAACATTGCCGAGCCAAAGCGCGGCGCCGTCGTTGCCGCCGCCGCCGCGCTCGCGGCCGTGCTCCTCGCCGGCATCGTCCTGCGCACGGTTGCGCTGGGGAGCGTTCCGGCCGGTCTCCATCAGGACGAAGCCTGCAACGGTTACGACGCTTATTGCATCCTGAAAACCGGCCGCGATCAGCACGGCCACCCGCTCCCGCTCGCGTTTCAGGCGTTCAACGATTACCGGATGCCGCTGTTCGACTATTCGCTCGTGCCGCTGATCGGAATCTTCGGGCTTAAGACCTGGGTAGTGCGATTCGGCGCCGCATTGTGGGGCGTCGCCGATCTCATCGCGATCGCGGCGCTTGCTTGGGAGCTAATCGGCCTGCCCGCCGCCCCGATCGCGGTGGCGCTCGCGGCGGTGTCGCCGTGGCATCTGGTGATAAGCCGGTTCGGGACCGAAGAGAGTTGCGCGGCGGCCATTATCAGTTGGGCGATAGTCTGCTTTCTTTGGGCGATTCGCCGGCGCGATGGGAGGTGGCTGGCCGCGTGCGGATTTCTATTCGGGCTATCGCTCTATGGCTATTCCACGACCAAGCTGTTCGTACCGCTCCTCGCGGGATTGCTGCTGCTGCTGTATTGGCGCGAATTACGGCCGATGATGCGCTGGGTGGGCGCGGCGGCGTTGATCTTTGCCGCGATGGCGCTCCCGCAGGCTTGGTTAATCGCGGTGGACTCGGCGGCGATGCAGGCGCGGTATAACCAGCTTTCAATTTTGAATGAGACCGGCGGGTGGTGGCGGATCCCACTCAACTGGCTCACCCATTTCAGCCCCGATTTTCTCTTCGGCGGCGCCAACCCATTGTTCATCTTGCCGAAGGGACTTGCGCCGCTCTTGCCGGCGCAGGAACTAATGGCTGTGGCGGGAATCGCCGCGCTCTTCGATTCGAAGCGCCGCCGCACGGCGCTGCTGTTAATCGGATGGATCGCGGCCGCGTCCGTGCCGGGCGCGCTGCTCCGGCCGGCGCCCGAGCCTAACGCATTGCACGACTATCTGATTATCGTTCCCTGGGCGTTGTTTTCGGCGCTCGGCGCGATTGCGCTGGTCGAACTTCCGGTTTGGAAGCGCGCGGGCGATCCGAATGCGGCGCGCGGGGCGCAATTCACTCTCTTGGGCGGGATTATGGCGCTGGCGCTGATTCAGGGCGCAATCTTTGCCCATTACTATTTCACTGGATTTTCAACCGATCGCGAAACCATGTTTGCATTCGGTACGGAGAAACTCGTCCGCGCCGCGGAGCGCCTCGCCGCACCGGGCGAGACGATAGATTTCCCGCTGACTATCCGCCAAGGCTATATCTATCCGCTTTTTTTCAATGCGTACCCGCCGCGGCGGTTTCAATCCGAGCCAATCCAACAAGCGCACGGTCTCTTTGGGCGGGTTAGGGGTTTCGATCGCTACCGGTTCGGCAATCCCTGGCGGGCGTTCGAGGAGTTGCCGCACGGCGTGTTCGTCTTTCCACAGCGCCTGTTTACGCCGAAAGATCGGTGGCAGCCGTTCCCGGCGTCCCGGCCGGACCCGACTGATTTTCCCGCTCCGCCGGCGCGGCCGGCAATGGTCCTGCATTTGGGCAAAAACATTTACCGCATCGTGGTCAAATAGGGCGCCGTGCGGAACCGAACAACGACGATCGCGGCTGCCGCGCTGGCAATCGCGCTGATCGCGGGGGTCGGCCTGCGCACGGTTGCCCTCAATCGCGTTCCGCGCGGCTTCAATCAGGACGAAGCGTGCAACGGTTACGATGCCTACAGCCTGCTCACCACCGGCCGCGACCAGCATGGAAATTTTCTCCCGCTCACGATTCAGGCGTTCAACGATTACCGAATGCCGCTATTTGACTATTCGCTCACCCCGGTCATCGGACTGTTCGGACTCAAGCCGTGGGCCGTGCGATTTGGCGCGGCGATTTGGGGCATCGCCGATCTGATCGCGATCGCGTTGATTGCCGCTGAATTGATCGATATTCGCGCGGCGGCTATCGCCGTATCGCTGCTTGCATTGTCGCCGTGGCATTTGATCGCGAGCCGTCTGGGACACGAGGCGATTACTTCGTCGGCTACGATTAGCTGGGCCGCGGCGTTGTTCATCACCGGCGTTAAGCGGCGCGAGGCTAAATGGCTAATTGCGAGCGGCCCGATATTCGGTCTCTCATTGTATAGCTATCCGATAACCAAGCTGGCGGCGCCGTTAATAATTGGATGGCTTGCGATCCTGTATTGGAGAGAACTGCGGACGATGGCGCGCGCGGCGGCCGTTGCGGCGGGAATTTTTATGCTGGCCGCGATCCCGCAGGCGGGGCTGCTCTTCGCGCACGGAGCCGCGATGCAGGCGCATTTCCGCCAGCTCTCGGTGCTGGGCGGCGCGGGTGGAATTGCCGGGCTCGTTCGAAATTGGATTGCGAGCTTCGGTCCGGCGTTTCTATTCGGCGGCGGCGGATTGCTCACGCTGGCGCCGGATGGAATGGCCCTTTTGTGGCCGATGGAGGCCGTGCTCGCCATGGCCGGGTTGGCCGCGCTTTTCAATCCACGCCGCTGCCGAACGGCTCTGTTGCTGACGGGATGGATCGCAGTTGCGGCGATGCCGGGCGCGATGATTCGGCCGGCGCCCGCCGCGCATCCGCTTCACGATCTTCTGATGGCCGTGCCGGTCTCGCTGCTTGCGGCATTGGGTGGAATCTTCCTCCTCGATCTTGAGTTGTGGAAGCGGGCGGGCCGGACCGCCGTGAGGCGGGCGGGATGCGCCACGCTTGCGGGCCTGGCGGCGATACTCGTGATAGGGCAGGGGATCTGCTCCACGCGTACCTATTTCAGCGGCTTTTCGGCAGGCCACGAATGGCTGTTTCAATACGGCGCGGAACCGGCGGTTCGAAACGCCAAGCGGCTGGCGCCTCCGGGCGCCCCGATCGTGATTCCGCTCAGCTTCAATCAGCCGTACATTTACGTGCTGTTCTTCAATGCATACCCGCCGCGCCGATTCTTCTCCAAGACGGTGGTTGGCAAAGAGCGGCTGTTCGGTTCGGTGCTCGGCTTCGATCGCTACCGATTCGGCGATCCGTGGCGCGCCTACCGCGAACTTCCGCATGGCGCGTTCGTCTTTCCCCGGACGATTGTGGCGCCTGCAAATCCGATGCGGGCGTTTGCGCCGCGCAACGAACGGGTCATCGCATTTCCCGCTCTCCCCGCGCCGCCCGCGATGACAATCCGCGCGGGCCGCGACGTTTACGAAATCGTCGTAAAATAGTTCCGGCCGGTTATCCACAGTCTGTGGATAACCGGATTTGGGCCGCATTTGTTAATATTTTACCCCTTGACAGACTTGGGGGAGGACGTGAGAGCGTTACGCCGATTCGCAGTTAATTCGCTCGTAATGAACTTAACGCCCGCCAAGGTGCGGGTTAGGGCTGGGAATGGGCGTCGTCTCGGAAAAGTGGAGACTCTGGGGAATCGCGATCCTCTGCGCGGTCGCCGCGATGCTGCCCTCCAATGCCTTCGCCGGTGCGGCGGCGATCGATGTGGAACCATCGTCGCTGGCGTTCGGCAGCACGCCGGTAGGAATTGCGCGGATTGGGAGCTTCACTGTGGCGACGCTGGGCGAGACGCCGTGGACGCCATCGAGCATGAGCCTGTCGGATTCGGCGGATTTCTCGATTGCGAGCACCACCTGCCCCTCGTCGCTGCCGAAGGGCCAGCGCTGTATGATCACGGTGATGTTCAAGCCGGGTTCGACGGTTCCCCTCGAAGCGGCGCTCACGATTCAAGACAACACGGGACGGGACCATACCGATATTCAGTTGAACGGGACGGGACTGCCCGCGCCCGATCCGACACCGACTCCCGGAGGCGATTCTCCTTTTGCGACGCCGGAGATATTCGTGACCAATTCCAACGTGATCGGCGTGACCGAGTTTGCTCCCAACAGCGGCGGCAATGTAGCGCCGATAGCAACGATTAGCGGCTCGAACACGGGAATATCCGGCCCGCTGGGAATCGCGCTGAACGCAGGCGGCAATATCTATGTGGGCAGCGACGACTACGATATTTTTGCCTACCCGCCCGGCAGCAACGGCAATGTATCCCCGACAATATCGCTTTCGGGAGCGAACACCTTGGCGATTCAGGGGCCGGAGGGTTTGACGTTCGATTCGGGCGGCAACCTCTACGTGGCCAACATTAATTCCGGTGGCAGCGTGAGCGAATTTGCGCCGGGCGCGAACGGCAACGCATCGCCAATCATCGACATCTCCGGCGCGGACACGGGGATGAACGATCCGGACGGCGTGGCGGTGGACTCGAGCGGCAACCTCTATGTGGCGAACTGCGGGCCACCCTGCAGCAATTCCGGCAGCGGCACGGGGAGCGTGACGGTGTACGCACCTGGCAGCACGGGAGACGCCTTGCCGATCGCCACGATTGCGGGCGCGAACACGGGAATTGAGGCGGCGCTTGCGATCGCGGCCGATTCGGCGGGGAACCTCTATGTCGGTAATTGCGGCGCGGAGTGCGCGGGTAGCGGCGCGCCCAGCGTGACGGTGTATGCGCCGGGTGCGAATGGAAATGTTTCGCCAATCGCCACGATTAGCGGCGCCAATACTAACTTGGGAATCCCGCGCGGGGTGGCGGTGGATGCGAGCGGGAACATCTACGTGGCGGACTCGGCCATCAGCGCGATAACCGTCTATGCGGCGGGGAGCAACGGAAACGTGGCGCCGTCGGTGACCATCGAGGGTTCGGTGACGGAGCTTGGCAATCTGTATGGGATCGCGCTCGGCCCCTCGACGCCAGCCGCAACACCGACCGTCTCGGCTACCCCCACCGCGACGCCAACCGTCACCACAACGCCAACCATTACAGCCACGCCCACCGCGGTCGCGACCGTCACGCCGACCGCGACCATCACGCGTACGGCCACGCCAACCGCGACACCTACAATCACCGTCACCGCAACACCAACAATTACCATCACGCTAACAGCCACGCCGACAATTACTCAGACCGAAACGCCAACCAGGACTCCGACGATTACCCAGACTCCCACCGCCACGATCACTCAGACACGGACGCCCACGGCGACCCTGACCGGAACTCCGACTCCCACGATTACGGCCACTCCAACCATGACGCCAACGATTACCGTCACCGCGACTCCAACCTCCACGCCGACAATTACTCAGACTCCCACGGTGACCCTGACAGGGACGGCGACGCCGACGGCCACTCCGACCGCATCGGCCGCGGCTACATTTACAGCAACTCTAACGGCGACGGTTAGCACAACTCCGACGGCAACAATTACGGCCACCCCAACGGTTACTCAGGCGCCAACGCCGACGGCAACCCTAACAGAGACAGTGACGCGGACTTCAACACCTACCATTACAACTACCTCAACTCCCACAACCACCGTTACGGCCACGCAATCGCGGACCGCCACGCCAACGCCAACTGCAACATTGACGTTAACGGCGACGACGACTGAAACAGCAACGCCCACGGTGACAGTCACCGCAACGTCGAGCGCCACGGAAACTGCGTCGCCCACGGCGACCCCATTTTCTGGTATTCTCGTGGGAATCGTCGGAGCCGATGGTAGTTGCTCACCCTACACCACCTTGAACGGAATGAATGTTTACAACTTCGGAAACGTGCCGGTAGGCGAGGTAGGCGCTGTCACGGTTTGTCTCTGCGACCAGTCCCCCGTGAGTTTCGGCGCCTCCAGCATTGGAGGAGTAAATCCGACTGATTTTTATATTCCTTCGGGCGGCGACGGCTGCAGCGGCGTCACGCTTTTCTACCCTGACCCCGGTTGTGCGCCGGGCGGTTCTGCCACGGAGGTTTGCAAGATACAGGTCGATTTTAGTCCACAGCAAGCCGGAGAATTATACGGAGACCTTTTGACACCCTATTACGATCCGTCCACCGGCGATTACGAGGGGACGTCAGATTTGGGGTTGGCTGGCGGCAGTCCCACGCCCACTCCCACCCCCGCTCCGACCGCGTCCGTCTATTTAGCGCCTAAGGGAACCGCTCCGCCGGGAAGCGGTCCGGGATGCGACACAAACAATCCATTCGATTTCGGGAAGCAAGCGGAAGGTACTCAATCCGACCCCAAGAGGGCGTGCTATTGCATGAGCGCCCCCGCAGGCACAACCAATACGATCACCGCAGTACTGCCCGGCGGGAGGGACCCCAACGACTTCGCTATTGTACACGATACATGCAGCAACGATCGGGTTTCCAACCAAAGCGGATGTGAGGGCGGCGTTGCGGATTGTTACGTCGATGTCGCCGTCAAACCGGCGAAGGAGATAGCATACTACTCCCAGCTAGATATAACCAGCAGTAACGCAAAGTATAATAAGCAACTCAGCCTGAGCGGCACCGGCACCGGATTTATTGCGCAGCCGCAGCCCACGCCCGCCATTTTTCCTCTCTACAACGCAACCCTAAGCGCCCCCGGCACGACGAGTCCGGTTCCCTTCCAAGCGACCCCAGCCTTCGCATCCACTCCGGTGCCGGAGGTCAGCTGGTCAGTCACGCTCTCGTACCGCACGAGCGGCGGGGTCCCGAATCCACCCGCTACCGTCACGCTACCGTCCTTCTTCACGGTCGGCGCCGGTCAATCTACACAGACCTTCACCGGCGAAGGCGGAAGATTGGATGTGAGCGCGAGCGCCTCCGGCACGGTGCAGGGCACCGTCAACGATTCTGTCACCGGCTATGCTTACGTAACGGGGGTTGAGGCACCGCCCGGCATCCCCAACGATATAATCGCGTCGGAACTCTACGGCCTGTATCAGAATGGCACGACCCCCGACCTGCTGGAGCGAATCGCACAAAAGGAAAGTACCTGTCGCCAATTCGCCCCCGGTACGGATTACGGTGTTGACGCCTTTTGGCCGATCGAAGGCGACGCCAGACACGTGGGCCTCATGCAAGACGATATTCTGATAACCTTTAACCCGCCCGTCGCGTCCATCAACCCGATGTCGATTGCTTGGAATTGGCTGATCAATGCCCAAACAGCGTTGAAAATTTTTCTATCCAAGTTTCCTGTCGTGACGCAAATTGAGGATCAGGAAAAGGCGCAATATCCCGGCCTCGGCAGCTTTACTGATCCGGTACAAGTCGAGAATATGGCGCTGGGTTTGTACAGCGGGAACGCCTGCGGAAGCGTTTACACAAGGGGAAATCGCAAAGGCCAAATCACCGACTCATGCCTTGAAAAACAATACTATTACCCGGTCTGTGTGGGCGGGACCGGCAAGGCTTGCACGGGCGGCTCCTACCAGTGGCAGGTGAATACGAAGCAGGTGAATCGGAAGAGCAAGGCGACAAATACTATTAACTATGTAACCATCATACGCGGGTTCATCTCATTACTCTGTTAGTTGCAATCATCGGGTGGTATTATGCGCAGTATTATACTTGCTCTTGTTACGCTGGCTGGTTTCACCGCGTGGGCAATATCAGCTACAGCGGCTACGCAAGTGGATTTGGTGTCGGCGGATTGGTCGGTAAAGGCCGAGCGGAATCTGGTATCCAAACCGCCATCGAAGGAAGAGGTGGATAGGTTTCTAAACGAGATCGGCGTCGGCATAAACGGACCCGGACGATATGGCCTCGATTCCTTCCGGTTCGCTGACCTCCGACGAAATGGTCAATTGTCGTTGCTCCTATCCTCGGGTCGATTTGGGAATTTTACCTCCGTTATCGACAAGACGGTCTCGGGTTTCGAGTGGAGAGAGCTTCCTTCCGGTTTCGGCGGCGCCGACGCGGAAGATGTTGGCAGTGGCAGGATGGCAATTGTCATTCCCGCTCAATTGACCAACTACGAGGGAGCTATGCATTGCGTCGCCACTTGGCCGGTGATCTATGCGTGGACCGGCACTGTCTACGCGGATGCGAGCCGCAATTTCTCCCTGTATTACCGGCGCAAATTGCAGTCGGTGAAAATGCAGATCGCCGGTAACCCGCCCAACGAGCAGGGCAAGGCCGATTGTTTGAAAGCCGAAGCTGCGAAGATCGAGCGGTTTTTGGGAAACAAAACTGCCGGGTTGGACGATGCGCTTAGATGGTCCAGAAGCCGACAGGGATTTCGGCACGGGTTGTATCAACGCGCGTTCGCGGTGGGTATCCTTGATGATATCGGCACGCCGGAGGCCATGAAGTGCCTCAAGGAACTCGCCGCCGAACGTGATCCGGAGGTGGCAATTCCAGCGGAGAACGATATAGTCAGCAAGCTTGGTTATCTTCATACGCCGCCGGCCAAAAAAGCTTTGGAAGGTATAGCGTCTCATCGGGGCGAATATGGCGGCGGAGGTCTGGCCAAAAGCTTCCTATTGACATGGAATCAAGGCACTCCGACACCGGACGGCACCCCTGAAACAACGCTAATTCCGTTTTCGGCGCTGAACCGGCCGTCCGCCAAGCCAACCCAGGCAAAGTAGCGGCACCCCGCCGCGCTGATTCGCACCGCCCCAAGGCTTGACAATCGCCCTTGGACAGCGGCATTGGTTGAGGAACCGGGGGGCCAAGCGAACACCACGGAAGGTATTTAACATGAGCGAAAGGATCTACGTCTGCCATCGATGCTGCAAGCGGATCAATTCTAGCGAGGATTTTGTGGTTATCGGCGAAAAGCACGAACGCGGCACCGACGATCGCGAGCATGTGGAATGCAACGAGCAGCATTGGCAAAAGCAGCGCGCCGCCGAGCAAAGAATTCCGATTCCCGGCAAAGGCGGCCTTTAGATTCGACGGCGTCAGCGCGCGGGAGCGCCGGGGGTGGCGCCGGGCGGCACGAGTGTGTCCGGCGGCGACGCGATGGCATCGAAATGGCGGCGGATTGCGGCGGCGAGCGCCGGATTGAATCCTTTGACGCCCGCGATTTCTTCAAGCCCCGCCTCGCGAATCCGCCGCAGGCTGCCGAAATGGCGCAGTAGCGCGCGCCGCCGTGCGGGGCCTACTCCTTCAATGTCGTCGAGTGCGGAGCGCGTCTGTGCGCGCCGGCGAAGCTCGCGATTATAGGTAATCGCGAAGCGATGCGCCTCGTCGCGAATTCTGACCAGCAGGAACAACGCATTGGAGTTTTTCGGCAGAATCACGGGATTCTTGCGGCCCGGAAGGAAGACCCGCTCCTCGGACTTGGCGACCTCCTTCGCGCGGCGATCGTTAAGGACGTGCTGTTTGGCGAGCGCGACGCAATCGATTTTGCCGGCCAATTCCGATTCCTTTAATGCCGCAAGCGCGGCGTTCAATTGTCCCTTGCCGCCGTCGATTACAAACAGGTCGGGATAATCGTTGTCGCGCGCGGCGCGCGCGAGCCGCCGCTTCATCGCTTCGTACAAAGCGGCGAAGTCGTCCTGGCCCTCGAAGCCGCGGATTCGGTAGCGGCGGTAGAGGTCCTTGCGCGGCTCGCCCTCCTCGAACGTGACCTGCGAGCCGACGACCATTGCGCCCTGCAAATTCGAGATGTCGTAGCATTCCATCCGCCGCGGCGTGTTGCGCAGATTAAGCCGCGTGCGCAACTCGTCGAGCATCCGCTCGCGCGTCTTTTCGTTGTCGCGCCGCGCGGCGAAGCTCTGGCGCGCGTTCTCCATCGCCATTTCCAGGAGCCGGAGCTTCTCTCCCCGTTGCGGCACGATGAGTTCGCACCTTTTGCCGCGCCGCTCCGAGAGCAATTCGGCGCGGACGGCGGCGTCCTCCAGTTCGGCGGGCAGGATGATTTCGTCGGGGATCGCGCGCGCGCCCGAATAATACTGGGTCAGGATTTCGGCCAGCACCTCCGCGTCGGGGAATTCCCAATCCTGGAAGCTGAAGTTCCGCGTCGCGGTGAGCTTGCCCGCGCGCACGATGAGCACGATCGCCTCGATAAAGCCGCCCTCGCGGTAGATGCCGAACACGTCCTCGTCGATCCCCCAATGGTGGAGCACGGTTTGTTGCTCCACCGTCTTTTCGATTGCACGGACGCGGTCGCGCACGCGCGCCGCCTCCTCGAATTCCAGGCGCGAGGCGTGCGCCTTCATCCGTTCGCGCATCGTGTTCAGCAGTTCGAGGTTGCGGCCCTCCAGCAGCATCGCGGCCGCCCGCAGATGGCGTTCGTATTCGGCGCGATCGACCGGCAGGCAGCAGGGCGCCAAGCATCGCTTGATCTGATATTCGAGGCAGGGGCGGGAGCGATTGCGGAATACCGCGTCGGTGCAGGTGCGCAGCGGAAAGGTCTTGCGGATTACGTCGATCGTTTCGCGCAGCCCGTCCGCCGAGCCGAACGGGCCGAAGTAGCGGCCGCCGTCCTTGACGATTTTTCGCGTGACCGTGATGCGCGGCCACGCATGATTGGTGATCTTGGCGGACAGGTACGATTTGTCGTCCTTGAGCCGGATATTGTAGCGGGGCCGGTATTGCTTGATCAGGTTGTTTTCGAGGATGAGCGCCTCTTTCTCGCTCGAGGTGACAAGCGTGTCGAAATCGCGCACCTTGCCCATCAGAAATCGCATCTGGAAGCGGCCGTCGCCGCCGCGAAAATAGGCGCGCACGCGCGAACGCAGCGATTTCGCCTTGCCGGCGTACAGGACGCGGCCATGCGAATCGCGCAGCAGGTAAACGCCCGGCCCCGTCGCCGTCCCCGCCAGTTTGCGCTCGATCGGGTCGTCGTCCGGGCGGGGTAGCGCCGCTCCGCCCGCATCCGCCGGCGCGGAAGAGTCGCGGGGATATTCAACGAGCGAATCGAATTGCGGGCCCGGCGGGGTGGTTCCCGGGGCGCGCCGTTCGTCTTGGGGATCGGCGGGCATGGTTGGTGCGATTATACCATCGCGGGAGAGTTTCACCGGCTGTAGTTAGGCTGCTGAAAAAAAAATTCCTGTGCCGGAGTTTACCCGGCTCCCCTCGAAGGGCAGAGCGTGGGGCTGGCTTCAACCGCCGCTAGGTAAGCCGCAGATTCGCAAATTTCTAGAAATCGGCGCGATTATAGGTTTTACCTACGACCTCGGGAACCGGATCATCGGGGCGAGCACCGCGACGACGAATATCGTGGCGCTGCCCGGCACGAACGAGGCGCTCACCATCTCCCGGCCGGGACTCGAGGGCGGGGCGCCGATCGTGCCGATTCACGACGCCTTGGGGACGGTCTTGGGCGGAGTCGATTCGGCGGGGAATTTCGCGTACCAGTACAGCTACACGCCGTTCGGGGCGCAATCACTGGTCCCCTCCGCTTCCGCAACGCCCTCCGGATACGGTAACGTGTATGGGATGGCCGGAATGGAACTCGATCCGACCGGGCTGTATCACGCCGGGGCGCGCTACTATAATCCGCGGCTAAGGCGGTTCATCTCGGAGGACCCGGTGCGCGGCAAGCCGAATCTGTTTTCGTACGCGGGCAACAATCCGGTGATGAACGCCGATCCCACGGGACTGAGCGAGGAATACAGTTTTAGCGGCTTCTATTTTGGGACCATACAGGTTTCTCTCACGCCGTCGGGGCTGCTCCGGCCGATTCAGCAGATCATCGACCTGTTTAAGGGCCAAACGCCATCGCCGCCGGGATACTTGGTGCGCTACGTGTACGATTTCTCCGGCCAGCACAATGCCTACAGCTTGGGCGCCAGCGGAAACGCTTCCGGCGCGAACAACCCTGAGAACATGCTCACCCAGGTCGGCCCGAGGCTGGCGCCGTGTTCAGGCGTTAAGTCGGCCTTCATCAGTGCCAACCTGAGCGCCGCACGGAAAGTCGCAGCGCAGCTGAAGGTGCCTGTGTCAAACATCCTCGGGTTGGCTGCTCTTGAAAGCAAATGGGGCAAGAGCTCGATAGCAATAAACGCCGGCAACTTCTTCGGCCTGCATGCAGGTGCGCCCGGGAGCATCGGCACATATACGACTGCCGGCGGCGCGAAGGTGGCTGAGTTCAGTGGTTTTGCGGGGTCTGCCCAGTCGTTCGCAACCGATTTCGGTCCTCTCGTCTCGGGCATCAGTGACCCGGCGGCGTTTGCCCAAGCACTGGTTCCTAAGTTCAACAGCGCAAATTCAAATTACGTTCCGGCGCTTAGGGGAACAATTAACTCAGTAAGTGGCTGTGGTTACTGAAATGCGAGACAGAGGTCCGAATTGCGGCCGCGTTATCGCAAGCGCGAGTGCGCGTATGTTGATCTATTGTGCGGCAATTTCATTATCGGTTTGTTATACTGCGCTGGTTCATGCAGGCCCACAACAGCTCCAAGCCGCGCCTGAACTCGGGCTCGCGCAGGCGAGAACGATTGTCTTGACGTACATGCAATCTGAGGGGTATGACACCAAAGCAAAGTATTACAGATTGGATTCCTCGTTGCTCTCGCTGCCTGACAATGCGAATCTTCCGGGATACTATCTGCTTCAGGCGGAATACGATATATTCACAAGACTAAACAACTTTAGCCTCTATGCGGTGGACAAGCGGACGGCGGACCTATGGGATCGGATGACTTGTCAGAAAGTGACCTCAAAACCTCTGACAAAACTTCAGAATACTTTGCGAAGGAAACTAGGCCTGCGACGGACGGCGCGCAGTGGAGGAATCAGTCCGTCGTTGCACCCGAATCTGTGCTATCCACAGCTCCGAGCCGCGCCTGAACTCGGGCTCTCGCAGGCGAGAACGATTGTCCTGACGTACCTGCAATCTACGGGGATTGACACCAAATCAAAGCATTTCGAGTTGGACCCCGCGCCCGCCGACGGGAGTGGTCCGGAGTACTATCTGTTTGAGGCCTACGTCGATACGCCCTTATTGCTAACCAGCGCTGGCTTCTATGCGGTGGACAAGCGGACAGCGGTTTTATGGAATCGGATGACTTGTCAGAAAATGAACTCAAAACCGCTGACACAACTTCAGAATACTTTGCAAAGGAAACTAGGCCTGCAACGGACGGCGCGCAGTGGAGGAGTCAGTCCGTGCTTTTGATTCACTGTGGTTGACGCTACCATGCATGAGCCGCTGCTCCATAAGAGGCGCGCTATGATACATCCATTGGGCAGACCAGGTGCGTGCCGTTGCTCCGCGCAAATATTGTCGTGGCTTTGTAATTTTATAGTGGTGGTCAGCCTGTTACTCTACGCAGAAGTCGCATTTGGGCAAGGAGTTGGACGCTCTGGTGCAACCAACAAATGGATACATATCGAGCGTCTGCCCGGCGGTGATGCATGTGCGGCCCGGCTCGTTGGGAAAGAAGTCGACACCATGCTGATGCTCAACCGAGATGACCAACTAATTTTGGCGGCTGGCCGGACCGACTGGCAAGCATCTGGGTCCGAGGATATCAGCTTACGCATTGACGCCTTTGAGATCGCTCATTTGCAGGCGACCGCCTTCGACAATCTGGTGCTGCTACCGGTCCGCAATGGGGCGGTGCTCAAGCGGCTGAAGACGGCGACGGACCTGTACTGGTTGCTGCCGTCGGGGACATACCACGCCACGGTCTCGGGATTGGGCGACGCGCTCGAGTGGGTCCGCCGATGCGAGCGGCGTAAGCGCCTGGGCCTCAGCAGCGGCTCATAGGGCGGGGCGGAGTCTCTGTCCATACTCAAAATTAAATTCGCCAGCCTTGGACCAGAGTTTTGCTGGCAATCGCGCCGGTTCAGCCGTGATTCCCACGGCGTCACAGTAGGCAGGCGGCAAAAACTACGCGCGCCAAACGCTGCGAAGTGGGCCGATCGGCATTACCACCCGCTCAAATCGGATTAATTCTCGACCCGGTCGAAATGGCGATTAGCCGCCATAGGCTGGCGTTCAAGCTGGAACCTGCCGTCAAGAACGGTCAGGCGGCGAGACGTTGGTAACGATGATGCAGGCCACCGACCTGCGGAATGGCGATCACTTTGCCAGTATTTGACGGCTGGACCGGCCGCGAATCGGGGCAATCCTTGTCCAGTGACAGATGCGTCCGGGAGCGGTGGTAATAATCAAGGTAAGAGGACAGGACGCGGCGCAAATGGCGCTCGTTGAAAATAATCAAGTGGTCGAGGCATTCGCGGCGAATCGAGCCAATCACGCGTTCAACATAGGCGTTTTGCCAAGGCGAACGCGGCGCGGTAACGACTTCCTCAATCCCCATTGCCGCCACACGCTCTTGAAAGCGCAAGCCGTACGCCCCGTCGCGGTCGCGCAGCAGATAGCGGGGCACGGTGTCCCAGGGGAATGCTTCGGTTAGTTGCTGAGATAGCCACGCCGCGGTGGGATGCGCGGTGACATCGAAGCGCACGATCCTCCTGCGATCGTGGGACAGAATGATCATTACGTACAGCAGCCGAAACGCCGCCGAAGGCACGACGAACATATCGATCGCGGCGATGCCCGCGATCTGATTGCGCAGGAAGCTGCGCCAGCTTGGCGATGAGGCACCGGGCTTTCGCACCATGTATCTGGCGACGGTCGCCTGGCTGATCTCGATGCCGAGCTTGAGCAGTTCACCGTGGATGCGCGGCGCTCCCCAGAGCGGATTGGCGATGCACATCTCGCGGATCAGCTTGCGCGTTTCAGAGTCCACCGATTTTCGGCCTGAACGGCACCGCCATCGCCAGTAGAGCCGAAAGCCCTGCCGGTGCCATCGAACCACCGTGGCGGTTTCACCAGCACCATGAGGTCCAAACAGCGCGGCCACAGCCGATAGCGATTTCATAAAATCCGTCCGCTCGCGCATCGTGGGCGGACGCCGGAATCGAACGACGCAAAATGATCCCACCGGCGGCGGCCTTCGTGCCCTCCCAGCGGCGGCGGGCAAAGGGCGAGCTGCCACCCGGATCGGGTTGTGCGGCGCCAGCCTAACAGGTATTAGGTTAGGAGATGGGAACGCGGCGGCGACGCCGTAATTTTGACCCAAAGACGATCAAGGACGGACGATAGAGATGGGCAAGCTGGATAAAAAAGTGGCGGTTATCACTGGCGCGGCGAGCGGAATCGGACTCGCCACCGCGGTCCGATTTGCGGGCGAGGGCGCCGCGGTCGTGATCGGCGATCTCAATACCGAGGGCGGCGAGTCCGCGGTGCGCAGTTGCAAGGAGAACGGCGGCAACGCCGTTTTTCAAAAGACCGACGTTTCGGCGGAGGCGGAGGTGAAATCGCTGGTCGAGCGCGCGGTGAAAGAATTCGGCCGCCTCGACATCATGTACAACAACGCCGGCCTTGGCGGCGCCGTCGGCCCGATCGAGGAGATGACGGTTGAGAATTGGGACAAGAGCCTGGGCGTGCTGTTGCGATCGGTATTCCTTGGGATGAAGTACGCGGTCCCGCAGATGCGCAAAGCGGGTGGCGGCTCAATCATTTCGACTGCCTCGGTCGCGGGCCTTCGCGGCGGCGCGGGGCCGCATGCCTACAGCGCGGCAAAGGCCGCGGTGATCAATCTGACCCGCTCGGTCGCGCTCGAAGTCGGGAAGGACAAGATTCGCGTGAATTGCATCTGTCCGGGCGGCATCAATACCCCGCTCCTTTACAACATGATTCCCGGCGGCAAGGAGCTAACCGAACAATTCCTCGCGCACATCCAGCCGATCCAGCGCGCGGGACGCCCGGAGGACATCGCGGCGATGGCATTGTTTCTGGCCTGCGACGATTCCGAATGGGCGACCGGACAGGCGTTCGTGATCGACGGCGGCCTCACCGCCGGAAGCATGGCGTTCGGCCAGCAGCAGCAAGGAATGCAATTCTCGCTGCCGGGCGGCTTTGCGGGGCCGTCGTTCCAGATGGGGAAGCGCTGAGCGCGGGAGTTTTGCCCGAGCCTGAAGCATCGTAACGGAGGTACGAAACGATGGCAGGATGGATGGTCGCGATTCGGGGCAAGCGCCCCGTAAAGAAGACGCGCGCGCAATGCCGCGCCGAACGTTCGCCCAGCTACCGATGGTGGCGCCATGCGCTGGCGCTGGCGGCGATCTCGGTTGCGGTGATCGCCGTTTCGATCTCGCAGTTGCATCGGGTCGCGGCGTGGCAATGGCTGTGCTTCGGCGGCTTCCTGATCTTTACGAATTTCGCCGAATACTGGCTCCATCGCATCCCGTTCCACAATCCGCTAATTCCCGATTTCACCTACTACGCGCACACCGTCGGCCATCACGGATTCTTCAGCTACAAACGGATGCAAGTCGATGAAATGAACGACCTGCGCTTCGTGATGTTCGAGGTCTGGGTCGAATTGCTCACGATCGGGACTGCCGCGCTAATTTCCCTGCCGATCTATTTTTACGCCGGCCACAACCTCGCCTGGCTCTATATGCTGGCGGTGATGAGCTACTACTCGATCTACGAAGCGACCCATGCGCTGTCGCATTTGCCGGAGGACAATCCCGTCGGCGCGATGCGCCTCGTCAAGGCGCTCGGCTACCACCATCGCGTGCATCACGATCCGCGTCTGATGCGCAAGTACAACTTCAATTTCGCGATCCCGCTCTTCGACTGGATGTTCGGCACGACGTACCACCCGGCACCGGTTGCCGTGCCGGTCCATGCGCCCGTGTCTCCCGATCCCGGCGCTCGCGAAACGAGCGGCGCGGGCATCGCCGGAGCAATCTAAAGCGCGGGGCGCGTCAGGCCGGGCGGGGAGAAAAAACGCGGCGAGAGTTTCGACGGACGGTTACAGCTGGCCGCTACGGCGAGCCGCCAGTGGTTCTCTGCGATCCAGAGCCGCTTCCGCATTTGTTCAGGCAGGATGAATTGCACGCGGAATGAACCGCGGCGGTGTGCGCCTCGCCGCAACTCACCGTGCAAGGCTCGATGCAGTTTTCAAAATAATTTCCGTCGTAGTTGGTGCAACTGTTCGCACACTTTTGGTTGCATTGGCTGGCGGCTTGGCCCGCCGCCTGCTTGTCGGCCGTGGCGGTGCGGTAGCACTGGTTCGTGCATACGTCGTAGCAATCGTCGTCGCCGCGCGCCGGCGATCCGGTCAGCATCCCGGCCACTAACGCGAACACGCCGGCCATGAGGATGGCGTGCGCCGCCCGCCGTGCGGCGGTATTGAGGATCGAATTCACTGTCTTGCGATGCGCAAGCCGCGCTGCACCAGCATTAGCAGGTTTTCCATCGAAACTAAAGGCCCTGTATTCGTTCAGCCCCCCGCTTCCGGCTTAAACGGGCCGTGCGATAGCTTGCGCGTGGCGCAGCGAATCGGCCGCATCGGCGGACGCGGTGCGGGAGACTAGATAGATGACGCCGCGTCGAATAGAATGGGTTGGATGGCGCGGAGAAGAATCAAGACACTAGCCGCCGAATGGGGCGTGCCGGTCGAAGAGGCGCTGGCGGGATGCGTCCGGCTGAAGCTCGGACACGCTCCCTCGGAATCGAGCCTTCTGGCCCCGGAAGAGGCCGTACGGCTCAAGGCCGATCTGGACGCTCAGGCGCATCGCGCGGAATTGCTCCGCCGCGAGACCGTGTTGGAGACCAGCGCGGGCAAGATCGTGGAGAAGCGGCTGAACGCGACCGTGATGCGCCGGCGCCATGCGGAAGGCGCGGCACCCGCGGCGGCGCCTGCGGCACCGTTCCAATTCGAAGACGAATCGGAGGCGAGCGAACCGTTTGCCGCGCCATTTTTGAACGAACCGGAGGCGGCGCCGGAAATCCCGGAGATTGCCGCGGCGCCGCCGCCGGCGGTTGAATCTGCCGCCGAAGCCGCGCCCGCCGAACCTATCGCGCCCGAACCGATGGCCGCGCCGGAACTAATCGTCGAGGAGCCGCCCCCGGTGGTTCCCGAACCCAGCATCGAGGCAAAATATGCCGACGCGGCCGCGATGGCGGCCGCTGAGTTGGAAGCGCGCAGGGAAGCCCG
>JBOHWK010000105.1:0-33107 GCA_050736715.1 Binataceae bacterium (SeqCode) | reverse complement strand
CCGCGCGCTCGATCGCCGCGTGTGCCTCGATCGTCCAGGCGGCGATGGCGCGATCGAACTCGGCCTCCGCGATGCGGACGCCGCGCGATCCGGCCCGCCGTGCCACCGGCTGAAGGAGCTTTGCGAGGCGTTCCGCAAGCTGCTGCCCGGCCGCGGGGCTTAGCGCGGTCAGGCTCGGAATTATTCCGATCGTGGCGAACAGCGCCCGCCATTGATCGGAACGAATCGCAATATAGCGCGCGCCGCTCATCTCGCTTTCCCGTCGGTCGGGAATCTGGTATCCGTTGAATGCATCCAGCGGCGGATTATTCCTGAATCTAGGATGAAAGTCAAGAGAGATAGCATCGTCCAGCCTAGTTTAAGGATGGCCGGGCCGGTTAAGCGGCAAATTTCCGCCGAGGACGCGGCTGCGGTCCGGCTGCGCAAAGCGATCGGATACGGCGGCGGGCAAAAAGCGGTCGCCGAACGTGCCGGCCTTTATACCTCGTTGGTTGCGCGCTATCTCCAACCCGGCGCATCCCGCAAGCTTGACGCGATGCAAAAGATTGCGCGCGCGGCGGGCGTCAGCGACGAATGGCTCCTTGTTGGGAGTGGCACGATGGAGCGCGATGCGGCGGCGGGAATCGTCGCGGCGCGTCTCGCGCCATCGATCGGCGGAGCGGCGGGAATCGATCCGGAACTGATGCGAATCGCGATCGAGGGAGTCGAAACCGCGCTGGAATTGGAAGAGAGCCGGATGGAACCCGCCGCCAAGGCGGAACTGATTATGAAGATTTGCGAGCATTTCGCGGCGGCGCCGCGCCCCCGCCTGGCTTCGGTGATTAGGCTCGTGAAGGACGGATCGATGCGGCGGGCGAGGTAGCGCGCACCGGGGCGGGAGGCTAATCCGTGGATCGCGAACGCACCAAAGGCGAGATAATCAAGCTGGTCCGGGACTCCGTCAAGCCGCGCCAGGCGCCCGGTCCCGCGCCCGCGGCGGGGCCGCAAATCACCGGCGATCGCAACGTGATCGCGATGCGCGACGTGAACATCGTCGTGAAAGCGCCGCGCGCGAAGGACCGCGCCAAGCGGCGCGAATGGCGCGACGAAATCGCAGCGGCGCTCCGCGCCCGCGCCGGGGAATTGCGGCTGACCGAGGAGCAACTGCTCGAAATCGCGCGCGACAAATTGAAGCGGCCGGTGGCGTCGATCGCCGCGCTCGGCGCTCGCGACTTGGGCCGCGTGTACGACGCGATGCTCTCGCTCAAGCGCCCGGCGCTGGAGTAGCGGCGGGCGGACTCAACCGCCCCTGTCGAAAGCGCCAAATCGAGACCGCCACCGAATATGCGACGAGAGGCATCGTTGGCGCGGCATACCTGCTATTGGTTCCGAAAGCGACTAGTGCTTGAAGGACCGAGGCCGCCAGCACTGCGGCGGCGGCACAAGCGTCGAACTTCCAATAGCGATCGCGCCGCTTGAATTCGAACGCGAGTTTGGCGGCGCACAGTAAAAATATCAGGCTCAAGGGTATCGTTGCGATCGATTCGACCGTCCAGATTTGGCGGGAAAGACCTTTCAGGCCGACGATCGGGTAGTTGGGATTTTTCAGCGTATCGCCGAGCCAAAACCGCCCCCACGCGCGCGCCACCCCTTCTGCGTAAAGAAGGGGATGCGCGGCGAACATTTCAAGTGACATCCGGGTAAGCTCGCGCGACAACTGCACGTAATGAAATCTTGATCGCCGGCAGATATCCGCGCTAATTGCAAAGATGGCGTCTTCGGGTGGGTCTCCGCGAGCAACTTGCGCCGCGCGCTCCTTGAGGTACGGATCGCGGATGCCGGCGTATTTGTCCGGTGCTAGCTCGATAAAGGCGCCGCTATGATTAATCAAATTGAATCCCAGATCGGTTGCGATGCCGAAGTACCCCACATTTACCCAGTTAAAGAGGCACCACCCGAAAATCATTGTCAGGGCAGGGATTGCCATGGATGCAGCCTTCGCCATCCGACTGTTGAGCGACGCCCTACGATTAGCAATTACGAGAAATACGATGACGAACGGGGTTAGGTAGGCATATAAGGGGCGTGTCAGGGCGACTAGCCCCAACAGCACGCCGAGTGCGGCGTACGCGACCCTGCGCGTAATCCTTTCAAAGGAAATCGACTGAAGCATAAGCACCGACGACATCAACAAAAACGTACAGACGGCCTCCGACAAAACGAACTGCTCGTAAAAGATCGGTTCCAAGTAGGCTCCGTACGCGGCACCCGCGACGAGCGCACACGATGCGCTTTGGGTTCGCCGGTAAATCATCGCAAACAGCATCGCAACCGTGAGCAAGCCGAGAGCATTTTGGAGCAGGCGGGCGATCCAAAACTTCGCGGGATGGAAAACCATTGGCCGCGGCCAATATTGTCCCGCTGGCGCGAAATGCCGGTTCGCCGCGGCGGCTTTGCTGGCCTCGATGCGGTGCGGAGATCTTTGCGCGAAATCCGGTGCCGTGCCATGCCGTCTCCACCACGGGCTTCCGCGGACGGCAAAATTCCTAGATCGGGCCGGCGCGGCGCGCTTGGCCGGGGCCGGAACGAACGAATCGGTCGCTCCGGTGAGGACTAAAAACAGGGGATAAACCGGAGTGTGGCTACCATTATAGCCGGCGAACCGCCATTGGCGGATGTGGTGCGCAAGATAAATGTAATCGCCGGTATCGAAAAACGCGCCGCCGGTTCGGGTGAGAGCGATTATGCGCGGAACGGCGGCGATTATCAGGGTTGCCAGCAGTGCTTTCCCGGCAGGGGAACAGCGAAGTTTCTCCGCCGCACCGTTGATCCAATATCGCGCTCGCGCAAGCAGGCCGCCCATCTTCAAGCCCTGGTTATCTTTACGTCGAGGCGGCGAACGAGATAGGCGTGTTTGGGCCGTTCGTCATTTCTGGAGCGGCGGCGCTATCCCCGCTTTGCTCAGCATCGCGCAAATCTTGGCGCCGATAAGTTCACCCGCCACTTGATGCCCGGTGGCATTATAATGGCCAACTCCCGGAAGCCATTTTGAGTTCGGAAGTCCGTGCAGGAAAACGTGGTGCTCGTCTGCGTATTGTGCCATTTGTGGTGCAAGATTCAGCACCGAAAATCCATCGCGTTTGCCGAGTTCGGCGATCCGGTGGTCGGGATAGAATAAATCTCGCACTCCCAGTTGGTAGGCGAAGCGGCGGCGCCGATTGAGATTGGGGTTCACCTGAATTCCGTTGCTCAGCGTGACAGCCAGAAAGCCGGCGTGATGGGCGGCGGCTTCGCGATGAATCGCTTCGATTTCGCCCTCGGTCACGCGCCATGCGTTGCGCAGCGCCTCGGTTTCCGGCGGCTGGTAGATTTGCGCGCCAAGACGAAATCTGGTGCGGTGCGGTTCGTTGGCCGGCCGCTTGGAGCGGATTACACTTAGCGCACGCCGCAATACCTGATAGAGCTGCAACCGGCCCAGCTTGAACTGGGCGGCGCATTTTGCGTGAAAGCGCGGCGAATCGTCGAACGCTCCGCCCGGAACCAGTTGGCCGTTGCGATACACATAAAATGGACGGCATTTATTGGGTTCCAGCTCGACCGAGTTATTTTGAATGTCGTTGCCCGTGAAGATCGCGAGCACGACGAAGTCGGGGTGGAATCGCCATGCCTGATTGTGCAGCGTAAGCAATTCCTGCGCAGTGCCATAGCCGCCAACGCCAAAGTCCAGCACTTCCGCTCGTCCGGGAAAGGACGGGCATTTTCCCAGCGCGCCTTGCATTATGGAGCAGAACGTCTGCTTCATCGGCACCTGTTCGGCGGCGGTGAAGGAATCGCCGAGCACCGCGATCCTGAAGACCCCCGGCGGCTTCGCAAGCTGGAAGTCCGGTCCGCGCAAGCCCCAGCGATTGATCGATACGTAAGCATGGCCCTCATCGTTTTGGATGCCGTGAGCGCCGGGTTTGGGCGCCCATCCGCGCACCGAATCGAAGACGAAAAAGGAGGTGTAGCCAAGCGGCGTCAGGCGCAGCGCAAACTCGCCGAGCACCAGCGCGGCCGTTATGCCCGCGATAGCCAGCGCCAGATTTGCGGCGGCGCGCTTTAGGGTGCTCATTGTTGGTTCGGTTCCTTGCGGCCTAAAAGAGGGTGTAGATGAACGGGGCGACGGCCGAATATTGCGCAAGCACCAGCGCGGCGCCAAGCACCAGCAGAACGGCAATCAGTGGAACGAGCCAGAATTTTTTGCGTTCGCGGGCGAAGCCCCACAGATCCTTCCAAATGTCCAGCATCAGTATGGGTGTTCCATCGTTTGCGCGGCGCTTGGCTTGCTTGGCGTCCGGTAGCTTTCCCGGTTCGGCTCGAACCGGCGCTCCATCCGGTCGCGTCCGAACATCCGCATCAGCATACCGATGGGTGCGACAAAAATCATAAATGCCAGGGTAAGGATTACCCGTGAATTGAACCATCCCAGCGCTTCCCCCAGCCCCATCCAGCCGCGCTGGACGCCGCGCAATTGTGCAGGAGCGGCGAGTGCGAAGAGCCACAGTATCCCCGCAACGATCCACGGCCAGTAGTGTTCTCGATGCCGCAGCGTCAGCGGGACCAGCCAGAAAACCGCAATCGTGAGCGATCCGAGGATCAGCCCAAAGTTGCGCAATTCGCGCTCATCCGGTTGAGATTGCTTATCCATCGGCTAATCCGGTGCAAATTCCTGTTTCCGTGCCTGCCCCGGTTCCGGCGCTAGTTGTTCGTCCTTGGCCATCACGTAGTTGCCGACGACGAGGTGGTCGATACCGGTGCCCATGAAGCAGCGGTAAGCATCTTCGGGGGTGCACACAATCGGTTCACCACGGACGTTAAAGGAGGTATTTATCAGAACCGGGCATCCGGTGCGCGCTTCGAAACGGCGGATCAATTCATGGAAGCGGGGATTCGTTCCACGATGCACGGTTTGAATCCGCGCCGAACAATCGACGTGCGTTACCGCCGGGATCGCCGAGCGCACCACGCCCAGCCGGGCGAGCCCGATCCGGTCGCGCGGTTCGTCGTCCAGCGCGAGGCGCACTCGTTCAGCCACCGGCGCGACCAGCGCCATGTACGGACTGGGACAGCCGAGGTCGAAGTAATCGGCGGTGCGTTCGGCTAATACTGCGGGTGCGAACGGCCGGAAGGACTCGCGGAACTTGATCTTGAGATTCAGGGCCGATTGCATGTTCGGGTCGCGGGGATCGCCCAGAATCGATCGGTTGCCGAGTGCGCGCGGGCCGAATTCCATGCGCCCTTGGAACCATCCCACCACGCATCCCCGCGCGAGCGCCGCGGCCGTTGCATCCAAAACCGCGTCGCCGTCCAACCGGCGATAGCGTGCGCCGGCGGCTTCCAGCGCCGTGCGGATTTCATCGTCGCTGTATTCGGGACCGAGATACGATCCGCGCATCAGGTCGGTGGCGCGGGCAATGCGGGGACGTCCGGCGTACAGATGCCAAGCCGCCAGCGCCGCGCCGATCGCACCGCCGGCGTCTCCCGCCGCGGGCTGCACCCACAGGCCGTCAAAATTGCCCGAGCGGATGATTTTGCCGTTGGCGACGCAATTGAGCGCCACACCGCCGGCGAGGCACAGATGCGCCGCGCCCGTCTCGCGGCGGACCGTGTTGGCGAGCCGCAACACCACCTCCTCCGTCACCGCCTGGATCGATGCGGCCAAGTCCATCTCGCGCTGAGTCAATGCGGCTTCGGGAGAGCGGGGCGGGCCGCCAAACAATTCGTCGAATCGCGAGTTGGTCATCGTCAGCCCGGCGGGATAGTTGAAGTAATCCATATTGAGCCGAAAGCTGCCGTCGGGTTTCAGATCGATCAGCCGGTCGAGAATCAGCGCGGCGTGGCGCGGCTCACCATACGGCGCGAGGCCCATCAGCTTGTATTCGCCCGCGTTTACCTTGAATCCGATGTAGTAGGTGAAAGCGGAATAGAGCAGGCCGATTGAATGGGGGAAATCGATTTCCCATAACGGCGTAATTCGGTTGTCTTCACCGAGCCAGACCGAGGTCGTCGCCCATTCGCCGACGCCGTCAAGGCACAACACGGCGGCGCGCTGAAAGGGACTTGCGAAGAATGCCGACGCGGCATGCGCCTGATGATGCTCGGTAAAAAGCAGCGGCGGCGTCTTTTCGGACGCACCGCTGAGCAGTTCCAATTCGCGCCGCAACGTTGCCTTGAGGTTGAGCTTTTCGCGCAGCCAGATCGGCATCGAGGCCAGGAACGATCTAAGCCCCCGGGGCGCATGCGCGAAATAAGTTTCCAGCATCCGCTCGAACTTTATCCATGGCTTGTCGTAAAAGACGGCGTAATCGATGCCGGAGGGAGCCACGCCGGAAGAACGGAGGCACCATTCGACGGCATTGCGTGGGAAGCTGGCGTCGTGCTTCTTGCGGGTGAAACGTTCCTCCTGGGCGGCGGCGACGATTTCGCCGTCCTCGACGAGGGCCGCGGCACTATCGTGATAAAACGCGGAGATGCCCAGGATCCTCATCTGTATCGGAATGTGCGCGCCGTATCCGTTGGCGGAAGGCTAAATGGTGGGCAGGGAGTGAATCGAACACTCGACACAAGGATTTTCAGTCCTTTGCTCTACCGACTGAGCTACCTGCCCACCGGAGCCGGTCGCTGCGCGAGCCATCATTCCTAGCGAACCGGCGGTTGGCGATGCAAGGTGTAGGTTTTATGGGATCCATAGGTCGTATAAGTCCTATAGGTCCTATGTCATTTTTCATCGCTTGAGGGCGGCCACGCGCGCCTCGACGAAATCGATCACTTGCGCCGCCAAATTCGTTCCATCGAGGCGATCGGTTTCCTGCACTCCAGTTGGGCTGGTTACGTTCACCTCGGTCAGGAAGTCGCCGATAATGTCGAGGCCGGCAAAATGGATTCCGTCGCGCTGAAGCCGCGGCCGGAGCATCGCGCAGATTTCCCGATCGCGCGGCGAGATTTCCGCTTTGACGCAATTGCCCCCGGTGTGGATGTTCCCGCGATGCTCGTCCGGGCGCGGCACGCGCAGCGTGCATCCGAGCGGCTCGCCGTCGAGCACGATTAGCCGCTTGTCGCCGCCGCGGATTTCGGGAATGTAGCGCTGCGCCATGATCGGGCGCGTTTCGAATCGCGTGACGGTCTCCAGAATCGCGTTGAGGTTGCGGTCTCCCGTGCTGACGTAGAAGACGCCCTCGCCGCCGTGGCCGTCGAGCGGTTTCACGATCATTTCGCCGCCTAAATCGGCGAGAAATTGACGCAGGCGCGCGATTTCGTAGGTCACGAGCGTGGGCGGAATCGCGGCGGGAAAGTTGAGGGTGTAGAGCTTTTCGTTCGCTTCGCGCAGCCCCTCCGGATCGTTCGTTACAAAGGTGCGGCTGCTGTCGGCCAGGCTGAGCAGCATCGTCGCGTACAGGTAGTTGGCGTCCGCCGGCGGGTCCTTGCGCATGAACACGGCGTGGAAATCCTCGATCGGGTGGTCGGCGGACTCGCCGATAAAGCGGTGATGGGGAGTGGCGCGCGCGACTTCGCATCGCCGCGCGTGTGCGAACACCTGCGGGCCGCGAGCGTGCAAATCGCGCAGCCCGAGGAAATAGAGTTCATGGCCGCGCTTCAATGCCTCCAGCATAAAAACGAAGGTCGTGTCCCGATCGGCATCGAGCTTCTCCAGCGGGTCCATGACGAATGCGAACTTGTATGGCATCGCCGTCTTCCTTGTTCAGTCGCGGCGCGATTTCGCCGCCATCGCCTCGGCCGCGACGCTCACCGCCGCGATCGCCGCAGTCTCGCTGCGCAGCCGGTTCGGGCCGAGTCCCGCCGCGACGAAGCCGGCACGGAGCGCCGCCGCGCGTTCGTCATCGTTGAAATCGCCCTCCGGCCCGCACGCAATCAGTATCTCATTCCGCGGCTGCTCGCGAATCACCCCGCCAAGCGGTTCCGCGCCGATCGTACAGACGATCGCGAGCGCGCCGGGCGGCGTGCCGCGAAGCAAATCCGCGAATTCCATCGGTTCCCGCACGGCCATCGGGCGTGCCGCGCGGCTTTGCTTTGCTGCCGCGAGCGCCAGTCGGCGCCATCGCGCGAGGCGGGCCGCGCCGGGCGATCCGGCCACGCAGCGCGCGCATCGGATCGGCCATAATTCGGCGGCGCCGAGTTCCGCCGCCTTCTCGGCGAGGAAGTCCATCCGCGGCCCCTTGATCGTGGCGGCGGCTAGAATGATTCGCGTCCCCGGCTGCGACGCGCGCGATCTTCCGACGCGAATCACCGCGCGATCGCGCTCGTAAGCGACGATTGCTCCTTCGTACTCGCGGCCGGTCGAATCGATCAGTTCCACGGCGGCGCCTTCCCGCAGTCGCATCACGTCGCGCATATGATGCAATTCCGCGCCAGCCACGATGGCGATGCCGTAGGGATCGGGCGGATGAGCCAGCGTGAAGCGGGGCGCACGATTCATCGCATTAGCACCAGCGTCGTCCAGCCGCGCCAGGTCGCGCGCCGGACGGTGCGAAAGCCGGACCGATAATGGCGCATCACTTCGCGGGCTTCCCGCGCGAGGATGCCGCCCAGCACGAGCGTTCCTCCCGGCGCGACGAGGCGCGCGAAGCGGGGCGCGAGTTCGATTAGCGTTGAGCTTAGGATGTTCGCCGCGACGAGGTCGAATCGGCGTCGAATCGATTGCAGCGGCACGGACGAAAAACGGATTTGCCCGTCCACTCCACATAGTTCGGCGTTGGTGCGAGCGTTGTCGAGTGCGATCGGATCGATGTCAATCGCGGTTACCTCGCGCACGCCAAGCAGCGCCATCGCGATCGCGAGAATTCCCGAGCCGGTGCCCACGTCGAGCGCCGCGCGCGGCAGCTTACGGTCGATCGATTCCTCGATCGCCCGCATCGCGCCCGCGGTCGTGGCATGATGGCCGGTGCCGAACGCCTGTCCGGGCTGAATGGTGAGGGTCACGCGGCCCGCTTCGGTTGCGCGCCGCCACGGCGGGACGATTAGGAAGTGGCGTCCGATTCGGAACGGCGCGAAGCGATTCATCCAAATCGTGGACCAACCCGGATCGGCGATGCGGCGCGCGCCGCCGCTCGCGCAATCGGCGAGCATTCCGGCGCGATTGAGAGAACTTTTCAGATGCGCGAGCCGCGCGGGGCTTACGCGATCGAACCAGGCTTCGAGCGTGACGACGCTCTTTGCCGCGGCCCCCGGCCGGGACATTCCCGCGACGGCGCATCCGAGCGCGCCGCCCGCAATCAGGATTCCCGCGGCATCGTCCGACGCCGCGGCGGGGGTGCGAAAGATCGCGCGGGTATAGGTCTGTTTCGCGGCCATCGCGGGTGCCGATTAACTTTGCCATTCGCACGCGCTTCATTCGAGAGCCGGATGCCCGCGCCTGTTGACTCGCGCGCTCCCCCGGTTTGCGCGCCGTTCCCCATCGCGCATACACTTATTTTATCGATGGAGCCGGATGTCCCAAGGCGGTGAAGCGGGCGGCGCTCAACATCGCTCATCGCGGAGCGAGCGGAAATTTCCCGGAGAACACGCTAAGCGCCTTTCGCGGCGCGATCGACGCGGGGGCGGATATGTGCGAATTGGACGTGCATCTGACGCGCGACGGCGAACTGGCCGTGATTCACGACGAGACCGTCGATCGCACGACGGACGGGCGCGGCGAAGTTCGGGAAATGACGCTGGCGGAGCTTAAGCGGCTCGACGCGGGCGCGCGCTTCAAAGGCGGCGCGGTTTCGGGCGAGCGAATTCCCACCCTCGACGAAGTGTTCGCGGTGACGAGCGGTCATTGCGGCTTGAATGTCGAGCTTAAGGCGGCGGGCGTCGAAACCAAGGTGGCGCAAATCATGGCGGCGCGCGAAGCGTTCGCCGATTCGATCGTTTCGAGCTTCGACTGGATGTATTTGAAAAATATCCGCGAGATCGAGCCGCGCATCCGCATCGGCCTGCTCGCTGAGGACCGCCCCGGCGAATTGACGATCGCCGCGCTCGCGATGCGCGCGCATTCGATAAATCCCAGCGCCGCGATGACGTCGGCGGACCTGTGCGCCGCCGCGCACGAACGCGGCCTTAAGGTCTATGTCTGGACGGTCGATTCGCCGGCGGCGATGCGCCAGCTTATCGAATGGGGCGTGGACGGAATCATGACCAACTATCCCGATCGGATGCGGACGGCGATGGGCGCCTGATGGGCCGGCCCTGAGCGAAGTCGAATGGGTTTTTTCGGCGACGACAAGATCGAGGAAATCCGCTCCCGCGCGGATATCGTGGAGATAATCGGCGCGCACGTGCGGCTGCGCCGCGCGGGCCGCAACTTCGTGGGGCTGTGCCCGTTCCATAACGAGAAAACGCCGTCGTTTTCGGTCAACGCCGAGCGCGGATTTTTCCATTGCTTCGGATGCGGCGCGGGCGGCAGCGTGTTCAATTTCATCATGCGGACCGACGGGTTGACCTTTCCCGAAGCGGTCCGCTCACTCGCGCAGCGATACGGCGTCGCGCTTCCCGAACGGGGCGAATCGGCGGGACCGCCGGCGGGCGAGCGCGAGGCGATGCGCAGCGCGAACGAAGTCGCGGCCGATTTCTTCGAGCACGTGCTGTGGAAGACCGAGGACGGCGCGGCGGCGCGCGATTATCTCAAGGCGCGCGAAATTTCCGAAGAAACCACGCGCGCCTTTCGGATCGGATTCGCCCCGGCGCGCCCGGCGTCGCTCTTCAAGGCGCTCGAACGGCGCGGATTGCGCGACGCGAGCGTCAGGGTTGGCCTCGTAAAGCGCGACGCCACGGGCCAGATCGATGCGTTCCGGGGGCGCGTGATGTTTCCGATTCGCGATACGCAGGGGCGCGTTATCGCGTTCGGCGGGCGGGTGCTCGATCCCGCCGGAATGCCGAAATATCTCAATTCGCCCGAGTCTCCGCTCTACTCGAAAGGGCGCACGCTTTACGGGTTGTTCGAGGCGCGCCAAACGATTGCCACGAGCGATCGCGCGATTCTGGTCGAGGGCTACTTCGACGCGATCGCGCTCGCGCAGGCGGGAATCAAGGAGGCGGTCGCGGGATGCGGTACGGCGCTGACCGCCGATCAGTTGCGCGTGATCGCGCGATTCACGAAGAATGTCATCGCGTGCTTCGACGGCGACGATGCGGGGCGCAAGGCCTCGATGCGGGCGCTGGAAATCTTTTTGCAGGCGGGATTGCTTGGGCAGGGAATCTTTATTCCAGAAGGATTCGATCCCGATACGTTCGTGCGCGAACGCGGCGCGGCGGAATTTGCGGCGCTGGCGGACCATGCGGAATTGCTGGTCGATTTGTTCCTGCGGGAGGAAGAAGCGAAGGCGTCCGGCCCGGCCGCGCCGCTTCCGGTCCGCGTCAAAGCCGTACAATCGGTGTTGGAGAAGCTCCGGCTGATTGGCGATCCGATCCAATTCAACCAGTTGGCGCGCAAGGCGTGCCATCTGTTCGGTGTGAGCGAGGACGTGCTCCGGCGCGAGGCGCGGCGTTCGTCACCGCGCAGCCGCTTCCAGCGGGGACCGGAACCGCCCGGCGCTGTGGGCGCAATCGACGCGGGCGCCAAGGCCGAAATTGGGCTGGCCGCGCTTGCGTTGCTGCGCACCGAATTGCGCGGCCCGATCGCGGAATCGAATGCGGCGGCAAATTTTGGCGATCGCGCGCTGGCGGAGGGACTTGCCGAAATTTGCCGCAGTGCGGAGCCATACGGCGCGTTTGAGCAATGGATATCGGAGCGGCTCACCCAGGACCAGCAGGGCCGGCTCGCGGAGCTTGCGGTGGGCCCGATCGCGAACGATTCGAGTCAGGCGGGCGCGCTGGCGCGGGATTATATCGCGGCGCTGGAGCGGCGCCGGCGCGCGCGCGAAATGGAACAATTGCGCCGCAGCGCCGCCCAAAGCGGTTCGCACGCTTCCGATTTCGAACAAGCCGCCGCGGCGCAAGCGGTGATTGCGCTCCGGCGCGAGGCGCGTAACGCGTGAGGCCGCCGAAGAAAATCTTTTGCGGCCGCGCGTTCGAAGCCCTTAAGTATCGCCGCCGGCCTTGCTACAATTCCGACTACCTGATGTTTTCTCACGGGCCCATAGCTCAGCCTGGTTCAGAGCTGCCGGCTCATAACCGGCTGGTCCCAGGTTCAAATCCTGGTGGGCCCATCTCAAAAACGCACCGCCGCTCGCACGGAGCCGTCCCTTCGCGGACGAACGCGCCCCGTGAGGATTTGGCGCATCCGCATGGAGGCGAAATTGCCTGACGAGATAAACCGGCTGATGGATTTGCAGGCCATCGACCGGCAATTGCAGGAGTTGGAACAATCCCTTAGCTCGATCTCCAGCCGCGTCGAGCGGCTTCGCGAGGAGTTGCAAAACAATCAGGCCGCGCTCGAACGGCTGTCCGGCGAAGATAAACAGCTCGCCGCCGCCCGCAAACAGGCCGAACGCGAATTGGCCGAGGGCGAGGCGAGAATCCGCAACAAGCGGATGCGGCTCAATCTCATTCGCAACGAGAAGGAGATGCAGGCGCTGGCGCATGAGGTGGAATCGCTCAAAGAGAGCAACGCCCGGCTGGAAGCCGAATTGCTCGAAGGGATGGAAAGCGTTGATGCGCGCGGCGCGCAAATCAAGGAATTGGCCGCGGCGGTTGCGAAAGGGAAGACCGAAGTTGCCGCGAGCGAAAAGGAGATCGCTCAAGAAGTCGAGCAGCTAAAGGGCGGCATCGGCAAGCGGCGCAAGGAGCGCGACAAGGCCGCCGCCGGAGTCGAGGCGGGATTGCTCTCGCGCTACGAAATGATTTTCAGCCGGCGCGGCGGAGTCGCGGTTGCGCCCGCCAAGGACGGCGCCTGCCAAGGGTGCCGGATGCGGTTGCGGCCCCAGTTGTACAACGAAATTCAGCGCCGCGCGCAAGTCCATTATTGCCCCAACTGCCAGCGCATCCTGTATTACGAATCCGAACCCCGCGCGTGATAGGCTGTGAGTTGCCGGAGTGAGCCGGGCGATCGCTCCCGCAAGGGAGAGGAAAGTCCGGGCTCCACAGGGCAGGGTGGCCGTTAACGGCGGCGCGGAGCGATCTGCGGAAAGTGGCACAGAAAATAGACCGCCCGCAAGGGCAAGGGTGAAATGGCGGGGTAAGAGCCCACCGGCGCGCGAGTGATCGCGCGCGCATGCCAAACCCCGCCCGGAGCAAGGCCAAATAGGAGGGTGAGCGGCCCGCTCACAGGCCCTCGGGTATGGCCGCACGAGCCGCCGCGCAAGCGGCGGCCTAGAGGAATGATCGCCGTCCCCGTCCCTCCCGGCGGGGAGACAGAACCCGGCTTACAGGCTCACTCCGGCATTTCTTCTTTACTTGTTTCGCTTTTTGCGACGTGGTATAAGTATCGCGCTTCTTAGTGTTAACTCGTGGCTTGCCGGTAAGGAGGGAGTGTCATGCGCAATATAGCGATTGCGGCGGGGGCCGCGTCGATTCTTGGATTAATTGGGTTCGTAACGATGGGGTTCGCCGCGGCGAGCCTGAGCGTCTCTCCGAATAGCCTCACCTTCGATGGCGTGGCGCTCGGCACGACTTCCGCGCCGAAGACCGTCACCATCAAAAACGGTCGCGGCGCGGCGATTCATATCGCAGGCATCACGCCGTCGAACGGCTTCAACGTAATCAACGACAGATGCACCGGCGCTAATCTTGCGCGCAACGCAAGTTGCACGGTGGGCGTGACGTTTACCGCATCGCGCGCGGGGACGATTAATGGGGAGTTGGCGATTTCCACAACCCCTCCCCTAACCCCTCCCCCTTCAGGAGAGGGGAACCAGAAAGAAAATTTCGCATCGCGTTCCCCCTTCCCAGAAGGGGAAGGGGGTCAGGGGGTTAGGTCTCTCAATCGCCGCAGCCGCCATCGCCGCAACCAAGCCGTTGTCGAATTGACCGGCAGCCCGGGGCCGGCGGCGAGCGGGATCTTCGTCGCCAACCCGTATGCGGACAGCGTGACCGTCTATCCGATCGACGCGGCTGGCGATGCGGTCCCGTCGGCGACGATTTTCGGCGGCGCGACGCTCCTCGATTATCCGTTCGGGATCGCGGCCGGTCCCGGCGGCGAGATCTATGTGGCCAATTACGGCGCGAACGGCTTGACGATCTATGCGGCCAACAGCAGCGGCAATGTCGGCCCCACGACCGAGATCGGCGGCGCGCTGACCGGAATCGCGAATCCCGACGGCATCGCCGTTGATTCCAGCGGCAACCTCTACGTAGCGAGCGATGCGCCCGATTTTGGCAGCATAACCATTTTCGGCGCGGGCCAATCCGGCGACGTCGCGCCGCTTCAGACGATCGCGGGCGCTGCCACTGGACTCGCGTACCCATCCGGCGTGGCGCTCGATTCGAGCGGGAACATCTACGCGGCGAATCTCGAGGGTGGGACCAACGGCGCCGGCAGCGTCACGATCTACTCGAACAGCACGAACGGGAACATCGCGCCAATCGCGACGATTACCGGGCCAGCCACTCAGTTGGGCCAGCCGTCGGGAATCGCGATCGATTCCAACGGGCAGATTTACGTGGTGAACAACAGTTGCGGGCCATCGGCGAGCGGATGCATCGCGATCTACCCGCCGCTTAATGGAGAGACCGGGAACCTCGACCTCGCGCCGATCAAGACGATCGGCGGGCCGGATGCGGAGTTGAACGACCTTGCGGGAATCGCCGTCGATGGAGCCGGGACGATGTACGTGACGAGCTTCGCCGATCCGGGCGAGGTGGCGATTTACTATGCGTGGGCAAATGGGAACACTCCCCCGGCGGCGGTAATCGCGGGCGGCGACACGGGATTGCTCGCGCCGCGCGGAATCGCGGAACTCGGCACCCGCCCCACTCCGACCGTCACCGCGACGGTCACCGCCACCGCGACTGCCACCGCGACGGCCACTGTAACGGCGACCGCAACCGCCACTGCGACTGCGACGGCCACCGCAACGGCGACCGCCACCCTCACTGCCACGCCGACCGCGACCGTGACGGCAACCGCGACCGCAACCGCAACCGCAACCGTCACGGCGACGCCGACTGTTACGGCCACGCCAACTGCCACCTTAACCGCAACGCCAACGGCAACTGAAACCGCCACGGCGACTGCGACGGCGACCTACGCCCCGCCCTACCTGTACGTCGCCAATTTTTCGTCCAAGACGGTCACCACCTACCCGCCCGGGGTGAATTGGAGCAACGAACCGCTGACCAACCTGGCCACCTCGGGCTATCCGGGCGGCGTCGCGGTGGACAGCACCGGGAACATTTACGTGACCAACTGCTTCGGGACCGGATGCGGCAGCACCGGTGCCAATGACAGCGTGACAATCTACCCTCCCGGCAGCACCGGGAGCACATTGCCGGCTACAACGATCAGCGGGAGCATGACCAGCCTGAGCCGGCCGTTCGGAATCGCGCTCGATTCCGGCGGAAACATTTATGTGGTGAATCGGGACGGCAACAGCGTGACGGTCTATAGTGCCAGCAGCAGCGGAAACGTGACGCCAAGTCAAAACATTAACGGTTCCAATACGGGGATTAACGCGCCCACCGGCATCGCGCTGGATTCGAGTGGGAACATTTACGTGACAAATTGCATTAGCAGTTGCGCCGCAGTTGGAAACGACAGCGTCAGCATCTACCCGAACAGCGCGAACAACAATGCGTCACCGACGGTGACCATCGCGGGAACCAATACCGCCTTGGACTTGCCGACCGGGATCGCGCTGGATTCCAGCGGCAACATTTATGTGGCGAACGAGACCGCCAACAGCGTCACGATCTATCCTCCCCTTGCAGGGCTTGCCACGCCGGTCGCGAATCCGACGCCGATCGCGACCATCGTCGGCTCAAATACGAATATCAGCCTTCCCTACGGCGTGGTGCTGGATGCGAGCGGAAACATTTACGTTTCGAATTTAAGCGGCCAGACGGTCAACGAATATCCACCGCTCGGCAGCAGCACCGGCACCCTCAACGAGACGCCGAGCTTTACCATTGGCGGCGGCTTCGCAAATCTGGGCGATCCGCTGCTCATCACGATCGGGCAATAGGAGCGGGACGGAACTGGGGAGTCAGATTACCGGCGGATGCGATTTGAACGCGCCCGAACGCTCCCAGGCGTCGCCGGCGCGGAGAATCGTCTCCTCGCTGAACGGTGGGCCGATCAGTTGCATCCCGATCGGCAAGTTCTTCACGTCGTAACCGCACGGCATTGCCATTGCGGGCAATCCCGCCAGATTCACTGAGATCGTCAGGATGTCCGACAGGTACATCGTGAGCGGATCGGCGGTCTTTTCGCCGAGCTTGAAGGCCGTCGTGGGCGCGACGGGCGTGACAATAAGATCGCAGGTCTCGAAGGCGCGCTCGAAATCGCGGCGAATCAGCGTGCGGACTTTCTGGCCTTTGAGATAATAGGCGTCGTAGTAGCCGGCCGAGAGCGCGAAAGTGCCGAGCATGATGCGCCGCTTCACTTCCGCGCCGAATCCGCGCGCCCGCGTCGCCTCGTAGAGCGCGATTGGGTCCTCCGCGTTTACGCGCAGCCCGTAGCGGATTCCGTCGTAGCGGGCGAGATTCGCGCTCGCCTCCGCGGTCGCGACGAGGTAATAAGCCGCGACGGCGTAGCCGGTATGCGGCAGCGATACATCAACCGTCGATGCGCCGAGCGATTCGTAATTTTTGAGCGCATCGCGGACCGATTTTTCGACTTCGGGCTGCATCCCCTCGACGAAATATTCCTTGGGCACACCGATCCGCAGCCCCTTCACATCTCCCGTCAGCGCGCGTTCGTAATCGGGAACGGGCCGCGACGAGCAGGTTGAATCTCGTGGATCTTTTCCGGCCAAAGTTCGCAGTAGAATTGCCCCGTCACGCACCGTATGCGCGAACGGTCCCACCTGATCCAACGAAGATGCGTACGCGATTACTCCGTACCGGCTCACGCGGCTGTAGGTCGGCTTGATTCCCACCACGCCGCAAAAGGAAGCCGGCTCCCGAATCGAGCCGCCGGTATCGGTGCCGAGCGAACCGAGGCATTCGCAGGCGGCGGCCGCCGCCGCCGACCCTCCCGACGATCCGCCCGCGACGCGCTCCAAGCCGTAAGGATTGAGCGTCGGGCCGAACGCGGAATTTTCGGTCGAACTACCCATTGCGAATTCGTCGAGATTGGTCTTGCCGACAAAGACCGCCCCCTCGGCGCGCAATCTTTCGACTACGGTTGCATCGAACGGCGGTACGAAGTTCTCCAGAATTTTCGACGCGCAGGTCGTGCGCACGCCCCTGGTCGCGAAGATGTCCTTGATTCCGAGCGGGATTCCGCACAACGCAGGCGCGTCGCCCGCCGCGATCCGGCGGTCCGCTGCGGCGGCCTGAAGCATCGCTTCGTCGGGGCAGACGGTAAGGAAGGCGCGCAGCTTGGAATCGGCGGCGGCGATCCGATCTAGGCAATCGCGCGTCAATTGCGCGGAGGTAATCTCGCGCTTTTTGAGCTTCGCCGCGGCTTCGGCGATCGTGAGGCGGTTCAGTTCGGACGGCATCGCGGGGCCATTTCGATCATTCGAGGATTTTGGGAACTTTGAAGTAGTTGCGATCGCGCGCGGGCGCGTTGGCGAGCATCTCCTCGGACGCCGGACGGTTGGTCACTTCGTCCGGGCGCATCGCCACGCCAATGTCGCCGACCTGCGCGGTGGGAGGAACATTCGACGTGTCGAGTTCGTTCAATTTTTCGACGTAACCGATCATCTGTTCCATCGCGGCGCGCAGCGATTCCTCCTCGTCAGGGAAAAGTTTCAAGCGTGCAAGGCGCGCCACGTGGCGGACCTGTTCGAGAGTGATTTTCGGCGCGGCCATCGGGCGCATCGTAACATTCCGCGCGGCGCAAGTCAGGCGCTTCGGAGCGCGATACTCTTGCGGCGTCGATTGCGTCCATTTAGCCTCGAAACGGTTCGTCTCACTGGAAGGTGAGTGCCGGTACAATGGGGCGCGTGAATAAGGTGAAGCGGGTGCGGACGGCGATTCGCCGCGCGGCCGAATGGCTGAGGCGCGCGAGCCGGCCCGTGTCGCTCGGACAGCGGGGCGAGCGCGCGGCGGAGCGGTATCTGAAGCGCCAAGGCTACCGGATCGTGGAACGGAATTTCCGCGCCGCCGGCGCCGAGATCGATTTGATTGCGATGGACGGCGACACGATCGCCTTCGTCGAGGTCAAAACACGGACTTCCGATTATGCCGGGAGCGCGGAAGATGCCGTGGACGGGCGCAAGGCGGAGCGGATGCGCCGCGCGGCGCGCGTGTTCGAGGCGCAAAATCGCGCGGGTGAATGTGCGATGCGCTTCGACGTGGTCGCGATTCGCGCCGACGGCGCGCGCATGAAGATTGAATTGCTGAAGGACGCCTTCTGAAATGCTGGACATCAAGCTGATTCGCGAACAGCCCGATTTCGTCAAGGCCGAACTCGCCAAGCGCGGAGTCGATCCCGCCGAAATCGACGGCCTGATAGATGCGGACGCGCGGCGTCGCAAGCTCCAATTCGAGTTGGATGAAATGCGCGGGCAGCGGGCGCGCGAATCGAAGGAATTGGGCAAAGCGACGCCCGAAGAACGCGAGCGCAAGCGCGCCGGAATGCGGGGAATTGGCGATCGGATTACGGCCGGCGAACGGGAACTGGCGCAGCTCGAAGACGACTGCAACCAGCGGATGCTTTCGATTCCCAATCTTCCCCGTCCCTACGTGACCGTGGGCAAGAGCGAGGCGGACAATCGCGTCATCAGGACCGAGGGCACGCCAACCGAATTCACCGCGTTGAAGCCGCTGCCGCATTGGGAGCTAGGCGAGAAGCTTGGAATCATCGACTTCGATCGCGGCGTCAAGCTCTCCGGCACGCGCTTCTATGTTCTCATGGGGGCGGGCGCGCGATTGGAACGGGCGCTGATCGCATGGATGCTCGACATCAAAATCAAGGAACAGGGCTACCTTGAAGTGATTCCGCCCCTGATGGTCAACACCGCGACGGTCACCAGCACGGGCCATCTGCCGAAGAACGCCGACACGATGTACCACGACGCCGAGGAGGACTACTGGTTTATCCCGACCGCCGAGGTGCCGCTCACGGGCCTCTATCGCGACGAAATTCTCGACGCGGCGCGCCTGCCGATCTACCTCACGGCATACACTCCCTGCTTCCGGCGCGAGAAGATGTCGGCCGGGCGCGACGTCCGCGGCATCAAGCGGGGCCATCAGTTCGACAAGGTCGAGATGGTCAAGCTCGTGCGGCCGGAGACCTCGGACGAGGAATTTCACCGGATGGTGGAGAACGCGGCCGAGATTTGCCGGCGGCTTGAAATCGCGTTCCGCGTCGTCGAATTGTGTACGGCGGACTTGAGCTTCGCGAGCGCGGTGACCTACGACCTGGAAATGTGGGCGCCGGGATCGAACGAATGGCTGGAAGTCAGTTCGGTCTCGAATTGCACCGACTTTCAGGCGCGCCGCGCGCGGATTCGCTTCCGCGGCGAGAAAAACGCCAAGCCGGAACTCGTCCACACGCTTAACGGCTCCGGACTTGCGCTGCCGCGGACGGTGATCTCGATTCTTGAGAATTACCAGAACGAGGACGGCAGCGTGACGATTCCAAAGGTGTTGCGACCCTACATGGACGGGATGGAACGAATCGCAAAAGCCTGAATCGGGCGCGAAGAATCGCCGATTCACGGTGATTTGGGCGTGCCGTAACATTCCCGCAACAATTCATCGTTACAATGACGATGACGAATGCTAAGGTGCGCCGGAGACGGTGCGGCGGCAATGGCGGAAAAACTAGCCACGAAGAATCTCAACGCCTACTTCAGTCAGGTCCATGCGCTGCGCAATATCGACGTGGTGTTCCCGGAAAACCGCGTCACCGCGATAATCGGGCCGTCGGGATGCGGCAAATCGACGCTGGTGCGCTGCTGCAACCGGATGCACGAGGTCGTTCCCGGCGCGCGAGTGTCAGGCGGAGTCCTGCTCGACGGCGAAAACATCTATGCGCCCGGCATCGATCCGGTCCAGGTCCGGCGGCGGATCGGAATGGTGTTCCAGAAGGCGACGCCGTTCCCCTCGATGTCGATCGAGGACAACGTCGCGGCGGGCCTCACGCTGAACGGCGTCAAGGCGACCCGCGCGGAACGCGGTGAGATCGTCGAACGTTCCCTCCGGCGCGCCGCCCTTTGGGAGGAGGTGAAGGACCGCCTTCGGTTCCCCGGCGGCGGTCTCTCCGGCGGCCAGCAGCAGCGGCTGTGCGTGGCGCGGGCGCTCGCGGTTGAGCCGGAGATTCTGCTGATGGACGAGCCGTGCTCCGCGCTCGATCCCATCTCGACGGCGCGGATCGAGGAGCTTCTACTGGAACTGAAGTCGGCGTACACTATCGTTATCGTGACCCACAATATGCAGCAGGCCGCGCGCTGTTCGGACATGACGGCATTCATGTACGCCGGCGACCTGATCGAATTCGGCGAGACCAAGGTGATATTCACCACGCCCTCCAAACGGGAGACCGAGGATTACATCACCGGAAGATTCGGCTGAGCCGGGAGAGGCCGCAATGGATACCGCGCAACCGCAAACGCAACATACCAACCGCCAATACGAAGAGGATTTGCGCGCGTTGCGCTCGGGCCTGCTGAAAATGGGTGGCTTGGTGGAGCGGCAAATCGCCGAGGCGATGGACGCGCTGGTGAGTCGCGACAGCGCCCACGCCCGCGAAGTGATTCAGCGCGACGACGAAATCAACTGCCTCGACGTCGAGAACGACGAGCAATGCATCCGGCTCCTCGCGCTTCATCAGCCCACCGCGAGCGATCTGCGGTTCATCACCACCGGGCTTAAAATCACCACCGATCTGGAACGAATCGGCGACAACGCGGTCAACATCTGCGAGCGCGCGCTCGAATTGAACGAAGTTCCCCAGCTAAAGCCCTACATCGACCTGCCGCGGATGGCGGGGATTACCCAGTCGATGGTCAAAGACAGCATCGACGCCTTCATGCGCGGCGATACCGAATTGGCCGATCGGGTAATCGCGCGTGACGACGAAGTCGATCAAATCAACTTTCAGGTCTATCGCGAGTTGCTTAGCTACATGGCGGAGGATCCGAAGACGATCGGCTCGGCGACGCGGGTGTTGTTCATCTCCAAATATCTCGAACGCATCGCCGATCACGCGACCAATATCGCCGAAATGGTGACTTACATGGTCAAGGGCAGCATCATCCGCCACATGGAAACCAAGAAGAAGCGCGGAATGTGACCGAATCGGAGGAGGACGAACGATGAGCGAGGCGGCGCAGGCGGCGGTGGCCGAGGGTGGCAGGAGAATTACCAATCGTCCGGCGGCGGCGTCCGCGCCCGGAGCGGCGGAGGCCCAGCGCGGCATTCACTATCGGGTGCTGGTCGTCGAGGACGACGCCGACATCCGCGAACTGCTCCGCTACAACCTGGAGCAGGAGGGATTCGCCGTCGAGGAGGCCGCCGGCGGCGCGCAGGCGCTCGAGCGCATCCAGCGCCGCGTGCCCGATCTGATGGTGCTCGATCTGATGCTGCCCGGGATGCCGGGGCTGGAAATCTGCCGCCGGATGCGCGCGGCGCACGACACCGCCCATCTGCCAATTTTGATTGTTACCGCCAAGGGCGCCGAAGTGGACAAGGTGCTGGGTCTGGAAATGGGCGCGGACGATTACGTCGTGAAGCCGTTCAGCCCGCGCGAGGTGATGGCCCGCATCAAGGCGCTGTTGCGCCGCGCCCATCCTCCGGCCGAGCCGGAAGCGGGTCTCATTTACGAACGCGGCCGGCTCAAGATGGATTTCGGCGCCTATCAGGTCTTCGTGGACGGCGAGCGCAAGGAACTGGCGCTGCGCGAATTCGAGTTGCTGCGCTTCTTCGTTCAGCATCCAATGCGCGTGTACACGCGCGAGCAATTGCTCGACCTGGTATGGGGCCGCGATACCTTCGTCGAGCCGCGCACCGTCGATGTCCACGTGCGGCGCCTGCGCCAGCATATCGAGCGCGACGACGCGAATCCCGAATTGATCCTCACGATCCGCAGCGTCGGCTATCGTTTCAACCCCGAGGCGCTTGGCTAGAGCCCCCACCCTGCGCTTGGTTGCGGCGGGCGCGCTCGCCCTCGTCCCGCCCGCCATAATGCTGGCCGTGCTGGCCGCTGCGGGCGAAGCCTCGGGAAGGTGGGCGATCGTGGCGATCGCGGCGGGAATCGGGCTGGGCGCGATTCCCGCCGTCGCGCTCGGACGTTCGATTGCGCGGCGCGCCGAGCGGCTCGATGCGGTTGCGGCCGCGCTCTCCGAACGCCGCCCGCCGCCGCATCTGTTGCCGAACGGGCGCGGCGCGATCGATCGGGCGGAGCATCGTTTGCTCGACGCCGCCGACGCGGCCGTCGCCGACATCGATTCACTGGCCGAGCAACGCGACGAATTCGAAGCGATCCTGCGCAACATGAGCGAGGCGGTGGTGGTCGCGGGCGCGCGCGGCGAGGTGATCCTCGTCAATGGGGCGGCGCACCGGATTTTCGCGCTCGACCCCGATACTGCCTATCGCGATCGCCCGCTTATCGAATTGTGCCGCGATCCCCGGCTGCAGGAGTTCGTGGAGCGGGCGATGCGCTCCGCGGACGGCGGCGGCGCCGCGGCGGACCTTGCGATCCAAACGCCCGCTCCCCTCCATATCAGGGCAAGCGCCGCGCCGATTCGGACCTCGCGCGGTGCGGTTTGGGTTTTCGTGTTCCACGACCTCACCCAGCTCAAGGCGTACGAGACGATGCGCTCGGATTTCATCTCCAACCTGACTCATGAATTGCGCACGCCGCTGAGCGCCCTGTACGGATACGCCGAAACGCTGCTCGGCGGCGTCGAGGATCGCGGCACTGAATTGCGCTTTCTGCGGATTATCGAGCGGCAGGCCCGCCGCCTCGCGCGGCTGCTCGACGACCTGGTCTCGCTCTCGGACCTCGAACGCGGATTGACTCCGCTCAAGATCGAGCGGTTCGACGCGGGCCGCGCGATCGCCGAAGCGGCGGAATTGATGCAGGAGCAGGCGGGGCGGCGCGGAATCGCGCTCGAACCGCGATGCCCGCCGGAGGCGCTCGCGATGGCGGCCGATCGCGACCGGCTCCAGCAGGTAATGCTCAATCTGCTCGACAACGCGATCAAGTACACTCCCCGCGGCGGCCGCGTCACGGTCGAAGCGCAGGCGTTCGCGGACGGGAGCGGCGCGGGCGGACGGCCGGGAATCGCAATCAGCGTCGCCGACACGGGCGAGGGAATTCCCGCCGCCGACATCCCGCGGCTCACCGAACGTTTCTATCGGGTCGATCGCGCGCGCTCGCGGGAATTGGGCGGGACGGGATTGGGCCTCGCGATCGTCAAGCACATCGTGCAACTCCATCAGGGAACGCTCAAAATCGAGAGCCGGCTGCGCGAGGGGACGACGGTCACGGTCTGGATTCCGGCGGTGCCGCCGCCTCCCTGAACGCGGAGACGCTTGCCCGCGAGCGCGCGATGTGAAACCGTAAAAGGTTGGTGCGCGCCCTTAGCTCAGCGGATTAGAGCAGCAGACTACGGATCTGCGGGTCGGGGGTTCAAATCCCTCAGGGCGCACCAACAAATCCAAGGACTTTCCCCCGCGATGCCGCCCCGGATCGCCGGCGCCTGCGGCACTTCTCATTACAGGCAGGCTCGATTTGTGTCCCCGGGCGGCGTAAAAGAGATCGGGTAGGGCGCGCACGGTGGAGGGGAAAATTCCGAGCGGCAGGCGGGATTCGGCCGGAGGTCCGGCTCCGCCGCTCAATCCGCCGCCCGCGCTCCTCATGCTGTTCTGCATGGCGCTCGCGGTTGGCGCTTCCGGATGCGTCGCCGCGCTGCCGGTGCTATCCGCCATCCCCTCGGCAATCAGCCTGGTTTACGACGCCTTTTCCGGTAAGAGCGGCGCGGATAGCGGCGCGGATGCGAAACCTCAGGACGCCGGCGCGCCCGCGGTGGATGCGAACGCGGCGGCCCAAAAACTCACGCCCCAGAATTTCTGCCATATGCTCGCGCTGGAACGGCCAAATCTGGTGGTGGCCCAGCTTCGCAAAGGCGCGGCGGGCGCTCCGGAGTATCGTGAGTTGCATCTGGTGAAGTCCGCCGATGGCGCCCATTGGAGCCCAATCGCCGGCGGCGAGACCGGCCCCAGCGGATGGCGTCCGGCGGTGAACTTCGAGCAGATGAATTTCAATCCACCGCTGACCGGCCTGATTCCCCCAAGCGGCACGGCCTACCTGGCGTATGTTCCGACCAAGATCGCTTCGGACGATCCCGTTGACGCGGCCGGCCTCAAGGCAAAGCTCGGCAATGCGGCCGGCGAGTTCTCATGGAACGGGCGAATCTACGAATTCACGGTCGCGCGCACGCTGCCCTGCCTGTCTCCGCCCGCCGGGCAATCCGCGGCGCTATCGGATGCGGCGCGCGCGGGGCCGAATTCCACGCGATAAGCCCGGCGCGGGCTACACGGATTTATCGCGCGGGCGGCGATAGAAGGGCAGCGGCACGGCGGCCGCCGGCACGAGTTTGCCGCGAATCTCAACTTCGAGCGGGGAACCCGGCGCGGGCGGAGCGCCGCCCGCGCCGTCGAGCGTGGCGTATGCCATCGCGATTGGCCTGCCGATCGATGGACCGAACGTCCCACTGGTGACGGCGCCGGCGGGCGCGCCGTCGATGAAAATCCGATGCCCCTGACGCGCGATAATCCTGCCGTCCGAAGTCTCAAGTCCAATCGATTTTTTCTTGAGCTTGCCTGCGCGCTGAGCCTTAAGCGCCGGCTCGCCGATAAAATCGCGGCCCAACTTGACGAAAATATCCAGCCCCGCTTCGAGCGGCGACGTCTCGCGATCGAGTTCATGGCCATAGAGCGCAAGCGCGGCCTCGAGGCGCAGCGTATCGCGCGCGCCCAGCCCGATCGGCTTGATTCCGCGCGCCGCGCCCGTTTCGAGTATCGCTGCGAACAGCTTGGGCGCGGCCGCATTCGCCGCGAACAATTCGAACCCGTCCTCGCCCGTGTATCCCGTGCGCGCCGCGATACATTCCGCGCCCGCGACCTTGCCCGATGCGACGGCGAAGCGCGGCACTTCGGCAATCGGAAAATCGGCGAGCGGCGCGAGGATCGCAATCGCCGCCGGTCCCTGAACCGCGACGAGCGCCGTCGAATCGCTCTGGTCCTCGAATGCGGCGCGGCCGGCGTTCAGTTCGAGCAGCCATTCGCGATCGGCATCGATATTGGAGGCGTTGACGCATAGCAGGTAGCGTTCCGCGGCGAGCCGATAGACGATTAGGTCGTCGATCGTCCCGCCCTCGGGCGTACACATGATCGTGTACTGGGCGCGGCCCACCGCAAGCCGCGCGGCGGAATTCGTGAACGCGCGTTCCAGCAGGGCGAGCGCATTCGGGCCGCTGATTTCGAATTCGCCCATGTGGCAGAGGTCGAACAGCCCCGCCGCGGTGCGGACCGCCATGTGTTCCGCGATAATTCCGCCGTAGCTGACGGGCATCTCGAAGCCGCCGAACTCGGTCGTCTTCGCGCCGAGTTGGCGATGGATATCGAACAGCGGCGTGCGTTTGGCGGCGGGACTCATCGGCGGGTGAATCCTAACAGACGGGCGTTGCCGCCGCGAGCAAATGACGGGGCGAACGGACGGGTAGTGTCTTAATTTGTCCTCGGCGCTGAAAGCGCCGAAGGATATTAGCCCAGGGCAACGCCCTGGGTTAAGAACGATTTAAGATGCGCGCCCTGAATGGGCGCGGGGATTCCCTCCGCCCCTACAGGGCGGAAACATTTATAATTCAGAATACCCAGGGCGTTGCCCTGGGTTAGATTCCTGCGCGCCTTCAGCGCGCGGTCGTCAGCCAAATTGTAAATTAGGACACTACCAACGGACGTCCGTATATTGCGAGCGACCGCGGTTCGACCTACGCTGAATTCATGCACAAGCCAAATTCGACCGAGGATCCCCTACCGGTCACCGACGACACCGACCTCGAGGCGCTGGCGTTGTCGCGAAGCAAGCGCTTCTGGAAGCTCATTGACGACGCGATCGAACGCGGCAAAAAAGAGGGCTTCGTCGATCTGGCGGATCTATAAAGAGGGCCGGCGATGTTCTACTTCAGCGCGCGGACCGAGAAGCCGCGTTCGTTGCAGCACAGCGCCGAGCGTTTGCCGTCGAGCACCGTTTCCAGCACGACTTCGCGCCCCCACAAGCGCTGCAAATAGGCGAGCGATTTCTCCGCGTATTCGAGATGGAGATCGCGGCCGTCGTGGTAATGCTTGACGTATAGAGTCCGATTCTGGCCGTAGTCGGCGTCCTCGATCTTGAGCACCGGAATCGAGTTGGTGCCGACGCTCTTGATTAGCGTCTCTTTGACCTTGCGCCATCCGTCCTCGTCCGACACCTGGCTCGCGACCAGTTCGTCGCCGCGCGCCTCGTACTCGAACAGGTCCATCTCGCGCATCAGGTCTTCGGTCAGGTAGCGGCGGAGGAACGACGAATCGCGCTCGGTCTCGCGCGCCTCGAAAATCTTCTCCGCACCGGGTTTCGCGGGGTGGCCGCCGCGCTCGATCTCCTCGCGGGTGGGATTTGTGTGGCGGCGGAACAAATCCTCCCAAATCCTGAGTCCCAGATGGTAGGGATTTATCTGGCCGGGAATCGGGCGGACGACCTGATTGTGGCGCACGATAAACTCGAGGTGCAGCGACTGATCGATATCGAGCGACTCCAGAATCCGCTTGTGCCAGTAGCTCGCCCAGCCCTCGTTCATGATTTTCGTTTCCATCATCGGGATGAAGTACTTGGCTTCCTCGTCCACGATCGTGAGCAGGTCCTTTTCCCAATCGGCCAGAAACGGATTGTGGTCGCGGATGAAGAGCAGGAGGTCTTCGTCGGGTTCGAGCGGCGTCTTGCGGAGGTCGGGTTCGGCGGTTTCCTGCCGCGCGTGAATCTTTTGGAACGGATCGGGCCGCGGGCGGGCCGCCTCCATTGTGCGTTCGAGCTGCTCGGCGGGCGAGAGTTTCTTGATCGCCAGATTGCGGCGGCATTGCCACGACAGCGCGTGCGCGGCGTCGAGCACCCGCTCCACGCGATCGATGCCGATCGACGGGTCCTCGACGTAGCGCCGCACGCGGAGCGCATGGGCCTTGAACGTCTCGACGGTGAGTTCGGCGCGGGTCGATTTGAAGGTGAAGTTGTTTTTGAAGAAATCGTTGTGCCCGTACACATGCGCGATGGTGAGGATTTGCAGGAGCAGCGTGTTGTCGCGCATCAGATAGCCAATCGCGGGATTCGAGTTGATTACCATTTCATAGGGCAATCCGCTGACGCCGTGATCGTACAGGGTCTTGAGTTTTTCGTAGGCCTTGCCGTGGGACCAATGCGGATAATGCGACGGCATCCCGGAATACGCCATGTAGCCGAGCATCCCGGTGTGATCGCAAATCTCGAACTCCTGCGGGAAGCAATCGAGGCCGAACTCCGCCGCCTTGGCGCGGATGCGCCGGTCCCATTCGGCGAGCTCGCTCAGCTCGTAGCGATGCACCCGTTCCGCGCCGGGCGCCGGCCCCGCCGTGCTCATTCGCGCACCCGGTCCTTGGCGAGGAACGCCTTGAAGGAGGGCCAGATGTCCTCCTTGCGCTCGATCAGCACGGTATGGAAATTGGGCGCCGCGATGCGCCGGAATACGTTCAGCATCGAGGATTCATAGTAGCGCGATCCGAGCGGCTTGATCTCGCCGTAACCGAACAGGTTGCAGATTTCGGCCAGCTCCTCCGCCGCCTTCAGCGCCGCGGGATTGTCGGAATCGAAATTGTCGCCGTCCGAGCAATGGAAGGCGTACAGGTTCCAGAGCGAGGGATGGTAGCGCTCGGCGATTATTTGCAGCGCGCGCCGATAGCCCGACGAAATGAAGGTGCCGCCCGATTCGCCCTTGTGGAAAAATTCCTCCTCGGTGACTTCGGCCGCCTCCGTATGATGCGCGATAAACACAATTTCGACGTTGCGGTAGCGGGTCGAAATAAACTGGTAAAGCAGAAAGAAAAAGCTCCGCGCCAGGTACTTCTTCATCGTGTCCATCGAGCCGGAAGTGTCCATGATGCAGATCACGGCGGCGTTGGACTCCTCCTTGGTATCGACCTCGACGTGCTTGTAGCGCAGATCGTCATGATGGAAGGGAAATCGTTTCTTGCCGTTCCCGCCGATTTCGAGCGCGGACGGCGCCACGCCGACTGGCGTTTCGGGCGGCGGCTCTTCCACTGAAGTATTCGCGCCCGCGCGGCCCGCGCGCCGCTCCGCCGCGAGCATCCGCGTGATCCGCTGTTTGGCGGTGCGGCGCTTATCGAGGCGCACCCGGATGCCGACCTTGCGGTAGCCCTTGCGCCGCACGGAGTAATCGGCCGGAACTTCGCGCAGCGCGCGCCGTTCGAGGTTGGGCAGTTCGAGGTCCTCGAACATGATCTCGATCAATTCTTCGAGCGTGACGTCGGTCTCGTAGTAGTCGATTCCGGGGCGGTCGCCCGCATGGCCATCGCCCGGCGCGGGGCTTTCGCCCTTCTTGCCGACGGCCTGGCCGGGCCGCGTCTCGCCGTCGCCCTGCGCCGCGCCGGGGGCATTGTCGCCGAAGACGAAGCGGTACTCCTTGATGCCGCGCAGGGGAACCTTGATGATCCGGTCGCGGCTTTTTCCGATGATCGATTCCTCGGCGATGATGTCGGCAATATTCTCGCGAATCGATTCGCGGACCTTCTGGCGATGGCGCAGCCGGTCTCCCGCCGAACGATCGGAACGCTCGGCGTCGGACGGGCGGTATTCGCGGAAGATGGTGTCGTCCGGCTGCATCGTGGCCCCTCGCCACCCCCGATTATAGCGGAATCGCCCCCCCGGATCGCGCGGGTCAGGGCAGGTGGTTATCGCGCACTGCCGTTTCGATGCCGGATTGCTTGAGGCGCGCGGCCAGTTCCCGCGCCAGCACGGGCGAGCGATGACGCCCGCCGGTGCATCCAAGGCCAATCGTCAGATAGCTCTTGCCCTCGCGCCGGTAGAGCGGAATCAGAAAATCGAGCAGCGCGCCCGTCTGCTCGATGAATTGGCGCGCCTCCCCGTGCGCCATCACGTAATCGCGCACGCGCGGATCGGTTCCATCGAGCGGCTTTAATTCCGGAACGAAAAACGGGTTCGGGATGAAACGGACGTCGAATACGAGGTCCATTCCCGCCGGCATTCCGTACTTGTAGCCGAACGAGACGATCGACACCGCCATCCCCGGTCCCGCGCCCGCGCCGAGCACGGCCGCCGCCACGATCTCGCGCAACTCGTGAATCGTAAGCGCGGTGGTGTCGATCACGCGGCTTGCGCGTTCGCGCATCTCGGCCAGCGCCTCGCGCTCGCAGCGGATTCCCTCGGCGACGGTCGCGCCGGATTGGGCCATCGGATGCGGCCGCCGGCTCTCCGAATAGCGGCGTGCGAGGACGTCGCCGGAAGCGTCGAGGAAAATTATTTCCGGCTTGACGCCGTCCTTTTCCAGTTCGGTGAAAATCTTTGGCCATTGCGGAAAGAACAACCGCTCGCGGGCGTCGATGCCGAGTGCAATGCCCTTGAGCGCGGGGTCGCGGTTCGCCGCGAGCGCCACCACGTTGGGCGCGAGCGCCACCGGCAAATTATCGACGCAGTAGAAGCCCAAGTCCTCCAGCACGCGCATCGCGGAGCCGCGCCCCGAGCCGGAGACGCCGGTTACGATTATCAAGCGGGGTTTTTCAGACTGGTTCATAAGCTGGAAAGCATCCGCGGACTACCCAGACTACACGGATAGGAATTTTCCGGAAATCCGCGATAACGCACGGATTCAACTTTGAAATCGCTGGCCCATGAAGACCAGGCCGGTTTCAGGCCCGATAATGTCGTCGTAGAGTGTGAAGCGGCGGCGCGATAATTCCACGAATCCGTTGCGCGCGAAGAACGGGATCGCGCGCCGGGAGACCGAACCAAGATGGATTCCGGCCACGCCGCGCGCGCGGCAATAGTCGAGCAGCGTGCTCATCAGGCGGCTGCCCGCGCCGCATCCGCGATAGCCGTCGAGCAGATTGATGTGCAGATGGGCGGGATAGGCCGACAGGTCCGGCTCGTGCAATTCGCCCCGCCGGAAGCATCGCCACAGCGCGAGCATCCGGCGCAGGTTGCGCGGGCGAAACGCGGCACCCGTGGTAACGAGCTTTGGGAGGATTCGCGGCACGATCGCGGATTTCATCGTGCGATTGAACCGTTCCGTGTCGAGGCATCCGGTGATGTAACCGACGACTTGGCCGCCGGACTCCGCGACGAAGCAGGATTCCGGTTCGTAGTCAGTGTAATAAATCGTCCAGAAATCGGCGAAGACTTCGCGCGCGGTCCAGGCCAATTCGATCGGCAGGCCGGCGATTCCAGTGTCGCAGGAAATCATGCGAATGCGCGCGCGGTCTTCCATTCGCGCGCCGGGCGGGTCGCGGTGAAACGGCCGAATCGCGATATCGCGCGATGTGGCGGTGGCGCTCACCATCGCGAGCCTGGCGGCGTTGCAATCGCGCGAATTTCCGTCCGGCTTCGGCTCAATGGATGCAACTTTGGTTGGAAGTGCCGAAGGTATTGGCCCCCCAGAAGTTGGAACCGCATGGCGGCGACGTGTTGCCGTCGAACAGGTCGTCGATCGCGCCCGCGCCGAACGGCACGTCGTTCGCCAATACCGCAGTGTCCTCCGCGGAGTTGCACTGCAAGGCGATTCCGTACTGGCTGTTGTCCGCATCCAGGGGCAGCGAGTTGTTCGCGATAATGTTGCCGAGCGTCGCTGCCGAGGCCGATCCCGAACAACTGGCCGGATTGGCACTCGCGCCGGCTTCGATCCGGCTCCCGCCGATCTCGATGAGTTCGTTCCATGAAACGACGTTGTCGGCCGTCAATTGTGCGCCCGAAGCGTTCGCAATCCACACGCCGATGTCGGTGTTGCCGGACACGATTCCGTAGCTGCCGCCAATCTGGCTGTTGCGATCGACCATGCAATGGGTGGTGCTGGCCAGTTCGACGCCGTACTGCCCGTTGCCCGTGATGAGATTGCCCGCGATCACGCTGCCGTCGATGATCGGCGGCGTTCCCGACACCGACGGCGGCCCGGAGACTACGACCCCCGCTGTGGTGTTGTTCGTGATGCTGAGGCCTTCAATTCGCGCCGACGAGGCCTGATCGAGAATTCCGGTATCGAAGCCCGTAATCGTGCCCCCGCTCGTGGACGAGACGATCGAAGCGCCCACCGCCTTGGGCATGATGACGATGCCATTCGCCTTGCCATTGTGGCCGGTAATGGTGAACCCCGCCAGATCGATTGTGACGCCGGGAGCGGTCACGTGGATGCAATCGGTCGCCGCCGCGACGGTTTGGCCGGCCGTAAGTTTGTACGTGGCGCCGGGAGTTTTGGCCTTGAAGGTTTTCGTTGCGCAACTCTTGATGTTCGTCGCGGTGGCATTCCCCGCGCCAAGCCCGAGCATCAGGGCGCTGGCGATCGAAACGATTACGGGTAGCCGGGGGAATGTTCTCATGGCGCTTACCTCCCGCCCGCGCATCGGCGCGGGCCGGCTTGAAACGGCCGATTTTCGCGAGATCCAGCGCGAATATACCCGTCGCGGCGATTCGGGATCAATCGCGGCCGTATTTTGCTGTTCAACGGCGGGGCGCGGGAACCTTGCCCCGGATGCTTTAAGTCCCTATGCTGCCCTGATAGCTTAACCGCGGGCCGCGCCCCGTTAACCCTTGCGCCGGTCAGGAGGAAGTAGAGCACGATGGCTCAAGACATCGAAACCAAGGTTCGCGAGAAGATCAGCGAACAACTGGGCGTACCCCCCGACGAAGTCACCCCCGACTCCTCGTTTATCGAGGACTTGGGCGCGGACTCGCTCGATATCGTCGAACTCGTGATGGCTCTCGAAGAGGAGTTCAACATCGAAATCTCCGACGAGGACGCCGAGAAGATTCGCACCGTCAAGGACGTCGTGTCCTACATCGAGGCGCACAAGAGCTGAACGCCCGCGCCGCAATTCTTCGCCGGCCCGCGAATCGCCGCCGGCCGGCGGTTTAGCCATGCGTTGTCCCTTTTGCCGCCATCGCGGGAACCGCGTCGTCGATTCGCGAATGTCGGGCGACGGCACCGCGATCCGCCGGCGCCGCGCTTGCAGCGCCTGCAAGCGCCGCTTCACCACCTACGAGCGCGTCGAGGAGGCGGTGCCGATGGTGGTCAAGAAGGACGGGCGGCGCGAACCGTTCGACCGCGCCAAGATTATCGCGGGACTCAAGCGCGCCTGTAACAAGCGCGCGGTTTCGATGGAAACGATCGAGAGCATCGCCGCCAAAATCGAAAGTTCCATGTCCGAGTCCGGAGAACGCGAGGTCAATAGCTCCGCGATCGGCGAGGCGCTGATGAACGAGCTGCACCAGCTCGATCAGGTTGCCTACGTCCGCTTCGCCTCGGTCTATCGCTCCTTCAAGGACATCGACGAGTTCATGCGCGAACTTGAGGAGCTCATCAAGCGCCGCGCGCAGGAGCCGATTCCAATTACTCGCGGCAAGAAGGGCGAACCGGCGGCGTGACCCTGCGGGTGTGGTGAATCCGAAATGCACCGCATTAGAGTTGCGACCCCTCCCCCTTTAGGAGCGGGGAACTGGAAAGCAAGGTTCGCGTTGCGTTCCCCCTTCCCAGAAGGGGAAGGGGGACAGGGGGTTAGGTCGATTCCAGCGCTTCTTATCCAACAAAGTTCAAACTCCCCACCCTAGATGCCCTCCGCAATCCAGACCGACCGGCGCTTCATGCGCGCGGCGCTGGCGCTGGCCCGCCGCGTGGTTGGATTGACGACGCCGAATCCTGCCGTCGGATGCGTAATTGTTCGCGGCAATAGAATCATCGCGCGCGGCGCGACCGCGCCCGGCGGCCGGCCCCATGCCGAGGCGATCGCGCTCGCCCGCGCCGGGAAGCGGGCGCGTGGAGCGACCGCGTATGTCTCGTTCGAGCCGTGCG
>JBOHWK010000104.1:0-2305 GCA_050736715.1 Binataceae bacterium (SeqCode) | reverse complement strand
GGCGGGCCGGATCGCGCGGCGTCCGCATCGCGGAGGCCGAGTTCGATCGCGCCATCGCCGCCTGGACGATCGAGGCACACGCGGCGATCGAGCGCGCGGGCCGCCGCAAATAATGCTAGGATTTTATGTTGATGGATGTAATTTAGAGCCTTGTCCTTTATGCCGCCGATTTCTACCATCGTAAGCGTGACGACCAAAAAACAGCTTGGTCCTTGGGCCTTGGACGCGGTTCACAATGCCGATTGTTTAGCCGCGTTGCAGGAAATCCCAAGCGATAGTTTTGACGTGGTTGTCACCTCGCCTCCATACTGGGGCCAACGTGAATCGTCCGGCATAGGAAGTGAGAGCGACCCACGAACGTATGTGGACAACCTGACAACAGTCTTGGCTGAAACGCTCCGTTGCCTCAAGCCAACGGGCACCCTTTGGCTGAACCTTGGCGATGCGTACAACACCCCAATAAACTGGCGTGAGACCGACCTTCGCTACAGTTCGCTGGGGCCCGAAGGGACCGGTCTCCCTGCGCACAATTCCGCATACACAAAAAAACGCGGACGGCGGCGGGCATTTATCGATAAGAGCGAGCCGTCACTTCAATATGGAAATCTGCTCGGCCTTCCCTATCGCGTAATTTTGAAATTGTGCGACAAAGGTTTCCTGTTTCGAGGCGAAGTCATTTGGGAGAAATCGAGGCCCCTGCCGGAAGGCCGATGCCGCCGCCCCCACCGCCGACACGAGTCGATCTACATATTGGCAAAGAATGAACGCCACGCATTCCGCACGAATCCGCCGGTTGGCTCGGTCTGGAAGTTGGTGCAAACGCCTAATTTAACGCCGCACTGCTCGACCTTCCCGATCGACCTGCCCCTTCAATGCATCAAGGCGGCGGGAATCGCCGGCAGGGGAATCGTTTTCGACCCGTTCATGGGCAGCGGCACGACGGCTAAGGCAGCCTTGTCGCTTGGACACCATTATTTGGGATTCGAAATAGAGCGTACCGTCTGCGACCTCGCGCAAAAACACATCAGCGCGCCGTACCAGATCGCTCTGATGACGCACGCGCGATCGCTTCCTAAGCGAACTGGTCGGGCTGTTCGAGCAAATTCAAGGTATAAATCCGCTTTCCTGAGGGCGTGATTCCCCGGCTCGGCACGGTTCGGCTGTTTGCCGAGTAGCAATTGTCGAACGAGCCGTGTTGCTCAATGTACTTGCGCTTATCGCTGGGCGCATCGGGCGTTCCGAGTTCGCCACGGTTGATCAAATTGCCGTGCGGTGGCGGAAACGACTTTACGTCCAACGTCCAGAGCGGCGAGAAATAACCGCGCCGCATCATCGCGCGGCTGGCCGGAACGTCATCGGATACCCGCTCAGCCAAACTGGCCTTTACGTGAACGCCGCCGAAAATTCGCCGCTCGGTTCCTTCCAGCTTCAAATACAATCCAACGTCGAGTTTGGACCCGCCAACCTCATCAGACAAAGCCATTGCTTCAAGAGCCGCTTGCTTTTCGTCTTTCCCGATCAATGCCCTGATGGCAATTCCGTGAGGTCTGAGTACCGCCGAGTAGATGCGCTCGACGGTTATTTCGAGAGCGTCACCAGAAGCACGCACCCAACTCTGTTTCGGGTCTTGGTGCCGGTATGCGGGCAGCAGATCGCAGTACAGCCGATATACGACATGGTGCCACAGGTCGCTGGCGTTCGCCTTTGGAGAGCGCTTCAAAGCAAACAAGAACGCGTTCGCAATTATCTCGCGATTCTTCACATCTGGCCGCCCGAGTTCCACCTCCATTTGTGCCTTGGTTGTGGCATAAATCTTCTCACCCAGGCCGGGAAGATTGATTACGACCGCAACGCCGTTAACTTTTGTGTTGAGCAGCATAACGACGAGGGCCGAATCCTATCGCGTTCTATCAGGACCCCGCCAGCCCTTCACGTCCTTAATTCTGGCCACCGCCATCGCCTTCCCATCGTGAAATCTGCCGCGATGATGGGCTAGGAACCTCTGCACAGGTTGTTGCTCGGTGGCTGTTTAGCATGACGGCAATGAAAATCAGGAAGGGGAGCGACGATCCGGCTGGTGGGTGGCCGCCCACAGGTGGCTGCGACCGCTTGCGGGACCCGTTATTGGCCTCACAAGGCGCGTCTCGCCCCGCGGCCGGGCAGCAGCTTGCGGAACGACTCGCAAAGCTCCTTCAGCCGGTGGCACGGCGGGCCGGATCGCGCGGCGTCCGCATCGCGGAGGCCGAGTTCGATCGCGCCATCGCCGCCTGGACGATCGAGGCACACGCGGCGATCGAGCGCGCGG
>JBOHWK010000103.1:0-16123 GCA_050736715.1 Binataceae bacterium (SeqCode) | reverse complement strand
CGCCGCCGCCAACGCTGACCCGATCGCGCAACTGAACCGCAAACCAACCCTCGAACAATCCATCCTAACGCTCCAAAAGGAAGCCAAGTTCTTGCTATTCAGCCATTTTTCCGCACCCTGCTAGACGGCACGATCGTCAACGGCGATTGTTACTGGATGACTTTGCGCTGCGGCAAAGAGGAAGAACTACCCTGGCTTGCTCTGGCCGTGGGCAATTCCACTTTCATCGAGGCCTTTTACGACCACCGTTTCAACAATAAGCTTTATGCCGGCCGAAGGCGCTTTATCACTCAGTATGTCGAACGGTTCCCATTGCCCGATCCAAGTACTCCTCTCGCGCAACGGATGATCGCGCTATCCAAAGAAATCTACAAACTCGTCCCCGCCCCACAGGCCCACAGCTTGGAACAGCAGCTCGACGCGCTCGTGTGGAAAGCCTTCGGCCTATCGGTCGAAAAAGTCAGCCGGTAGGGGAATTTGGAGTTTCTTATTCAGGACCTTGCCCCTGAACTGTCGAAAGCGCCCGCAGAAATCCACTCCGGTCGTGAGCATGAAATTCGTCAGCCTGACCGTCGCACGATCGATAACCGCGTTGAACAGAGCATACCTCACGTCGCAATGGCGAAGTTGACGTCCTGCGATTTTCGGCATGTCCAAAGGGCCGGTGCTGTTCGGCCGAACAAGGCCGAGGTCTATAGTGGGTGAAGTCTGCAATTTCACTTCGAGGAGCTGATGCCGCACATCCGGGAATCGCCCATCGTCCGCGTAATTCAGGTATCCGAGATGCCGGCAGACGCGCCGGTGTAAATCCGCTCCTCTCCTTCTCTCTTGCTCATGCCCTGCATCGGGGAAGGAAAGTCCGACCATTGCGGAAAGACGCTCAAAGACCACAGTAATCGGCAGCACTAAGCCCCGCGCGGGATTATCCGTCGGCGCGAAACATTTCAAATTTGTCCGCTCGTTTGGACTTGACAGCAGAAGTTTCACAATCTTCGTGTCCGCGCGGGAGATCAACTCTGCCGGCTCGGCACTGCTGATAAATCGCGCTTGGTATTTCCCCGTCAGCGTCCCGGTGGTATCGAGCTTTGCCAATGCGCCTCCCGTCACGACTTTAACCCGCTCGATCACGTCTCCCTTCGAAATGCGGATGATGACGTAGCGCCGCGTCGATTCCAATTTTTCGTTCCAGACCTGAAGGTTAGTCGATTGCTGCGTGTAGGTGTCGAACCTCTGGCCAAGAAAGCGCGGCTTTGTTTTCGAAAATGTCTTCGGTACCGGATAACCCAGCGTCTTACATACGACGCTTTTCACCGCCTTTGACCGCGTGCGGAGGGGCAGCCCCGCGAGGTCCATTCCGCGCAGGCCCCTGTTGAGCAACTCTCGAGCGTCGGCGCTGGTATCCATAACCGCGGATCGCCGATCTCGATTCGATCGTAAATCGACAATCCACTGCGCACGATTTCTTTGACGTATTCCCTGTCCTTCATGTTCCTGCTCATCTCCGTTCCGCCCCCTCCGGCGTCAGCTTCCCAATAGGCGTCAACCGGTCGGATTCCGGCCTCAGTTCACTTTTCCGCCATTCTCAGGAGACTATCCTCCGGCGCGGCATAAGCGGCAGGTTTCCGGCCTGGCTTTTCGACGTCCTGCAATCCGCCGAGGCTCGGCGGCGACAATGCTGAGTTTCGCGCTGACTTCCGCGCTGCTTCCTACTCTCGCCGCGCTCCCGGCGCACTCAGGCGAAGTGGACGATGCCGAGAATGATTTCGAGCACGATCAAGATCACGACCGCGATTTCCAGCCAGATGGGCCCGCGCTCGCGCGCCACGTCGGGCAGCAGGACCATCGAATCCTGGATGCTTTGAGCTTGCTGGTGAGCGACGCGTAACGATCGGCCTGGTCGAATCCGCCGCGAAGATCGTCATAGATGCGGTCCATCGCCGGATCGTCTCAGGCCGCGCCGGGCGGGAACGCCGGTTCCTCTACTCGGATTTAGACTTCGCTGACGCGGGAGAATCCGTGGCCGCGACGACCGCCGCGTCCGGTGGCGCCGAAGTCTCTCTCGGAGCGGGTTCTTCGTTTTCAAGCGGCTCAGGCGCTTCGAGCACCGGGCGAATCGCGCGCAGCCGGAACCAGGCGCTGAGGTTCAACAGACGTGAATTATAGGCGATGCCGGCGCCCGCCAATCCCATCGCCAGGCCGCCCACCGCCGGATTCAGGGCTACCCTCGCCATCGGATAGAGGATTCCGGCCGCGATCGGGATTGCGATTATATTGTATAGCCCCGCCCAAAACAGGTTCTGCCGGATTTTGGCAACCGTGAGATTGCCCAGCGTCACGGCCCGGACCACATCGTAAAGATCGCCGCGCGCCAGCACGATATCGCCGGCCTCGGCTGTCGTGTCGGGTCCCGCGCCGATTGCGATCGAGATGTCCGCGGCGGCCAGCGCGGGCGCGTCGAGCGTTCCGTCGCCCACCATGCAGACGACGTTGCCCGCGGCCTGAAAGTGTTTCACCACGCCGATCTTTCCGGCGGGCAGCAACTGGGCGTGGACCTCATCGATGCCGAGCCGCCGCGCAAGATCGTTGGCGACCAAGGCGCTGTCGCCGCTGGCAAGCACCACGCTCACGCCCCGGTCACGGAGCGCGGCAATCGCGCCGCGCGCTTCCGGGCGCACCGGATCGCGGAACCCGAGGATCGCCAGGATTTTCCGATCGGCCGCGAGGTACGCCGGGGTGGCCCCCGATTGCGCAATTTGGTCGAACTCGGCGCGAGCGTGCGGTTCGTTCGGCACGCCGTGGCGCGTCATCATGTGCTCGTTGCCGAGCGCAATCTTGCCGGCGCCGTGGCTGGCGGCCACGCCCATGCCCGCAAACTCGCGCCCGCCGGACGCAACCGCGGCGGGCGCCACGCCCTGCGTCCGCGCGCCCTCCGTCACCGCCTTGGACAGCGGATGATCCGATCCGGCCGCGGCGATTGCGGCCAGCGCCAAGGCCTCGCGTGCGCCGCCCTCCAGAGCCACCAGCGTTTCCAGTTCCGGCCGTCCTTGGGTAAGCGTCCCGGCTTTGGCGAATATCATCACGTTCGCCCGCGCGATCCCCTCCAGCGCCGGCGCGCGCTTGAACAGGATTCCCCGGCGCAATCCAATCGCGCTGCCCGCCATGAGCGCGGTGGGCGCCGCCTGTCCCATCGCGGCGGGCGCCGCGGTGACGAGCACGGCGATCGCGGCCGAGAGGGCGAGCGGGAACCCGCCGCCGAACCATAGCCACGCGGCGAAGGCCAGTGCCGCGGCCACGATGGCCGTCCGTACGGCGCGCGTGGCCAGCGTCTCGGCCCGCTTCTCGAGGAGCGCATTGCCGGCTTGCCCGGCTTCGGAAATCCTGACGATTCGCGCCGCCGCCGTATCGCTGCCGGTGGCCTCCGTCCGAATCTTGAGCGGCGCGGACCCGTTGAGCGTACCGCAGAATACGCGGCTTCCCGTCCGCTTTTCGGCGGGCGCCGAATCGCCCGTTAATATCGACTCATAGGCAGTGCCGGCGCCCTCCATGACCGTGCCGTCCGCCGGAATTTTCGCTCCGGCCGCCACGGCCACGATTTCGTCATAAGCAAGCTCCGAAACCGGAACGACGGTTTCTTTGCCGTCGCGAATGACGGCAGCCTTGGCGGGCGCCGATTCCAGCGGCGCGCGCAACCGCGTTATCGCATGGCGGCGCGCGCGCGATTCGACGAATTTGCCGAAGCGGATGAAGAGGATTAGCGCAATCGTAGCATCGAAGAGCGGCGGCCCGTGGAGGAACGCTTTCGGAACCGCACTGAAGGCCCCCGGAAACGCCGCGACAATCGAGTACAGGTACGCCGCGCCGATCCCGAGCGCCACCAGCGTGTCCATGTTGGCGGCATGGTTGCGCTCGGCCATCGCGGCGCCGCGAAAGAATGCCGCGCCCGCGATCGCGATCGCCGCCGTCACAATCGCCAGAATCGCCAACTCCACCGGCTCGCCGCGGCCTTGGCGCTGGAGGAAAAGCACAAGGACCGCGGCGATGCCGCACGCGACGATCATGCTCAGATTGGCGCGCGGGTCTTCCCGATCGAGGATCGAATCTCCCGGCCCGATTACCTCCGCCGCGGGAATCGCGCGGTAGCCGGCCGCCGCGACGAGCGCTTGCACCTCGCTCGCGGAGTAGTCCACGCCGGCCAGAATCATGAGCGTGGCTTCGTCAGAATCGGCATGCGCCGCTGAAACGCCGGACGCCTGGGCGGCGGCATTCTCGACCGCGGCGGCGGTTTCCGCGCCGCGCATCCCGCGAATCCTGAAACGCTCGACTCTTTCGGCCGGTTCCATGCTCATTCGGCGGCGAGATTGGATGGCACCGCGCGGCATTCAACCGCGCAGTGCGGCTTACGGAGTTCCATCGCAAACGAAGGACCGCGCTTAAAGCGAAGATTTGGGAGGGCGTCCCGAAATGACATCGTCGATTAGGCCATATTCGACCGCCTGCGCGGCCGACATAAAGTTGTCCCGATCGGTATCTTTTTCGACTTTCTTCACGTCCTGGCCGGTATGGCGGGCAAGAATCCCGTTGAGGATTTCCTTGAGGCGAATCGCCTCGCGCGCCTGGATTTCGATGTCGCTGGCGGCGCCCTCGAATCCTCCGGACACCTGATGGATTAGAATTCGCGAATGGGGCAGCGCGTAGCGTTTGCCCTTGGTGCCGGCGGTCAGCAGCACCGCGCCCATGCTCGCGGCTTGTCCAACGCACAAGGTCGAAACGGGAGGCCGGACGAATTGCATCGTGTCGTAAATCGCCAGCCCCGCCGTCACCGAACCGCCAGGGGAATTGACGTACATGTTAATCTCGCGGTCGGGGTCTTCCGACTCCAGGAACAACAACTGCGCCGTGACCAGATTGGCGATATCGTCGAGGATCGTCCCGCCGACGAATACGATTCGGTCCTTGAGCAGGCGAGAATAAATGTCATACGACCGCTCGCCGCGCCCCGTCTGTTCGACCACGTATGGAACCAGCACACTCATGGCATCAGGGTACTGCTTGAATACGATTGAGTCGAGTGGGTTGACACAAGCGCGAAATCCATCGCCAAGACCCACAATATGTTCGGCTCCAGCTACAAATCGTACTCAATGGGCGGTTCTTTCGGCTGCGGCGCCGAGCCGCCGCACCGTTCGATCGCGCCCCAGCACGGCGATGACCTCGTAGATGCCGGGGCTGACGGTCCCGCCCGTGACCGCCACGCGCACCGGCTGCGCCAATTGCCCGAGCTTCAAGCCATGCTGGGCGAGCACGCGCTCGAAGACGCCGCGCACGGCATCCTCTGAAAAATCGCCGGTAATCGCTTCGAGGCCGGCCGCCAATTCTTTTATCGGCGCCGCGATCGCCGGCGTCAAGAACTTGGCCGCCGCCTTGGGGTCGATCTCGATATCGTCCTTCAGATAGAACGACGCGAACTCCGCCAGTTCGTCGAGCGTCTTGGCGCGCTCGCGGAGCGTCGCAACCATCTTTTGCAGCCATTCGTCATCGCCGGGAATCGGCCAACCGCGCCTTTCGATGAACGGCCGCACCTCGCGCGCGAGTTGCGCCAGCGGGTGATCCTTCAGGTAATGGAAATTCAGCCAGAGCAGTTTTTCAGGATTGAACACGCCGGGCGATTTGCCGCATTCCGCGAAGCCGAAAAATTCGATCAGCTCGGCTCTGGAAAAAATCTCCTGATCGCCGTGCGACCAGCCCAGCCGCGCGAGATAATTGAGCATCGCCTCGGGGAAATATCCTCCTTCGCGATACGCCCGTACCGAGGCCGCGCCGTGGCGCTTGGAGAGCGGGGCGCCATCGGGGCCGAGCACTTGCGGCAGATGCGCAAACGCCGGGGGAGTGAGGCCGAGCGCCAGCGCAAGCTGCATCTGGCGCGGTGTGTTCGGCACGTGATCGTCGCCGCGGACCACGTGCGTAATCTCGAAATCGGCCTCATCGACGACGGTGGCGAAATTGTAAGTCGGCCCGCCGTCGGAACGCACGATGACCAAATCGTCCAGTTCGGCATTGTCGAATACCGAGCGCCCGCGCACCAAGTCGTCAAGGACCGTTTCACCGCTGAGCGGCATCGCGAAGCGAATCGCGTAATTCCGCCCGGCGGCGCGATCGGGCAGTTCGATATCGGCGGCGAAATCCTTTCTCCGGCAAGTCCGATCGTACACCGGTTTGCGCCGTTCCTTTTCGGCGAGCTTGCGCTTCGCATCCAGTTCCTGCGGCGTGCAGTAGCATGGATATGCCTTGCGCTCGCGGAGCAGCTTCGTGACGCACTCGCGATAGCGATCGATCCGGTTCGATTCGAAATAGCGCAGGTCGGGCGGCCCTTCGTCCCATTCCATCCCCAGCCATTTGAGATCGGCCAAAATCTCTTCGAGCGATTCCTTGGTTGAACGCTCCCGGTCGGTGTCGTCAATCCGAAGGATGAATTTTCCGCCGTTGTGCCGGGCGAATAGGTACGCGAACAGGCCCGAACGAACGTTGCCGATATGCAGCGAGCCGGTCGGACTCGGTGCGAAGCGCGTGCGAACCGTCAATTCCGTCACTCCCATTCGATTGTCGCGGGCGGTTTCGAGGTGATGTCGTAAACGACGCGGTTGATGCCCTTAATCTCGTTCGTAATCCGGGTCGATATTTTCGCGAGCAGCGCCGGATCGAGCCGCGCCCAGTCCGCCGTCATCCCGTCCTGCGATTCCACCGCCCGGATTGCGATGACGCTCTCGTAGCTGCGCCCGTCACCCATTACGCCGACGGTCTTGAGCGGCAGGAGCACGGCGAACGCCTGCCACAGCCGCGCGCCCAATCCGGCGGCGGCACCCTCCTCCATCACGATCGCGTCGGCGCGCCGCACCAGATCGATCCGCTCGCGCGTCACCTCGCCCACGATCCGGACCGCCAGACCCGGGCCGGGAAACGGCTCCCGATCGACGATTCCGGCGCCCAGGCCCAGATTCCTGCCTACCTCGCGCACCTCGTCCTTGAACAATTCGCGCAGCGGTTCGATAAGCTCCAGCCGCATTCGCTCCGGCAACCCGCCGACGTTGTGATGGCTCTTGATTACGGACGACGGTCCCTTGAACGAGACCGACTCGACCACGTCGGGGTAGAGCGTTCCCTGTCCCAAAAATTTCACGCCGCCGATTGCGTTCGCCTCGCGCTCAAACACTTCGATAAAGGCGTGCCCGATTATCCGCCGCTTCTGTTCGGGATCGGTTATGCCGGCAAGCCGCGAAATGAACAACTCCGAGGCGTCCGCCACCCGGAGATCGATGCCCAATTCTTTAGCGAACGCGCCCTCCATCCGCTCGCGCTCGCCCGCGCGGAGCAGGCCGGTATCGACGAAGACGCACGCGAGCCGCGGACCGATTGCGCGGTAGATCAACGCTGCCGCGACGGAAGAATCGACGCCGCCCGACAAGCCCATCACGGCCTTGCCGTCCGGCCCCGCCTGTCGTCTGATTTCGCCGAGCTTGGTCTCGGTGAAATTCGCCATCGTCCAGCCGCCCGGCTCGCCGCAAATCTTGAGCGCGAAATTGCGGAGCACCTGCGCGCCGCACGGCGTATGCGCCACCTCGGGATGGAACTGAATTCCGCGCAGGCGGCCGTCGCGCGAGCGCACGGCGGCGTACGGCGAATTTTCGCTGTGCGCGATTGGGCACAGCGCGGCGGGGATCGATTCGACGCGGTCGCCGTGGCTCATCCAGACCCGATGCTCGCGTCCCGACAGTCCCTCGAACAGCGCGTCGTCCACGTCGATCGCGAGCGTGGCGGGACCGTATTCACGCGCTCCCGCCTCGGCGCTCTTGGCGCCGAGATGCTGCGCGATCACATACATTCCGTAGCAGATGCCGAGCACCGGGCATCCGAGGTTCAGCACTTCATTGGAAATGTCGGGGGCGTTTTCCTCGTACAGGCTCGCGGGACCGCCCGACAAAATTATCCCGCGCGGCTTGAGCGCGTGGATTTTTTCGATTGGAAGGCGGTAGGGATGCAGCTCGCAATAGACGTGCGCCTCGCGCACGCGGCGTGCGATCAATTGCGAATACTGGCTTCCGAAATCGAGAATCAGGATCACGGGCGATGCCTTGACCGATTAATATAGCCGAGGCTCTCCCGCGGACGAAATCGGAGCGCCGGCGCCAACAGCGGCCTATGGTTCACCTGGAGGAGAGCTTCGGCCCCTTAATTCGCAAGCTGCTGTTGTCTGATGCGAAAGGTGCTGGACAAATCCGGCTGGTCGTTCACGATAGCCGTGACTTTGTATTCGCCGTAGCCGACGATCGGAAAAGGCTGACATGAAATAACCACGGACAATGGCGCCTCCCCGATTACACTCGGTGGTGCGTTGGAGGCGGGGACCAATTCGTTTCCCTGAGGCCCCTTCACGCTTAAGCGAACCCTGTAGGTGCCTTTAGTCACCGGCGAACCAGACAACAGCGTGAAGGTGAGCTTTAAGACCGGCAGGTTTTCGTTCTGAACCGAGAACTCGACAAAAGGCAAAATGCCGTAAAAGCCAAGGATGGAAGCCTTGTTTTGAAGCTCCAAGCGCACGTCCTCGCTTACGATACAAAACCTGAAGATCGACAATGCACCCTCGCTATGCCGCGATCGTGATTATGCTACATGCGGCGGCAACCGGAATCATGCCCTCGTCTTGTAAGATCACTAGCTTCAAAGACGATGCGCGTATCGCCACAGCCTTATCGCTAACTGCACAATCTGGCTTGAGCACCTGAGGCGGCGCAAATACCGCTACCGATACCGCAGCGGTGGTAGCCATGACGCCAGCAAAAACAACCTCCGGCACGACGAGGTTAACGACATTGAGGTCACCCTGTGCTGGTTGGGCAGCCAGCAATCTAGGCTCAAGCCGCGCCCACACAATAAGCGCGGTCCCAACACCAGCGATCAATAGAATCGGCAGGGCACCTGTCCAGCCGTGATGATGCGCGTAGACGTACACGCCCGCGAACGCAAAAAGAACTGCGGCGCAAACGCCGTACAAAATCAGAAGAGATCGGTAATTAAGCGGCGACAAACGCATGATAGTTGTCACTCCTGGTGAACGCCCAAAGCAATTTTACACCAAGCACGCATAAGATGCCTAGATTTACGAATCCGTCAATCTCGTCAGCAATATCTGCCCATTCTGGACCTAACAAACCGAAAACCTTCGCCGTTATGAACATCGCAGCCGCCACCGCAATTGAAGTTACCACGTGCCGAAAAATCAGGCGCAACTCTGCAGTTGGGAACCAGCGTTCGTCCGCCATAGGCGTCCCCGAATGTAATCATCTGCCTCGGATAATGCAAACCGGGCAAATTGCGGGATTCGCCCATCTTCGTGGTCGGGGGTACACGCGGTTTGAACGGCGCACAGGTGCGCAGTTGCATCATTTCTGGTTCGCTCATTAGTGCCGTCCGCCGAAGCGCATTATGGGCGGACGCTAAACAATTCATAAGGCTGCCCCAGTTCAGCCCTGAACTTGTTCAGCCCTTGACCGCGACGGTAATCTTGGAATTCTGCTGCCAGCGATTCAAAATCGACCGGCCAGCCTAAAATTAGACCTTTACCTGCCGTACCACAGGCGCAGCGGATGCCGGCTCACATTTGCCTAAGCGCGGCTTCGGCCTGCGACGACGAGATTTCTCCATAGGCCTCGATCGGCTCGAACAGATCGAGGATGGTGCGATCGCCCGAAGCGATTCCGCGCAGCGCCGGCCGCGCGAGGCAATTCTTGACGAACAGCCCCGCCACCACCGCCTTGCGCGCGTTGCCGGTCTCCTTGAGTTCCCACGCCGCCTCCTCGATTAGGAGCGCGGCTTCCGCCACATCGGCCAGATAATTGCAAAAGCTGCGTGCCCGAAGCTGGGCCAGGTCGCGATCGGCGCGGGCGAGGACGCCGAGCGCTTCCTGAATCTCGCCGAATGCGTACTCGATGGCCCCGCGCGCCGCCTCAAGAATCGGCGGGCAGCCGGAAACCGCCGCCCGGATAGTGTCGATTCCGGCCTTCATCGCCTGCTCGTTTCTGAACGCGCGCAGGATGTCGAGGCAGATGATGTTCTCGGTTCCCTCCCATACGGTATTGGCCTGCGCGTCGCGCAGGATACGGGCGGCCGGCCAGGTCTCGATGTAGCCGTTGCCGCCGTGGACCTCGACCGCCGCCGACGCCATCTCCACGCCGCGCCGGGTGGCGCGCAGCTTCGCCAGCGGAATCAGCAGGCGGCTTGCGGGATCGCCGGTTGCCGCCGCGAACAGCAACGCGGCCGCCGCTTCCAGTTCCACGACCATGTTTACCAGCGTCTCGCGCATCATCGGCAGGGCGTCCAGCCGATGTTTGAAGGCGCTGCGATTCGCGGCGAAGATGGCGGATTCGAGGAACGATCGCCGCATCGCGCCCAGCCCCATTATCGCCACCCCGATGCGCGAGACGTTGACCATCTCCATCATCCGGTTGATTCCGCGCCCGTCAAGCGCCGCCGCCCCGCCGCTTCCCTCGCCCGCGAGGAGATACGCCTCGGCGTCGATAAAGTCGGCTTCGGCGGTGGGCACCGCGCGGGTGCCGAGCTTGTCCTTTAAGCGGCGGATGCCGATGCCGTTGCGGCTGCCGTCGCGCCGGAACTTCGGGACGATAAACAGCGCGACTCCCTTGATCCCTTCCGGCGCGCCTTCGGGCCGCGCCAGCGTCGCAATCGCGTCCGCGTCGATATTCGAGCAGAACCATTTCGAGCCGTTCAGCACCCACCGATCGCCGTCGCGCCGCGCCGTCGTGGTGAGCGTTCCCAAGTCCGACCCGCCGGTCTTTTCGGTCATAAACATCGCGCCGTCCCAAGCCTGGTCGAAGTCATCGGCGGTGAGCCGCGCGAGCCATTCGCCGCGCATCTCCTTGGGCGCATAATGGCCGACCAATCCCGCTACTCCGCCGGTCATTCCAACCGCGCAGAGCATCCCGATCTCCGCCTGCGCCAGCAGGTAATTCAGCGCCGCGCCCATCGGCTCCGGGAATTTTCGCCCGCGCCGCGCCGCCTCTTTGCGCAGGCGGGGGCCGCTGATGCCGGCGTTCCAGACGTCGCGCTTGGTCGCGATCGCGCCCGGATGATGGACGATCTCGTCGATCGCTTCGCCCCAGCGATCGTACTTCACGAGTTGGGGCGGATTCTTGTCGGTGGTTTCGGCGCGCTCCGCGACCGGACCGCCAATTAGCGCCCCGGCCTTGCGCAGTTCCGGCTCGCACCATTCCAGATCGATCGGATCGAGCCGGCGCTTAACGATCCGTTGTAAATCCGGATCGATCTCGTACCAGTTGAGTCCAATCGCGCCGCTGAATTTCGAATAATCAATCATCGGAGCATCCTCGCGAGGCGGCCATCGTGCCGGACCGATCGTGCCGCGCCCAATCACGATTTTCGCTCCGGCCGCCAGGACTTCGCAAGCCTCCCGGCCGGCCCGTGCGCGCCGCCGCCGCTGGACGGATCGCAGCGCGATCCGCTCCCCGCATTGAGCCGTCCCAAAGGGATATGCTAAGAATATCCTGAATAGGGAGGTTATCAGATGCCACCGGCCACGGTTGGAAAATGGGGCAAAAACCTCGCCATCCGATTCCCCGGCGAGATTGCGAAGGCCGCCGGGCTTAACGGCGGCGAACAGGTCGAGATCGAGGCCCGCGGCGGAGACATCGTGATCCGGCGCGCGGTTCCGCACTTTACGCTGGAAGAGTTGTTCGAAGGCAAAAGCCCCAAGGCGTGGCGAGCGGCCTATGCGAGAGCCTTCGATTGGGGCCCGGACGTGGGCCGCGAGGCGGTCGAGGAATGACGCCGCTGGCCTATGTGCCGGGGGCGGGCGATCTCATCTGGACCGACTTCGATCCGACCCGGGGAAGAGAACAAGCCGGTCGGCGGCCGGCGTTAGTGGTTTCATCGGCTAAATTCGCCGAGAACACGGGCTTGGCGGTCGTCTGCCCCATCACCTCCCGCGTTCGCCCATTCCCAACCAGCGTCGTTCTGCCGCCGGGCCTGCCGATCGCGGGCGAAATTCTAACCAGCCATATCCGCAGCATCGACACGATCGCGCGGCCCATCCGTTATGCCGGGGCCAAGGCACCGCCGGGGACTGCGCAACTCGTTCGCGCGAAGCTGGCCGCCTTCATCACGATTTAATTCACCGGGACTTTTGCCGTTCCGCCCCCGCCTGCGTCCGTGCGCGCGTGGAACGGCGCCGTCCGGCACTCTTGTCAGGCCGCTTGCCCGCCGTTTTCGGCGGAACGCTGCCGGCGGCCCATTCGCGGCCGGTGCGCTTGAATTCCAGCCAGAGCGGCGTGCCGGTTAAATCGAGCGCCTTGCGGAAGCGCGTTTCCAAAAAGCGCGCGTAATGGGCCGGGATGCCGCTTTCGACATTGGTGAAGAACCGCAGCTTGGGAGGCGTGCTCCCCACTTGCGTGACGTACATCAGGTTCAACCGGCGCCTATCGACGAGCGGCGGGTCCATCGCTTCGACTGCCTGCTTCAGAATCTTGTTGAGTTGCGCGGTCTGGAATTGCGCCCGCCATGCTTCGCCTGCGCGCGACGCCGCCGGAACGATTTCGTTCACCCCGTCGCCGGTGAGCGCCGAGGTAAAAATCATCGCGGCGTATTCCAGGAACGGGAAGCGCTCGTGCGCGTCGCGGACGAACGCGGACACCTTGCGGCCGAGCTTTGCGGCGGCGTCCCATTTGTTGCACACGACCACGAGCGCCCGCCCGCTCGTCTCGGCCAATCGCGCGAGGCGGACATCCTGGTCGGTGATGCCCTCGGTCGCGTCGATCGCGAGCAGCACGACGTCGGTGCGGCGCATCGTCTCGATCGCGCGGCCCACCGAATGCTGTTCCAAATCGCCGCCGACGCGGGTCGGGCGGCGAATCCCGGCGGTGTCGATCAACCGGACCGCGCCGCCGCGCGACTTGAGGATCGCATCGACCGGATCGCGCGTGGTGCCGGGAGTGGAATCGACGATCGCGCGCTCGAAACCGCACAGGCGGTTCAGCAGCGACGATTTTCCCACGTTGGGCCGCCCAATCAGCGCGGCCTTCAAAACGGGCAGCGGCGCGGCGGGCGCCGCGCGCTGGGGCAGCTTTGCCACTACATCGTCGAGCAATTCGCCGATTCCGCGGCCGTGCGCCGAGGAAATAAAATGGAGCCGCTCGGCGCCCAGCGCGTGAAATTCCGCCGCGCGGATTTCATCTTCGGCGCGATCGATCTTGTTCACCGCGACGATTAGCGGGCATCCGGTCTCGCGCACCGCGGCGATCGCCTCCGCGTCGGCGGCGGAGAAGCCGCCGCGGCCGTCGGCCAAAAAGACGACCGCATCCGCCTCGCGCGCCGCGCCGAGGGCCTCGCTCACGATTCGCTCGCTCATCTTTTCGCGCTTTCCGAGATCGAGGCCGCCGCTATCGATCAGCATAAACTCGCGGCCGCCGTGCAGGGCGCGAGCGACGTTCAAATCGCGCGTGGCGCCGGGAACCGGGCTGGCGATCGCGCGCCCGTGGCGCACGATTCGGTTGAACAGCGTCGATTTTCCCGCGTTCATGCGGCCCACGATTACAACCGCCGGCAACCCCTCCAATGCGATTCGATTTGCCTGTCCGGCGGGCGCCGCAGCATGACGCGATTTTGCGCGTTTCACAGGCCGAACTCCTCGAGCTTGCGCGGGTCGCGCGTCCAATTGCGCTCCACCTTGACGATTATTTCCAGAAAGACGCGCGCGCCGAGGATTTCTTCCAGTTCCAGCCGCGCCGCCGTGCCGATCTCCTTGAGCATCTTTCCGCCCGCGCCGATTATCATGCCCTTGTGCGATTCGCGATCGACCACGGCAATCGCGCGGATCCTCTTCAGATTGCGGCCGGCGTCGTCCTCGAAACTTTCGATCCGCACCGCGGTGGAAAACGGAATCTCCTCGCGCATGCGGAGGAAAATTTTCTCGCGCACGATTTCGGCGGCGATCGCGCGCTCTGGCTGATCGGTGTATTCGTCCTCCGGCATGAGCGGCGGCCCGATCGGAAGCATCCGTTCGATCGCCGCAACCAGCTCTTCGACGTTCTCGCCGGTACGGGCGCTCACCGGAACGATCTCCACGCCGGGAAACTTACCCGCGATCTCCGCGATCGCCGGGAGCAGCGCCGCGCGCGCGCACCGATCGATCTTGTTGATTACCACAATCGCGGGGCGGCCAGGCGGGAGCATTTCGTGGAGCGCGGCGCGGTCGTCCTCGCGCAAGCGCACGCCCGCCTCGACGACGGCAAGGAGCACGTCGCCCTGGGAGATCGCGTGCCGCGCGGTTGCTACCATCCGGCGGTTCATCTCGCGCTTCGCTTCATGGAGTCCGGGGGTGTCGATCAAAACCATCTGGGCGCCGGGATCGGTGCGCACGCCGATGGTTCTGCCGCGCGTGGTTTGGGGCCGCGGCGTGACGATCGCCACCTTGCGGCCGACGATCCGGTTGAGCAGGGTCGATTTGCCGGTGTTGGTGCGCCCGCCGAGCGCGACCGTCCCCGCGCGATGCTCAGTTGCCGGAACCACCGCGCTCCTGTTCGATCTTTTCCAGCGCCTCGCGCGCCGCCGCCTGTTCGCTTTGCTTCTTGCTGCCGCCTTCCCCGGTTCCGAAAGCGCGCGCGCCAATCAGAATCCGGGTGGTGAAGCGCTTGGCATGATCGGGGCCGACCGTGCCGATCACTTCATAGACCGGTTGGGCGTGAAATTGCCGGTAGGCGATCTCCTGCAGTTCGGTCTTGTAATCGCGTTCCGCCGTGGGGCCGCCGATATCCGCCTCGAACAGGCGCTCCACCGCTTCCTGCGCGGGCGACAGTCCGCCATCGGTGTAGATCGCACCGATCACCGCCTCGAACGCGGCGGCCAGAATCGACACCTTATCGCGCCCGCCGCTCTTCTCCTCGCCGCGCCCCAGCCGGAGCATCTCGGCAATTCCGATCGTCTGGGCCTTTAGCGCGAGCGTGCGCGCATTGACGATCGAGGCGCGCTGCTTGGACAGCGGGCCTTCCTTCGCGCCGGGAAACTTGCGCATCAATAGGTCGGCGACCGCGAGATCGAGCACGGCGTCGCCCAGAAACTCGAGCCGCTCGTAATGGGCGTCGGTCCCGGAGGCGGCGCTGGGATGGGTCAGCGCGACCACGAGCAATTCCGCGCGCGCAAAGGAATACCCGAGCACGCGCTCGAACTGCCGGTCCTCGGCCTCAAGCCGCTCCGGCGCCGGCGGCGTCTTCGGCGTCCGGCCGAATAATCCGCCCCACCAATTGGGTCCCTTCAACGGCTAAAGCCTCCACCCAAGCCTCTCGGTTGGCCAACTCGGCGCCGCCCGGCGCCGCGACTCGCACGTAGTTGCGGCTGTAACCGGACAGCCGCCCGGCTTCGGTCACACCTTCAAGTAACACTTGCAATTTCCCTCCCGCCTGCCGCGCCGCGAATTCCCGCCGCTTGCACTCGCCCAGCCGGCGCATCGCCTCCGCCCGCCGCTTGATCTCCGCCGATTCGACTTTGCCGGAGAGCTTCGCCGCAGTCGTCCCGGTCCGCACCGAGTATGGGAATACATGGAAATAGGCCAATGGGAGCGATTCCGCAAAGTTAAAGGAGACCTCGAAATCACGCCGCGTCTCGCCGGGGAACCCCGCGATGATGTCGGTCCCGATCGCCGCGTCCGGCATCGCCGCGAGGATCCGTTCGACGCGCCCGCGATAGAAGTTGGCATCGTACCGCCGCCGCATCCGCTTGAGAATCCCGTCATCGCCGGATTGGAGCGGGAGATGGAGATGCGGGCAGAACTTCCGGCTTTGCGCGAGAATTTCGATAATCCGATCGCTCAATTCTTCGGGGTCGAGCGAACTAATCCGCACGCGCCCGATCGGGCAGCGTTCCGCGATCATCTCCAACAGGTTCGCCAATTCCACCGGCGGGTCCAGGTCCTTGCCGTAGCCGCCCAGATGCACGCCCGTGAGCACCGCTTCTTTGAAGCCGCGCGCGTGAACTTCGTCGAGCGCCGCCATCACGCGGCGGGGCTCGACGCTGCGGGAGGTTCCGCGCGAGAACGGCACGATAC
>JBOHWK010000102.1:0-17380 GCA_050736715.1 Binataceae bacterium (SeqCode) | reverse complement strand
TAGAGGAACTCGGCGTCGGGCTTGTCGGCGAGGGTCGGGACGTTCATCCGTTCGGCCCACTCGAACCGCCGCCCGGAATCGATCCCCCACGGATTGGATTGCGTCTCCATATTCTTGAAGAGGCGGGTAAGCTCCTTGGGGAAACGGGATTCCTCTTGCACCAGATGACGGCGCATGTCGACGATCTTGTCGACGTACTCGATCATCACGGGACAGGCCTCCTCACAGGCTCGGCAGGTGACACAAGCCCACAGGGTGTCGTCGTGGATGACGGGACCGACAATGTTTTCTCCGACCTCCAAGGGTTCCGCACCGTCCCCTTTGCCCGAGCGGTTCGTCTTTTCAATCATCTCCACCTGATGCTGGTAGAGGTAGTCCCGCAGATCGAGTAGCAATTGACGCGGCGCCAGCGGCTTGTTGGTTGCCGTGGCGGGGCAATTCGCGGAACAGCGGCCGCATTCTGTGCAACTGTACATGTCGAGCACCTGCTTCCACGTGAACTGATCGATGTGCGAGGTGCCGAAGCGGGAATCGTGTTCGAGGTTCTGCTTTGAGAGCTGCCCCTTGGGTTCGAGTTTCAGGAAAAAAACGTTCGGGAGCGAGGTGATAATATGGAAGTGTTTCGACCGCGGCAGTAAGTTCAAAAAGACCAGAACGACGAGGTTGTGCACCCACCAAGCCACGTTGCTCGCGTACAAGGCGAAGCTCGTGCCCAGAACTGCCGCTAGGCCGAGACCCACCAAGGCTGAGAGCGGCTGCCACCGCGCGTCCCGAACAATCTGCATATCGTTCGGGTGAGAAACGATTCGCCCCCCATCATACACGAGGCCTGCCACCATGATCGTCGCGATGAGACCGAGGATCACATAGGCCTCCCAATGGGATTGACGGCGCAGGCGGCTCTCGGGCGGAAGAAAGCCGTAAAGCCGGGGCGCGTGCGTGATCCGCCAGCGCACAAACGCCACCCCAACCGAAAACAGGACGGCCACCTCCATGAAGTCGCGGAGCAAAAAATAGGGGCCGCCCAGGAGCTGCAGGCTAAAGCCGGGAACGACGAATGAGCCGGAGTAGGCGCGGCCGAACAGCGTGGCGATCTGGACCCCGAGGATGACGAAGCCCCAAAAAATGAAAAAGTGCATCCACCCGGCGGACCGCTCGGCGCCCGGATTCGGGCGCACGAATTTCTTCTGGCCAAAGAAGTAGACCAGCACGGCGCGAACGCGTTCGGGAATGCGATCGAAACGGGGCGCGGGGGTCGCGCTCAGCAGCAGGCGAAGGCGGCCCCAGAGCTGGTAGAAAAAAACGCCCATGGCAGCCAACACGCAAAGCGTGAAGATAATTGCCGTCATCGTCGAACCTCCATCATGATTACCAACAGGAATTTCCGGTTTGAGGAATCCAATTCGGCTCCCCATATCCCGCATATCCCGCCGCGGCGATCTAGCGCAAGTAGCCGGGGCCTGTCTGCCATAAACATTGGAAACGTCCGCGGCATCGCACCGCCGGGGGCCGTGAAACCCTCCGGCCGGCGATGGCCGCCCAGACTCTTAAATCAGACCAAGGCGGATGAATTCAATCCACCGCCGGGGGTGGCCGAGGAGGAATTGAACCGCCTGATGCTTCAGCAGAAAATCGCCGCGCGTAGCGCCGAAGTAGGAAATATGGACGGAAAACCGATTGAAATAAACACTTTTATGTGCTCGTCTGTCATCATGTCTGCAATTGGGCGACAGACCACGCTGCGGCTGCCGCGTGAAATGCACAAGGCGCTCCGTCATCGCGCGGCAGACGAGGAACGCTCGATGACCGCGGTGCTCACCGATGCGATCGGCGAATATCTGCGACGGGGCGATCGTGCCGGAGGAATCAAGGATGCCCGAAATGCGAGGGAGAGAGGAGCCTTGTTTGACGACGAGAGCAATATCGACGATCTGGCCGCCGCACAGGGCGTCCGATCCGAGGCCGATTTCGACTCGCTGTTGGGCGATTTCTGGCCGGCGGGCGAATCCGCCGATGAATTCATCGCGCAGTTGCGGGCGTGGAGAGGTTGCTCGATCGGCTCATAACAAAAGGCAGGAAGACCGTGAAAAAGGAAATCCACTCCTACCAAATCACTTTGGTGCCCGAGGACGAGGGAGGCTACACGGTCTTGGTGCCTTCGCTTCCCGGCTGTATCTCTCACGGGCGGACGATCGAAGCGGCGATGGCGCACGCGCGAGAGGCAGTCGCGCTTCACCTCGATAATCTCAAGGCGCACCGGCGGGAAACCGCAGCTTCCATCGATTTCACCGATTGAGTCCTGCCTTATCCGCGAAATCTGTGTAATCTGCGGTTTGGCTCTTGCTTTCTCCGCCCCTTCCACTCCGCCCCCTGATTGCCCTATAACACCTGTTAGGTTGACCGGGAGGTGACCCGATGAAATTCGGCCTTTTTTTTGAAATCTCGGTGCCGCGTCCGTGGGGACCGGAGACCGAAAAAACCGTGTACGACAATTGCCTGGCGCAGGCCGTGCTCGCCGACGAGCTGGGCTTCGAGAACGTCTGGGCGGTCGAGCACCATTTCCTCGAGGAATATTCCCATTGCTCCGCGCCCGAATTGTTCCTGACCGCCGTCGCGATGAAGACCCAACACGTTCGCGTCGGCCACGGAATCGTGGTCTGCGTGCCGCAATTCAACCATCCGGTCCGAATCGCCGAGCGCGCCGCCGTACTCGACATCCTGTCGGGCGGACGCCTCGAATTCGGCACCGGCCGCAGCGCCACGTGGACCGAGCTTGGCGGCTTCCGCGCGAATCCCGACGAAACCAAGAAAACTTGGGACGAGTTCGTCCATTGCATCCCGAAGATGTGGACGCAGGAGCGGTTCGCATACGAGGGGCGGTCGTGGTCGATGCCCTCGCGGGCGATTCTGCCCAAGCCGCTCCAGAAACCGCATCCCCCGATGTGGGTCGCGGTCACCAGTCCCGGCACGGAGATCGACGCGGCCGAGCGCGGGATGGGGAGCTTGGGCCTCACCTTCGGCGGCTTCGCCGAGCAGGAAAAGAAGGTTAATAACTACCGCAAGATCATCCGCAATTGCACGCCCGTCGGCGAATTCGTGAACGAGCAGGTCGCCTCGGTGAATTTTCTCTATTGCCATGAGGACGAGAAGGAAGGCGCCGCGACCGGGATGCGGCTGGCGGGCGCGTTCGGTTACATGGCCGCGCAACTCCTCGCCACGCGCGAGGCGTTCCCGAGCAAATCGTATCCGTCGCTGGGTCTGTTGCCGTCGCTGCGCACGGATGCGAGCGGACCGGGCGACGCGGCGGGCGTGCCGGAGGGAATTTCGGTCGGCAATCCCGCGCGGGTTTTGCGCGAACTCAAGAAGTGGGAATCGGTGGGCGTCGATCGCGTGAATTTCCTCGTCAACGCGCTCGAAGTCGTGCCGCAGGATCAGGTGCTGAAAAGCCTGCGCCTGTTCGCCAAAGAAGTGATGCCGCATTTCAAGACCGCGAGCGACTCCGCGTCGGCCGCGGCGGGAGGCCGGTGATGCCCCGATTCGGAAAGCTCGATCTGCCCGCGTGGACCAAGCACGCTCCCGCGATTCATGGCTACGGCACGGAGCCGTGGACGCTCAAGGACGCGCGCATCCTGAACCTGTATATCGAGATCGGCGAGGAAGCGGCCGACGCGCTGTTGCCCGCCGCGATGCATCCGCCGATCCCCGCCTACGCGATCTTCAACGTCACCCACTATCCCGACAGCCCGGTGGGAGCTTTTTCGATCGCGGAGTTGAGAGTCGCCGGGCGCACCGCGATTCGTCCGCGGGCGTTCGTGCTGCGCGGCTATTGCGACAACCAAGATGCCTGCCGGGAACTGACGGCGCGATGGGGCTATCCGGTGGCGCACGGCGGCGTGAAGCTGGAAATCCGCCACGATCGCGTGATCGGCCGGGTCAGCGCGGGAGGCCGCAATATTCTCGACTGCGAGATGCTCGATCGCGACGTGATCTCCGGCGCCGACATCACCTATATCGCGAGCATGCACCTCGCGCGCAACGAACAGGACGGCACGGTCACGCTGGTGCAGGTCGATCCGGAGTACACGTTTGCAAAAGCCGAGCGCGGCCGGCCCAATATCGTGAGCTTCGATCCACAAGCATGGGGCGTGGGCGCGGACTTCCGCCTGGCGAATCCGATTTCAGCGAGTTTCGCCACGGCTGGGGTGACGATTCCGAAAATTCGCTACTTGTGCAATCCGGAGGTGCCCGCGCTCGGCGGCACGACCAAGGTCGCGGCGTAAACTCAGAGCCGGATCACGTCGCCCTTTTCGCCGGAGGCGGCGAACAGAAAGGCCAGCAGGTAATCGCGGATGTGGCGCGTCAGCAGGAAATTCGTGCGCACGTGCGCATGGCCGTTCTCGCCGAGCCGCTTCGCGAAATCCGGCGCGCCCAACAATTGCTTGATCCAGAACGCCGTGCCCTCGATCGTGTGGGTCAGAATCCCCGAATACTTGTGCGTGACTTGGAGCGGAATGCCGCCGACGGCGCTCGCGATGACCGGCTTGAACTTCCACAGCGCCTCCGACACTGTAAGCCCGAAGCCCTCCTTCAGCGACTTTTGCAAGACGATGGCCGAAGCGCGCTGAATCGCGTTGATCTCCAGATGCGAGGTCGGCGGCAGATCGAGGATGTGAACGTCGGGATCGTCGTCCGCCTGCTCGCGGACCTCCTTTAGCACCGCCGCTCCTTCCGGGTCGTCGGTCGCGCCGCCGCCAACGAGGATTAGCTGGCAATCGAAGCGCTCCCGCGCCATCCGCCAGGCCTTGATGACGCCGACCGGGTCCTTCAGCCGGTCGAAGCGTGAGACCTGCGTGACGATGGGCTTCTCGCTGCGGATTCCGTAGCGCTCCAGGATTGCTTCGATCTCGCTTTGGGAAAGCTCGCGGTTTTTGTCCGAGAGCGGATCGATCGAGGGCGCGATCAGCACCTGCGGCGCCTCCATCGTGCGCGCGAATTGCGGCGCGGAGAAAACCGAGAGGTCGTACCGCTCGACCATCGGCGCGATAAATTCCCACGCCTGCGGGCTGGGCGCCGATAGATCGATATGGCAGCGCCAGACCCAATGGCCGGCGCGGCCGTCACGCGCCTTGACGAGGCCGGCGGGCTGGGGATCGTGCATGAACAGGAAGTCGGCGTCGAGATCGAGCGAGTTGAGATTGTCCTCGGTCACCTCGTTGTAAATCTGGCGGTCCCGGGCGGTCGGGTTGAACGGCACGCCGTGGAGCGCGTTATGGAGATTTTTGGTGAGCGCGAAAAATTCCTCGGTGCCGCGCAGCACTTCCCAGCGCGCGTCGATTCCGATTTCGCGCAAGAGCGGCACCATCCGGTTGAGAATCTCCGCCACTCCGCCGCCGGCCTTGGTCGAGTTGACGTTTAAGACCCGCTTCCCCGCCATCCGTTCGCCCAGCAGGCGCAACTCCGCGACCACGCCCTCTCCGGTGACCGGAATGTATTCGGCCAAGCCCGCCTGCGCCGTCATTGCGCGAGCCTCCGGTCCAGGAGCGCGATCATCGCGCGGCGCAAGCCTTCCTCGGTGTGGGTGTAGGGGTCCAGCGTGCGAAGGGCGGCGGCCAGCTTCGGCTCGCCGATCGCCTTCTCCAGCCAGATCGAGAAATCGTTGTCGCCGCGCTCCAGCCGCAGCCGCGCGTCGAACATGTGAAAGGACAGCGCCGCGGGCGAGATGCGTTCGAGCGCGCCGCGAAATTCGCGCAGATTGTGGGCGACCAATCCGGTCGGCAGGACGAAGGACACCGAGCGCATGAAATGAAACTCCATCCCGGGCGGAGCGGGGCGCACCTCCGGGTTTTGTTCGAGGTACTGTTCGATTACGCCGGCGATCGCGCCGCGAATATCGTGAATGCTGCGGAAGCGCAGCAGATCGATTGCCGCCAATTCCTCGCCGAGCCGCTCCTCCAGCAGGATGTTCGACACCCAGTAGGCGAAATCGTTGGGCGGTTCGGGCGAGAGGAATTGGTGCTGCACGAGAAAATGATGGGTGTGATGGTAGATTACGGAGCCGGGAACAGTGCGCAGATTCTCCAGCAGCTCCGCCAGATCGCGCGCCCTTTTCCCGGTGAGCAGGGTCAGGTTCAATCGGGAATGAAATTCAAATTGTTCCGCCACGGTATCGGACATCGTAGCTACTGGTAGCTCCCGACGCAAAGAAAAGGGTTGCCGGTTCGGGCCGACGCCATTATAGTGGAAATTCTTAGCCATTTCGGAGTTCGCTTCAACCACCTTCGCGCGCCCGCGCGAAGGCGGGGGGTCTTTTAAGGTTAGATGGGTGCCGCGCAAACATCGGTTAAGGGAATCGCCGCCAAACTAACCGGCGCGAGTTCACCCGGGCGGGCGAACCGGCTGCTGGTGATGTCCAATCGCGCGCCGATCCGGGTGGTGAACGAGGATGGGAAGGAAAAAATCGCCCCGACCGTCGGCGGCGTCGGTTCCACCTTCCTCCGGCTCCTCGAGCGCTACGGCGGAATGTGGATCGTGTGGTCGGGCACGAAGAGCGGCCACGGGCGGGTCATGATGCCGCCGGCCGATCCGCAATTCTCGATGGTATTCGCGCGGCTGCGCGAACGCGACATCTCCGATTACTACTACGGCATGTGCAATCGCGGGCTGTGGCCGCTCATGCACTTCATGATTCTGAACTGCCGCTTCGAGTCGGCGCAATGGGAGTCATACTGCCGCGTCAATCAGATTTTCGCCAGCGCCGCCGAGGCCGAAGCGCAGTCGTACGATATCGCGTGGATTCAGGATTTCCACCTGGCGCTGGTGCCCAAGCTGTTGCGCGAGCGGCGTCCGCAACTGCCGATCGGGCTGTTTTGGCACGTGCCGTGGCCGCCGGAGCAGGTCTTCCGCGTGTTTCCGTGGCGCGAACAATTGCTTGCCGGGATGCTGGGCGCCGATCAAATCGGCTTTCACACCGCATCCTACGTGAAACAATTTCTGGACTGCTGCGAACGAATCACGGGCTTTGAGGTCGATCGCGCAAGCGGGCTGGTGTACCACGATTCGCGGGTGACGAAGGTAAAGGCCTTCCCGCTCGGCATCGCGGTCGATTACTTCCACAAACTTTCGCTGAGCGCGCAAGTCTGCGCCCATGCGCGGCGAATCCACAAGGCCGTGCGCACGCCGATCGTAGTGCTCGGAGTGGATCGCCTCGACTACACCAAGGGGATTGCCGAGCGCCTGCTGGGATTTGAACGGTTCCTGGAAAGAAATCCGCGCTTCCGGAAGCGAGTCACGATGATCCTAATCGCCGTGCCCTCGCGCACGCGCGTCGCGGAATATATCGCGCTCAAGAAGCATATCGACGAATTGGTGGGCCGCGTGGTCGGCCGCTTCTCGTCGGAAGGATGGGTGCCGATTCGTTATCTCTACACCCAGTTCCCGGTGGAGGAACTGGTCGCCTATTATCAAGCCGCCGACATCGCACTGGTCACGCCGCTGCGCGACGGAATGAATCTCGTCGCGAAGGAATACGTGGCCTCGCAACTGAGCGACAACGCGGTTTTAATCCTAAGCGAGTTCGCGGGCGCGGCGCAGGAGCTGGACGCCGCGCTGTTGGTCAATCCCTTCGACGTCGATCAAATCGCCGATCGCCTGCGCGATGCCGCCGAGATGCCGATCGAGGAGCGGCGCGAGCGGTTCGCGCGGCTGCGCCGGAGCGTCGCCCGCAACGATCTCGACGCCTGGTCCGAAAAGTTTCTCGCCTCGCTGCTCGCAACCCAAAAGCTCGGAACGAATGCGCCGCGCATGGCGAACTAATTTCCCGCGGCCGCTGCCGGCCGGCCTGCTTTCCCGGCTCGCCGCGAAGGGATTGGGGCTGTTCCTCGATTACGATGGCACGCTGGCCGAGATCGTAAGCGATCCGGCGAAAGCGGCGCCGCTGCCCGGCGTACCGGAAACGATCGCTAAAATCGCCGGTTCCAAAGCGCCGGTCGCGGTTGCGATCGTGACCGGGCGCCGGCTCCGCGAGGTGCGCCGGTTGCTCCGAATTCGCCCGGACATTTTCTATTCCGGCGTTCATGGAATGGAACTTTGCGATCGCAACGGCAAAGCTTCCTTCACCGCCTCCGCGCTCGCCTGCTCATCCGAACTGGCACGCGTGCGCCGATGGCTCAAGCGCAACGTCCCTGCCCGGCGCGGCTTTCGGATCGAGGACAAGACGGTGGCGATCGGGCTTCATTACCGGCTGGCCGATCCCGCCGAAGCGGAATCGCTATGCGCCCGGTTCGCGGATTTCGTCGCGTCCGAAACACCGCAGCTCAAAATTATGAAACTGAAGATGCTGTACGAGGCGATGCCGCGCGCGGCGGGCAAGCATCGCGCGATCGGAAGCTTGAAGCGCACGATCCCGCGATCGTGGGCGATCGTCTATATCGGCGACGACACCACCGACGAGGACGCCTTCGCCGCGCTCGGCAAGAACGGCATCGGGATTTTGGCCGGACCCCGGCGCAAAAGCCGCGCGCGCTATCGCGTCGCGGGGCCGCGCGCGGTGGCGCGGGAATTGCGCGCGCTGGCCGCATCGATCGAACAATGGACCCGCAGGCAAACGCCTCGAGCGAAGAATTCAGCACGCTGATTCCGGCGCGCCTCGATCGCATCCCGTGGTGCCGGTTCCACTGGATGCTCGTCGCCGCGCTCGGCATCACGTGGATTCTCGACGGCCTGGAAGTCACGCTGATGGGCGCGATCGCGGCGGTGCTCGAACGGCCCGAGACGCTGCACTTTACGGCGACGCAAATTGGATTTATCAGTTCCAGCTACCTGACCGGCGCCGTGCTGGGCGCGCTGGTATTCGGCCATCTGACCGACCGCTTCGGCCGGCGGAAGTTTTTCTTCGTGACGCTCGCGATCTATTTCGGCGGCGTCGGGCTGACCGCGTTTTCCTGGAATCTCGCGAGCTTTGCGATCTTCCGATTCATCACCGGCGCGGGAGTCGGCGGCGAGTATTCCGCGGTCAATTCCGCGATCGACGAATTGATCCCGGCCGAGTACCGCGGCCGGACCGATATCGCAATCAACGGAAGCTTCTGGATTGGCGCGGCCGCCGGCGCGCTCATGACGCTGGCCACGCTGAATCCCGCGTTCTTCCCGGCGGACCTCGGATGGCGGCTCGGCTTCGCGGTCGGACCGGCGATCGGTCTCGTGATCTTGTTCCTGCGGCGATTCGTGCCGGAAAGCCCGCGCTGGCTGTTGGTTCACGGCAGGAGGGAGGAAGCCGAGCGGGTCGTCGCGGAAATCGAAACGGCGGCGACGCACGGCCATCGCGGGCGATTGGAACCGGTGCTTCCCGAACTCGCGCTTAGAATCAAGCCGCGCCATCGGTTCGGACTTGACACGGTAATTCAGGCGATCTTTCGCCGCTACCTTTCCCGCTCGATGGTCTGCCTCGTCCTGATGACCGCGCAGGCGTTCGTGTACAACGCGATCTTCTTCACCTACGCGCTGGTGCTGAGCCGCTACTACGCGGTGAATCCGGCCGATACGGGGTTCTACCTGCTGCCGTTCGCGATCAGCAACTTTCTCGGCCCGCTCCTTCTGGGCCGGTACTTTGACACGATCGGACGCCGGCAGATGATCTCCGGATGCTTCGCGATCTCGGCGGCGATCCTCGCGATGACGGGGTGGCTGTTCATGCATGGCGCGCTGACGGCGTTCACGCAGGTAAGTCTCTGGACGGCGCTCTTTTTCTTCGCGTCGCCCGCGGCCAGCTCGGCGTATCTGACGGTGAGCGAAATCTTCCCGCTCGAAATACGGGCGCTCGCGATTGCCGTCTTCTATTCGGCCGGCACCGCAATCGGCGGAATCGCCGCGCCGTGGCTGTTCGGCCGGCTGATCGATTCCGGCTCGCGCGAGGCGCTGTTCGGCGGCTATCTGATCGCGGTGGTGCTGATGCTCGCGGCGGCGGTTGCCGAATACGCTTTTGGCATCGACGCCGAGCGCAAGAGCCTGGAGCGGGTGGCCGCGCCGCTCTCCTCGGCCGATTGATCCGGCGCGTGTCTCACGGGCCGTTCTGTGCTACCAACATCGTGAGGATTGCCGCACATGGCCGAACCCTGGCGCTTTGAAAAATTCACGCTCAAGTCCGGGCTGCAGATGCGCGTCGCGCGCGCCGGATCGGGGCCGCTCGTCATTATGATGCACGGATTCCCGGAATGCTGGTATTCGTGGCGCCATCAACTGCGCGCGCTCTCGGATAAGTTCGATTGCGTCGCGCCGGAGATGCGCGGCTATGGCGAGACCGATGCGCCCGAAGGCGTCGAAAACTACACGCTCGACAAACTGGTTGGCGACGTTGCCGACCTCATCGAGGCGCTCGGCCGGAAACGCGCGGTCATCGTCGGGCACGATTGGGGCGGCGGCGTCGCCTGGGCGACGGCGCTGATGCGCCCCGACGTGGTGGACAAGCTAATTGTGATGAACTGTCCGCATCTCGCGCGCTTCGGACGGGAGGTGCGCCGCAATCCGCGCCAGATGCTCCGCAGTTGGTACATGCTCTTCTTCCAGATTCCGGGGCTGCCGGAGATGCTGATGCGGGCGCGCAACTACAAGGCGATTGTCGAGGCCGCGCGCAATACCGCGATTCAGAAAGACGCTTTCACGGACGCCGACGCGCCCTACTATCGCGAGGCCTTCAAGAATCCCTACTCGATCACCGCCGCAATCAATTATTACCGCGCCAACCTGCGCGAGGGGCTGTCTTCCAAGCCGGGACAATCCGAATGGCTCGATCGCAAGATCGCCGCGCCCACGCTGTTGATCTGGGGCGAAAAGGATTTCGCGCTCGGCAAGGAATTGACCTACGGAATGGAGGGCCTGTTTACCGGCCCGTTCACGATCAAATACATCCCCGATTCCGGCCACTGGGTCCAGCAGGAAAAGCCGGACCTTGTGAACCAATACATGCGCGAATTTTTGGAGGCGAAGTAGATTCGCCCGTTATGGCGGACTCGCGGCGAGCTTCTTAAACAGCGCCGCAACGGGCCGGGGACGGCGATCGGCGGCGAATAACCCAACTTCGGTCACCTTGCCAACCGGTTCAATTAAGCCGGAATCCCAGTCGTATTGATCGCCGCGGCTGTACCAGCAGATTCCCCGCAGCGGCAGGCCCTGGCGGCGCATTTTGCCCGCGCGGGCCGTGAGCGCGGATAGCCACGCCTCCTGCTGGTCAACCGGCAGGCTCAGGTTCGAGGTTTCCGCGACCCAGAAATCGACGCCGTACCGCCGATGCCATCGGCGGGCGCACGCTTCGTAAGCATCGAGGCGCCGTTCGATCGGCCAGCCGTTCACCGCTTCTCCGATTGCGACTATCGATAGCGGATAAAAATCGTGCCCCGCGATGACGTTCTCCTTCGTCGCGAGCTTTGCGATTCGCTTCCGAACGGAATCATCGACCTGCGCAAAGTCACCTTCAATTTTAGAAGAGAGCGGCAATCCGAAGTGCAGGTCCCAGACCGCCCATGCCGTCGCCTCGATTCGCTCCGCGGCCTCGGCGTCTTGGGGCCGGGACGCGACGGCGCATACAAAGCCTTCCGCGCCCACCCACCATCCGTTGCGATCGGCGCGAATTCGCGCATTCGCTTCCAGATTCGCGAGCACGCAATGGCATAGCGCGTTGGCGAAATCGCCCGGCGAGCGGCGCCGATCGTTCCAGATGCCGAGCAGGCCCGAATTGAACGCGGTGATGAACGGTTCGTTGACGGGCGTGAACCATCGCGGCGTGCGGTACCGTGCGAGAAACGCCTCCGTGTAGCGGATAAATCCGCCCACCCATGCGGGATCGCAGAAGCCCGGATAATGGTCCGGCAGGCCGAAGTGGCACAGATCGACAACCGGCTCCATTCCGTGGCGTTCGCACGCCGCGAGCGCCCGATCCCAGAGCGTCCAGTCGTACTCGCCCGGCGCGCGCTCGGTGAGCCGCCACGGTATTCCGTAGCGCCACACGCGGATTCCCAGCGCGGCGGCCGCGGCGAGGTCGGCGTCCTGATTTTCCAAATGGCGGCTCAACGCGAGTTCATCGACGCGGACTGTCTTGCCACCGTGCGCGACGAGGGGGTCGGAGGCCTCTTCGCCGCACGCCCATGCAAATTCGGGAAAATCCACGCGCCGAGGCTACGACGGACTCGGCGGCATCGCAAGTGCGCGGCCGGCTTTCACCGCGCCCGGGCCGATGCCCCCACTGTCCGGTATCCGAACCGCGCCAAGTTGGCTATATTGACGATATGAAGCGGGCGAAAATCGCGGAACTTCGCAACGGCCTCTCGCGCTACCTCGATTACGTGCGCGCGGGCGGCAATGTGATCGTGTGCGATCGCGACACGCCCATCGCGGAGATCGTTCCGCTGAGCCATGCGCCGCGCGGCAAGCGAACCGCCGAGTCCGGCGAAACGCGGCTCGAACGCCTCGAACGCAAGGGCATCATCCACCGCGGCACGGGCGATTTCGGCGAATGGCTCAAGCATCACAAGCCGATTAGACTTCCCAGCGGGGCAAGCCTCGTGGATGCGATTCTGGAAGAACGTGAGAGCGGCCTTTGAGATTTTGGGACTCCTCGGCGCTCGCCGCCGCATTCCCCGCGCCGATCGCCGCGCAGGCATTCCTTCCGCGATCCAATAGGTCCTATACGTCTTATACGACCTATGCGGCCGGCGGCGACCCGCCCTCGCTCGAATTCGTAACGCTCGATCGCCGGCTGGCCGAAGCCGCAATCCGCGAGGGATTCCCGGTGCTCGGCTCACGTTAGCCTCGTACCGATGCCGCCCGAAAAAGTTCCATACGCGCGCGCAGCGAGAATCCATCTCGCCAAGCGCGATCCCGTGATGGCGCGGATTATCGCCGAGATTGGCCCGCTCGGAATCGTCCCGCGGCGGGAACGCTTTCCGGCGCTGGTCCGCGCGATAATCTTCCAGCAATTGGCGGGCGCCGCCGCCCGCGCGATTTACAATCGCTTCGCCGCGCTCCATCCCGGCGCGGATTTCCCCACCCCGGAGCAGGTGATCGCCACCCCGGATGCGAAACTGCGTAGGGCGGGCCTCTCGCCGCAGAAGCTGGTCTATATCAAGGACCTCGCCGTCCACGTGCGCGACGGCCGGCTGAGCTTCCATCGCTTCCCGCGCATGACCGACGACGAAATCGTCGCCGACCTGACCCGCGTCAAGGGAATCGGCCGGTGGACCGCGGAGATGTTCCTGATTTTCACTCTCGGACGGCCCGACGTCTTCCCCGTCGATGACTTCGGAATTCAAAAAGCGGTGAAGATTGCGTACCGGATGCGCAAGTGGCCGAAAAAGAAGCGGATGATTGAAATTGGCGAGCGCTGGCGCCCCTATCGTTCGGCGGCGACGTGGTACTTATGGCGCAGCCTCGATATCGTTCTGCCCGAAGCTCCACCGGTCAAACGAAGATAATTTAGCCGTCTAATCGGCGAGCATCGGGTTGTGTTTCGGGAATCCCAACTTCGCGAGATTCTTGTCGATCGCGGCGAGTTGGCCGGCGGAATCCGGCGCGCGCTCGGCGAGTTCGTCGAGCCGCCGGCGCATCTCCTGCAATTCCGCGAATAGCCGCCCGCCAAGCCGCCAGATCGCGGCGAAGCAAATCCACGGGATAAGAATCCCGGCCACAATCGTAATCGCGATCATTTCCCGCGCCTGCGATTTGGCGCGCGCCGCGAACGCGATCGTCGCCGCATCGTTCGCGCTCATCAGATCGGACACCATTCCCAGCAGATCGCGAAACTTGGCGTCCGCCGACTCGTCACCCGGCTGTGCCGTACGGATTTGATTGATGATCGGCGCCGCGGCCGCGCCGATCTTTTGGAGTTGCACGGCTTGCCCCTTCGTCACGGGGCGGGACGTCGCGGCCTCGATCGATTGGGCAAAGTTCCGCTCCTGCCCCAGCACGATTTGGGCCGCATCCGGCTGCGTGCGGCCCCATTCGAGCTTGTAGAGCGCGTCCTCCATTCCCTGCGCCTCGCGTGCGGCGGCGAAATCGCTGTCGTACATCGTCCGCGGCACCCGGCCAAGGAAGTAGAGACCGCCCGCGATCGCGAGCGCGGCGACCAGCAGAATCGCGGGCGCGATCGCGGCGATCGTCCGCAGCTTGGTAACGACGGTGAAGTTGTTCATGGCGATTTTCTCCGTTCTATTCCAAGGATGCGCGCGCGGCGCGCGGCGGCGCAACCGGGTTCGCGTGACCGGCGCGCCGCATTATGCAACTATCGCGGGTGATGAATTTCGCCGACCGCATAATCGAAGCGTCGCGCCGCAAGAATAGCGTCGTGGTTTTGGGCGTCGATCCGCAACTCGACGCGCCGGGAGCGCCGGGCATTCCGGCGGGATTTACACTCGCGCGCTTTTGCTGCGAAATCGTCGAGGCGTGCGCGGCGTCAGTCGTCGCAATCAAGCCGCAACTTGCGTTCTTTGAGGCGCGCGGGATCGACGGGATGCGCGCGCTGGCCGAGGTGATTCAACTCGCGCGCAAGCTCGATCTGATTGCGATCGCCGACGCCAAGCGCGGCGATATCGGCTCGACCTCGGCCGCCTACGCCGAAGCATTTTTGGGCGGCGGGGATTTCGGATGCGACGCCGTCACGGTGAATCCATATTTAGGCGGCGACGCGATAGCGCCGTTCCTGGCGCGGGTCCGCGACGGGCGCGGGGTTTTCGTGCTGGTGAAAACGTCGAACCCAGCTTCCGGCGACTTTCAGGATTTGACCGCCAATGACGCTCCGCTATGGGAAGCGGTCGCGGCGCGAGTCAACAAATGGGGAACCGGCTTGGCCGGAAAATGCGGCCTTGCCTCGGTCGGAGCGGTGGTGGGAGCGACTTATCCGGCGCATGCGCGGCGCGCGCGAAAAATCATGCCCAACGCGATAATCCTGGTGCCCGGCTATGGTGCGCAGGGCGCCTCGGCGGCGGACGCGACCGCCGCGGCGCGTCCGGATGGGGCCGGAATCCTCGTCAATTCGAGCCGCGGCATCATGTACGCATGGCAGAAGCGGGCGGGAAAATCCCCCGCCGAGGCGGCATCGGAAGCGGCCGAATCGATGCGCCGCGACCTCACCGCGGCGCTCGCCCCGCGCCCGCGTTCTTGAGGTACTCGCCAAGGAATTTTAGCGTGCGGGTCCAGGCGTCGCGGGCGTCGGCGGCGTTGTACCAGAACGGGATGCCGGAGAAATTGAAGGCGTGGTTCGCGTCCGGATAGATGTGCATCTCGTGCGGGCGACGGTACTTCGTGAGAATCGCGTCGAGCGAATGCGCCTGCGATACCGGTACGAGGATGTCCTTCTCGCCGTGGATTATCAGCGTCGGCGGCATCGTGGCGCATCGCGGATATAGCCGCTTCGGCAATCCGCCGTAGTATTCGGCGACCGCCGCGATTTGTTCGGGATCGGTCGCCGCGGCGGACAGCGCAAGATAAGCGCCGAGAGAAAAGCCCAGGATAGCGACGCGATGCGGATCGACGGCGGGATTCTTGTCCATCGCGCCGATGCCCGCCTTTATCTCCGCGAGCCAGACGGGGGTATCCTCGAGCATTTCGACCCGATGCATTGGGCCGACCGCGCCGGTCTGGCTGTAGTATTCGATGAACTCGGTGAAGTAGCCGTCGGCCGCAAGCTCCTCGCACATCTTCTCGAACGCGGGATTGCCCCAGCCGATTTTAGGCGCGGCGCCATGCAGGAGCACGACGGCAGGATGCGGTCCCGGCGCGGCGGGGACGCAATGATGCTCGCGCACCGGCATCGCGCCGGCGGTGAAGCTGCCGTCAATCCATTTGGCGTGGGCGGGATTCGAAGAAAGAACCAGAACGGCAGCAATAATCCCGCCGATCGAATTGCGCATGGGAATAAAAGAGACCTCACCCCTAACCCCTCTCCCTTTAGGAGAGGGGGAACCAGTCAGCAAAGATCGCTTTGCGTTCCCCCTTCCCAGAAGGGGAAGGGGGACAGGGGGTTAGGTCGTTTTGAACTCGGTTCAACGACCCTCAAACTCACCACCCTACGAGCGCATCAGTTCGGCTTCGTCCGCCGCCAGCGTCGCGTAAACCTCGCGATCGATCTGCCGATAGCGGTCGAGCGCGCGATCGGCCTGCGCTTCCGCGCCTTGGGCCGCGGCAATCTCGCGCATCTTCTTTTCGATCCAGGACAGATGCCACGTCTCGTCCTCGGTCACCCCTTTGAGGACCTCCATCGTCTCCGGATCGACGTTGGGCAGCGCCATGTGGGCGTTGTAGCGGCTTTGGGCGCGCTCCTCGACCACGACGGTTAGCGCGAGCAGGTCGATTATCGTCTTGGGTACGCCGGTGCGCATTCCGAGCCGGCGCTGATAGCCGTCGTCGATCATCACGGGCGCGCCGCCCAATTCGGAAATCCGCTTGGTCCAGAGCCACGCATGGCGGGTTTCATCCGACAGATGCTTGGCCATCTTGACCTGCGAATCGCCGTCCTTGAGATGGCCGATGATGTTGAACAGGAGGCGCGCGCCGCGCAATTCGGCGTCGCGGTAGAAGCTCATGATGAGAATCTGTTTTTCGGCCGGCGACATCCCCTTGAAATCCATCGATGCTGCTGTTGTAGCGCCCAACTCTAGTCCTCCTGCCGGGTAAAAGGGATTGAAAACGCTGCAACTCTAATCGCAGCGAGTATTACGGTCGAGTTATTCTTATGCGATTCGCCGGTTGGAATCAAGGAACCTCTGGCACGATTGTCCGCAGGCGGCGGGCCGGTCAGGGATGGCGAAGACTCGCGAAAAACCGGGATCCTCGATTCTATAGGCGGCATCATTAACTTCCTCTGACGACGAGCGCTTCGCATGCCGGGGAAGCGAGCCGATTTCGCGTTCTTGGCGCGCTGAATATGCAGATTCCCCAAAGAATACGCCCAGAATTATTGGATAAATTGGGTTCGTTTGGCATTTTTTATTTTTTTTCCACGGCCAACCGCCGTAACAGCCGGTTCCATTTTTCCTATGCGTGGCAATCTGCCTCGCCGATATCCGCCATGAGAACACCTCTAATCGCCTGACCCGCATCGTTAGGAGCATGCCCGAGCGATTCCCGGCGGCAGCCCGGAGCGCCGGCGGGGCGACCGGCTCGATTGTACCTCGTTCGGGTTCCGCCCATAAGGCTGAACCGGTTCAGCCGTAGATCGTTAGGCCAAGTTGATGACGCGCCACGCCGAAAATTTTCGCACCTACTTAACCACTAGTGTCCTGTCCCGTAATTATCTAGCATAATTCTTGCTTGCATATCCGGCATCTTTTCGGGTTAAGGAGAGTTGCCGATGCGAACCGGGAGACCCAAGGCGGAGTTGGTGTTGAGCGCGGAAGAG
>JBOHWK010000101.1:0-12981 GCA_050736715.1 Binataceae bacterium (SeqCode) | reverse complement strand
GCTCGCATACGAACGCTCGTTCTGCGCAAAGAAATAGGCCGCGGGAAGCGGACGCCGACAAACTTCAAATTAGATCACTACCGCCGCGGCGCGCCGCCTTGCATCGGGGGGCGGGGACAGTTAACCTCGTTCACGTTTATGCGATGAAGCGCGCCGCGCTCATATTGGCGGCTTGCCTGCTGCCCGCCCTCTCCGCCTGCGCCATCCGCAAACCGGCGAGCGGTGGGGAGTATTACGCCCAAGGCCAGCTCGATTTCGCCGACGCCGAATACAAGGCCGCGATCGAGAACTACCAGAACCTGATAGATCGGTTCCCGTTCAGCCCCTACGCCGAGGACGCCGAAATGAAGATCGGCCTGGCCCACTTCAAGGAGGGCGACTATGCGGAGGCGGTCGCCGCGCTCGACGACTTCCAGCGGATGCATCCGACCAGCAAACAGTTGGACCTCGTGACCTATTACATCGCGCGCAGCTATTACGACCAGATCGGGCGCGAGGATCAGGACCAGACCAAGTCGCGGCAGGCGCTGGACCGCTTCCAGGAGGTCGAGCAGCGCTTCCCGGAGAGCGATTTCGCCGCGTTGGCGGGGGAATACGCCGAGGTTTGCCGCGACATGCTCGCGCGCCATCAAATGATTGTCGGCAACTATTACTTCAAGCGGGCGGATTTCCGCGCCGCCGAATCGCGCTTCGCTGAATTGATGCAAAAGTGGCCCGACACCCCGATCGCGCCCGACGGCCTGTACGAATTGGGCGTCGCGCTCGAAAAGGAGGGCAAGGCCTACTCGGCGTCGCAGGCGTTCGCCGCCGTCGAAAAGCATTATCCCGGCTCGAAATGGGCAAGCCGTGCGCACGGAGAATTGAACCGGATTCACATGCCGATCGATACCGAGGCCGATCCGCTGCCGATGGTGCTGGCGGAGAGCGGCTACGGCGAACTGCCCAAGAGCGATGCGAACCGGGTAGTCGTGCGCCAGCGCTCCGGGATGGAGGTGGCGTCGGCGGCGCCGCAAAGCGGCTCCGAATCGGACGGATTGCCGGCGCTCGGTGAAGGCGATCCGGGCGGAAATTCCGTGCAGGCCTATCCGCCGCCGGGCCAGCTTGCGAATTCGGCCGCCGCGCCGGTTGCGATGCTGTCCGCTCCGGCCGCGCCGCCCGCGATGAATCCGCCGGGCGATCCGCCCGCCGCGATGCCGGCGAATCTCTTTCCTTCCGGCGCGCAGCCGGCCGCTCCCATGCTGCATCAGGTGAGTGCGCCCGCGCAGATGGTCGCGGCGGACCAGGAGCGGGACCCACCGCCGCCGGCCGCAGGCCCGGCGACGCTCAAGCAGATCGCATTGTCGGCGAACAATCCGCCGCTATCGGTGGTGCTGAGTTTGACCGGTCCGGTACAATTCACGCAGCAGCTACAAAGAAATCCGTCGGGGGCGGTGGCGACAGTCTCGCTCAAGAACACGATTCCGCAGACCGGGATGCAAAGCCACGTCGCGTTCGACAAATCGATCTTTAAGGATTGCGACATCACCACCGGCGGTGCGGGCACCACGGTGACGCTGACGACGCGGCCGGTGGCGAATTTCACCGTGGTGCCGCTCGAATCTCCGCCGCGGCTGGTGCTGAGCTTCACGCCGGAAACCGCGGCGGCCACCACGCAAAAATCAGCCGTCACTAATTAAGGACGGGGCGGTCAGTCCTTCTTCTGTGCTTCGGCGACTGACGCGCGCAGCTTGTCCATCGTGCGCGCGAGCGCCTTGGTGTAGCGCTGCTTGGTCCAGGCCTCCTTGGTGCGCATCTTGAGCCAGCCGAGCTTCACCGCGTCGGGCTTGTTGCCCATCTCGCCGGTTGAAACTTCGATTATCGCGCGCTCTTCGGGAGTCAGCGTGGCGATCACCTCGCGCTTGAGGCTTTGGAGGAAGCCGGCTTTGAGGTCGAGGTCGAACTTCATCGCTCCGGTTCCATCGCTTGCCGGATCGAATTGAGGATGAAGACGAATTGGCCCGCCGATGCGGCCTGGCCGAGCGTACTGACCTGTTTCAACACCTTAAGCTCCGGGGCGGTTACCTTGTGCCGCGCGAGCAGCGCGCGGTTTGCCGAGAATTTGCGCCACGCGCCGCCGCGATCGCCGTTGCTTGGCGGGGGCGCCGCAAGCATCGCGGCGGCTTCGGGATGAGAGAGCGCGAACAGGCGCCGGCGATCGAGATCGAGCGCCGCCGCGATCCGACCGAGCAGGGCGAGCGAGGGGCGGCGCTGCCCGTTTTCCAGATAAGCGATGTAGCTGGCTTTGACGTCCAATTCACGGGCCAACCCGCGCTGGGTCAGCGATAACTCGTGGCGGCGATCCCGCACGATCGCGCCAAAGCTCTCTTTCTTCATGCGGTCACGGCAATTGGACGCGAATCGCGGCGCCCGCTATCCGGCGCTCGGCGGCGGCAGAGTTGGCTTGCGGCAGGCGCCGCCGCCGACGCAATTGGCGCCCGCGCCCAGGTAAATGAAGCCCGCCTTGATTGGATAGAAAAGATAATCGAGCGGCGTCTGAAGCGGATCGAAATGAGCGGGCGGGGCGGCCGCCGCTTCCTGCGCCTCGGCTTGACGCTTCGCGCCGCCTTCGACGGGCTGGATGCTGGCGACGCGATCATTGCCGCTGAAGATCGCCGCCTTGCCGGGATCGAGCCAGATGTAACGCAGGACGCGATTGCCGCTGTGATTCGGATCGGGCACGTCGTCGCGCAGGTCGGGCCGGCCCATCGCCTGAATCGTCTGCGCGGGGGTCATTCCGAGCTTGAGCGCGCCGGCGCCCGCCGTCGCGCAGGAACCCGCGGCAAACGGCAAAATCGCGAGCGCAAGGAATGCAATCAGTTTCCGCGGCGTCATTTCGATTTTCTCCGGCGACCCTGCCAATGGAGCTACCACACGCCGCCGAATCCGGCAACCGGGCAGGAAGCCGGCGCGCCACAGTGCCGTCCGGCAGCGGCCGATTTTCCCTCGCCATCTTCCAGGGGTGTCCGGCAATCCCGCCGTTGAGATTGCCCGGGTGCCCCGCCGCCGGCCTCGCCTCCCCCCCCCGGATTGGAGCGCTCCGAAGCCGATTCCCCCAAGCTCGCTTGACACGTCCGCGCAGTCCGAATAACCTTGGTTCTTTGCCGTAGTTTGCCGATGTAGCTCAACGGTAGAGCACCTGATTTGTAATCAGTAGGTTGCGAGTTCGATTCTCGCCATCGGCTTGGTTGGCGCGAATGCCTTGCGGAGAGGTTCCCGAGTGGTCAAAGGGAGCAGACTGTAAATCTGCCGGTTAATACCTTCGGAGGTTCGAATCCTCCCCTCTCCAATCGCGGCCTACGGTCGCGATAGAGCAGGAGAAAGGCGAAAGTAGAAAGGAGAGCAATGGAACCACTGTCCGCGCTAATGACCACGCCAGATGCCCCATCTCCGCGGTCTCCTTTCTACTCTCTACTTTCTTGCGAGAGCGGCGGCGCGATGCGCGGCGCGGGAATAGCTCAGTTGGTAGAGCGCGAGCCTTCCAAGCTCGGGGTCGCGGGTTCGAGTCCCGTTTCCCGCTCCAATTTTCCCCGCACCGGCCGGGGCGCAGGCGCGGCGTGGAACTGGACTGGAACGGTGAGCGGGGTGCCGGAAGGAACAAATGCCCACGTAGCTCAGCCGGTAGAGCACTTCCTTGGTAAGGAAGAGGTCATGGGTTCGATTCCCGTCGTGGGCTTTCACAAGATCGCGCCGCACGGGCGGCGCGGGGAGAATGGCGAGCGGCAATGGCGGCGATAAGAGAATTGATCGGACTTGCGTGCGAAGGTTGCAAACGGCGCAACTACACCACGAGCAAGAACAAAAAGACGCAAACCGACAAGTTTGCCATCAAGAAGTTCTGCCCGAGTTGCCGCGCCCACACGCTGCATCGGGAAACCAAACTGTCGTAGGAGATGCGATGCGGCCGGCTTTAAGCACGCGGGTTCGCCCGCCTCGGGATTGCACGCGGGCGGACCACGGGTCAGTAGCTCTAATTGGCAGAGCATCGGACTCCAAATCCGAGGGTTGCAGGTTCGAATCCTGCCTGGCCCGCCAGACCCCAGCCGGCGCTTGCATTAAGGAGAGAAAATGGATAGTCTGAAAAGTTACCTCGAAACGGGCGTGAACTTTGTCAAGGAAGCGTGGATCGAGTTGGCGAAGGTCCATTATCCGTCGCCCAAGGAGACCATGCAGGCGACGGTCGTGGTGGTTGGATTGACCTTTGTGATGGCGGTGTGGCTGGGCGTGATCGATTTTTTCGCGGTGCGCGGCGTGCGGATGCTGCTCGGCTAATCGGCGCGGAAACCGGACGGAACAAAAATTACGAAACCTAACCGGCCCCGCGATCGGGGCCGCAGGCAACGATGACAGAAACGGCGACAGAGTCCGCGGCGCCCGCCAAAAAGTGGTATATCGTCCACACCTATTCGGGCTTCGAGCAGAAGGCCAAGGCCGCGCTCGAGGAGCGGGTGCGCCTGCTTCACGTGGAGCCCAAGTTCGGCGACGTCCTGGTGCCGATCGAGCGCGTGCAGGAGCTCGGCAAGGGCGGGCAGCGCAAGATTTCCAGCCGCAAGTTCTTCCCCGGCTATATCTTCGTCAACATGGTGCTCGACAACGAAACCTGGCACGTGATCAAGGAGACGCCGAAAATCACCGGCTTCGTCGGCCATGCGACCATGCCGCCGGAAGTGCCCGAATCCCAAGTGCGGGAAATCACCCAGCAGATGGAAGAGGGGGCGCTCCGGCCCAAGCCCAAGGTGCTGTTCGAGGTGGGCGAGGCGATTAAGGTAATCGACGGGCCGTTCCAGGATTTCAACGGGACGGTCGAAGAAGTGAAGCCGGAAAAGGGCAAGGTGCGCGTGCTGATTTCGATCTTCGGCCGGGCCACTCCGGTCGAACTCGAGTTTGTCCAGGTGGAAAAAGCTTGAACCGGCAAGCGCGGGCCGGCGGCGGAGCCGGCCCGCGCGCCGGCGGTGAATTTTGCAACGGCGGGAAGCTGAAACAACGTGTCTAAGAAAGTAGTCGGACAAGTCAAGCTCCAAATTCCGGCCGGCGCGGCCAATCCGTCGCCGCCGGTAGGCCCCGCGCTCGGCCAGCGCGGCGTCAATATCATGGAGTTCTGCAAGGCCTTCAACGCCCAGACCCAGAATACGCAGGGGATGACGATTCCGGTGATCGTGACGGTGTACGCCGACCGCTCGTTCACCTTCGTCACCAAAAGCCCGCCCGCCTCGAACCTGCTGCTGAAGGCGGCCGGAATCGAAAAAGGCTCGGCGGCGCCCAACAAAAACAAGGTCGGCAAAGTGACTCGCGCGCAGGTCGAGGAAATCGCCAAGGCCAAGCTCAAGGACCTGACCGCCGCGGACTTGGCCGCCGCGATTAACACCGTGGCCGGCACCGCGCGCTCGATGGGAATCGAAGTGGGGGATTAGGGACGCGCAGGAGAGACGGCGATGGCAGGAAAGAAATACCGCGAAGCGGCCAAAAAAATCGAACGCGAACACCGCTACCCGCTCGAAGAGGCGATCAGGATCGTCGCCGCCGCCCCCGTTGCGAAGTTCGACGAGACGGTCGAAATCGCGGTGCGCCTGGGCGTCGATCCCCGGCAAGCCGACCAGAATGTCCGCGGGACTATCGTGCTGCCGCATGGAACCGGCAAGACCGCGCGCGTCTTGGTGGTGGCCAAGGGCGAAAAGGAGCGCGAGGCGCGCGAGGCGGGCGCCGATTTCGTCGGCGGTGAGGAAATTATCAAGAAGATTCAGGAAGAGAACTGGCTCGATTTCGACCGCGTGATCGCCACCCCCGACATGATGGCGCAAGTCGGCCGAATCGGCAAAATTCTCGGGCCGCGCGGCCTGATGCCCAATCCCAAGGTCGGCACCGTCACCTTCGACATCGCCAAGGCGGTCGGCGAGATCAAGGCCGGCAAGGTCGATTACCGGGTGGACAAGGCGGGCGTGGTCCATGCGCGGATCGGCAAGCTGAGCTTCGGCGAGGCGAAGCTGATGGACAACGTGCGCGCGCTGTTGGGCGCGATCGTCCGCTCCAAGCCGGCCTCGGCCAAGGGCAATTACATTCGCAGCGTCGCGGTCTCCTCGACGATGGGGCCGGGCGTTCGGATCGACGCGGCCCAGGCGGCCAAGGCGATGGCGGCGACGGCGTAGCGGAAGATTGCGATTCGGTTCAAGGTGAAATGAAGAAGCAGGAAAAAACCGCGATCGTCGAGTCGCTCGGAGCCGGGCTGGGGCGCGCCAAGATGGCGCTGGTGGCCGAATATCGCGGCATCACCGCCGCGGAATCGACCGAGTTTCGCCGCCGGCTGCGCGCGGTGCGCGGCGAAATGCGGGTGGCGAAAAATACCCTCGTGCGCCGGGCGATCAAGGATACCGCCTACGCCGCGCTGGACGCCCATCTCGGCGGGCAGGTCGGCGTAATTCTCAGCTACGACGACCCGGTCGCAGTCGCCAAGGCCGTCACCTCGTACAAGGAATTGGGCGAGCGCCTGAAGCTCCGCGCCGGGGTGCTGGACGGAAGGCCGCTCGGCGCGGCGGAGGTGAATGCGCTCGCGGCGCTGCCGCCGCGCGAGGTCGTGATGGCGCAACTGTTGGGCTTGCTCAATGCGCCGGCCACGCGGCTGGTGCGGCTGCTGAACGAGCCGGGATCGGCGCTGGTGCGCGTGATCGACGCGATCGGAAAGAAAAATGGGCCCGCAACGGCGGCGCCCGCCGCGGACGGCGCGGAGCCGGCCGCCGGAGCATGAACCGTTAAGGATTTGAAGTTAAGCAATTCGGAGCGCTCCCACATCGCTCCCGAAGCGAAAACGCAAGGAGAGAGAGGATATCATGGCGGAAACACAGCTGAACCGCGATCAGGTGAAGGATTACTTGAAGAATCTGAGCCTGCTCGACGCGGCCGCGTTGGTTAAGGAATTGGAACAGGAACTCGGCGTGTCGGCCGCGGCTCCGGTCGCGATGGCGGCGGCGCCGGCGGGGGGCGCGGCGGCCGCTCCGGAGCAGGACGAATTCAACGTCGTGCTCACCGGATCGGGCGACAAGAAGATTCAAGTCATCAAGGTCGTGCGCGAACTGACCGGGCTGGGACTCAAGGAAGCGAAGGATCTGGTCGATGGGGCGCCCAAGGCGGTCAAGGAAGGGGTGAGCAAGGCCGAAGCCGAGGAGATCAAAAAGAAGATAGTCGAGGCCGGCGGCACGGCGGAATTGAAGTAGGAGTTGAAGCCGCTTCGATGTGTAATTTCCGGCCGATGGACCGCCGCCCGGCGCTTAACGGAGCGCGCGGGCGGGCGCTTCATGCGGTCTTTACCGCGGGCGGTGCGGAGGCCGGACACCGGTCCGCGCCGCCCGCCCCGTATTGTTTCATGGTGCGCCGCGACGGGCGGCGCCCGAGGTAGCCGATGGCTCAGGCGCACGTAACCAGCAACCTTCGCTTTCGCCGTTCGTTCGGGAAGATCGAGCAGATCATCGACATCCCGAATCTGATCGAGATTCAGCGGCGCTCCTACGACGAATTCCTGCAAATCGGGGTCGCCGCGGAAGACCGGCAGGATACGGGATTGCAGGCGGTCTTCAAGTCGGTCTTCCCGATCAAGGATTTCAACGAAACCGCCTCGCTCGAATTCGTCAGCTACGAATTGGGCGCGTCCAAGTACGACGTTGACGAATGCCATCAGCGCGGGATGACCTACGCGGCGCCGATCAAGGTCAAAATCCAGCTCGTCATCTGGGACGTGGAGAGCGGGCGGCGCTCGATCAAGAACGTCAAGGAACAGGAGGTGTACTTCGGCGAGATTCCGCTGATGACGATAAACGGCACCTTCATGGTGAACGGCACCGAGCGGGTAATCGTCTCGCAATTGCACCGCTCGCCCGGCGTGTTCTTCGAGCACGACAAGGGGCGCACCCATTCGACGGGCAAGCTCCTGTACTCGGCGCGGATCATCCCGTACCGCGGCAGTTGGATCGATTTCGAGTTCGATCCGCGCGACGTGCTCTACGTGCGAATCGACCGGCGGCGCAAATTTCCCGCGACCGTGCTGCTGCGCGCGCTCGGAATGACCACCGAAGACCTGCTGAATTACTTCTACAAGAAGGACACGATCCTCCTCGGCGACAAGCAGTACACCAAGCGCTTCATCCCGGACCAGTTGCTCGGCTCGCGCGTCTCGCGCGACGTTAAGGACCCCAAAAGCGGCGAGGTGATCGCGCGCGAGGGGCGCAAGTTTAACAAGGCGGCCGTGCGCGCGATGGAACAGGCCAAGCTCGCCGAAGTGCCGATCGGCCCCGGCGATATATCGGGCCGCGTCTGCGCGCACGATATCGTCGATTCGGGCACCGGCGAGGTGCTGGCGGCCACCAACGAGGAGTTGACCGAGGAGACGCTCGAAAAGCTCAAGGCGCACGGCGTCAAAAAGGTTGAAGTGCTCTACGCCGAGGATATGGCCGGCGGCGGGCCGCTGCGCCTCACACTTGCGCAGGACAAGCTCGGCACGCCCGAGGAGGCGATAATCGAAATTTACCGGCGGCTGCGCCCGGGCGATCCGCCCACGCAGGAAACGGCGGCCGCCTTCTTCAACAATCTTTTCTTCAACGCCGAACGCTACGATCTCTCCCGCGTCGGGCGGCTCAAGCTCAACCACAAGCTCAAGATCGACGCGCCGCTCGATCAGGGGACGCTGCGCCGCGAGGACATCCTGGAGGTCGTCCGCTACCTGCTCGAACTCAAGAACAACATCGGCGAAGTGGACGACATCGACCATCTCGGCAACCGCCGCGTGCGCGCGGTCGGGGAATTGGTGGAGAACCAGTTCCGGATCGGCCTGGTGCGGATGGAGCGCGCGATCAAGGAGCGGATGTCGCTGCAGGACATCGAGACGCTGATGCCGCAGGAGTTGGTGAACTACAAGCCGGCCTCCGCGGTAATCAAGGAGTTCTTCGGCTCCTCGCAATTGTCGCAGTTCATGGATCAGACCAATCCGCTGAGCGAGATCGCCCACAAGCGCCGGCTCTCCGCGCTGGGTCCCGGCGGGCTGACGCGCGAACGGGCGGGATTCGAGGTCCGCGACGTCCATCCGACCCATTACGGCCGCGTCTGTCCGATCGAAACGCCCGAAGGGCCGAATATCGGCCTGATCGCCGCGCTATCGACCTACGCGCGGGTCAACGAATTCGGGTTCATCGAGACGCCCTACCGCGAAGTCGAGAACAGCCGGGTCACCGACCGGATCAAGTACCTCTCCGCGCTCGACGAGGAGGACAAGGTAATCGCGCAGGCCAACGCCCCCTTGGATACGCACGGGCGCTTCACGGCCGAAACGGTTTCCGCCCGGATCGGCGGCGAATTCGAGGTGGTGCGCGCCGAGGACGTCCAATACATGGACGTGTCGCCGAATCAATTGGTCTCGGTCGCGGCGTCGCTGATCCCGTTTTTGGAGAACGACGACGCCAACCGTGCGCTGATGGGATCGAACATGCAGCGCCAGGCGGTTCCGCTGCTGAAGCCGGACGCGCCGCTGGTCGGCACTGGCCTCGAAGGCACGGTCGGCCGCGATTCCGGAGTTACCGTGATTGCGCGGCGCGACGGCGTGGTCGAGAGCGTCGATGCGGAGCGGGTCGTGGTGCGCGCCGACAAGCAGAGCAAGGATCCGCGCGACGCGGGCGTGGACATCTACAATCTGGTCAAGTACCAGCGCTCCAACCAGAGCACTTGCATCAATCAGCGCCCGATCGCCGTCAAGGGCGAGCGCGTCAGGGCCGGCGACGTGCTGGCCGACGGCCCCTCAACCGACATGGGCGAGTTGGCGCTCGGCCGCAACGTAACGGTCGCGTTCATGCCGTGGGGCGGCTACAACTTCGAGGACTCGATCCTGATTTCCGAGCGCGTGGTCAAGGAAGACCTGTTCACCTCGGTGCATATCGAGGAATTCGAATGCGTGGCGCGCGACACCAAGCTCGGCCCCGAGGAGATCACCCGCGACATTCCCAACGTCGGCGAGGAGGCGCTCAAGGACCTCGACACTTCCGGGATCGTGCGAATTGGCGCGGAAGTCCGTCCGGGCGACATCCTGGTCGGCAAGATCACGCCCAAGGGCGAGACGCAATTGAGTCCCGAGGAAAAGCTGCTGCGGGCGATTTTCGGCGAGAAGGCGGGCGAGGTGCGCGACACCAGCCTGCGCGTTCCGCCCGGCGTCGAAGGCACGATAATCGCCGCGCGCGTCTTCGCGCGCCGCGGCGTCGCCAAGGACGAGCGCACCCAGGAGATCGAGGTCCTCGAGGCCGAACGCTTGAAGCAGGACGAGGCCGAGGAAATCCGCATCCTCCGGCAGGAGACCCTGCGCAAGCTCAAAAAGGCGCTCGGCGGCAAGCAACTGGCCGGGCGGGTGATGTCGGACGAGCGCAAGGAGTTGCTCAAGAAGGGCGACGTGCTCGCGACCGAGGAGATCGACGAGTTGCCGGCCAACCTGTGGGGCCAGTTGCGCGTCGAGAATGAGGACGCGCAAGCCGAGGCCGGGCAGGCAATCGCCGCCATGGAGACCAATGCCGCGGCGGTTCATGACCGTTACGGCGTCAAGATCGGGCGGCTCAATGCGGGCGACGAACTCGCGCCGGGCGTAATCAAGATGATCAAGGTGTTCGCCGCGATCAAACGCCGCTTGCAAGTGGGCGATAAGATGGCCGGGCGGCACGGCAACAAGGGCGTCCTCTCGCGCATCCTGCCCGAACAGGACATGCCGTACCTGGCCGACGGCACGCCGGTCGATATCGTGCTGAATCCGCTCGGGGTGCCCTCGCGCATGAACGTCGGCCAGATTCTGGAGACGCATCTGGGCTGGGCCGCGCTGGAACTCGGCCGCCAGATCGAGCGGGATTTGCGCGCGGGCGCGAGCGCCGCGCAACTAAAGCGCCGTCTTAAGGACGTTTACCCGGACAAGGAGAGCCACGAACTTATCGACGAACTCCCCGACGCGGGAGTGTTCAAGCTGGCGGCCAAGGCGCTCGCGGGAGTCCATGTGGCGTCGCCGGTCTTCGACGGCGCCCGCGAGGACGAGATTTTCCAATTGCTCAAGCGCGCCAAGCTGCCGGAATCGGGCCAATGCACCCTCCACGACGGACGCACCGGGCTGCCCTTCGAACAGCCGGTGACGGTCGGCGTGATGTACATGATGAAGCTGCACCATCTCGTTGAAGACAAAATTCATGCGCGTTCGACCGGCCCGTACAGCCTCGTCACCCAGCAGCCGCTGGGCGGCAAGGCGCAATTCGGCGGCCAGCGGCTGGGCGAGATGGAGGTGTGGGCGCTGCAGGCTTACGGCGCGGCCTACACGCTTCAGGAGATGCTGACGGTCAAGTCGGACGACGTGGCCGGGCGGACCCGGATGTACGAGGCGATCGTGAAGGGCGAGAACACGCTGGAACCCGGACTGCCCGAATCGTTCAACGTGATGGTGAAAGAGCTGCAATCGCTGTGCCTTAACATCGAACTGCTGGAGCAGCCGGAGCACGGGCAGAGCCGGCCGCAAGGGAGTTAATCGGGATGGAAGACCTGTTCGGCATATTCGAGAAGCCCAAGAATCCGCTGGCGTTCGACGCGATCCGGATTTCAATCGCGGCGCCGGAAATGATCCGGTCGTGGTCGCACGGCGAGGTTAAGAAGCCCGAGACGATCAACTACCGGACCTTCAAGCCGGAGCGCGACGGCCTGTTCTGCGCGAAAATCTTCGGCCCCACCAAAGACTACGAATGCAACTGCGGCAAGTACAAGCGCATGCGCCATCGCGGCGTCGTCTGCGAAAAGTGCGGCGTCGAGGTGATCCAGTCCAAGGTCCGGCGCGAGCGGATGGGCCATATCGATCTGGCCGCGCCCGTCGCGCACATCTGGTTTCTGCGCTCGCTGCCCTCGCGAATCGGCACGCTGATCGACATGACGCTCAAGGAACTGGAGAAGGTCCTCTACTTCGAGAGCTACATCGTGACCGATCCGGGCGAGACGCCGCTGCAATACCGGGAACTGCTCACCGAGCGCAAGTATCGCGAGGCGCGCGAGCAATACGGCGAAGGCTTCAAGGCCGAGATGGGCGCGGAAGCGGTCCGCACGCTGCTCACGCAACTCAAGCTCGATCAACTCTCCGAGGAACTCCGCGCTGAGATGAAGGCGACCGCCTCCGAGGCGCGGCGCAAGAAGGTCTCCAAGCGGCTCAAGGTGGTCAACGCCTTCCGCGAATCGGGCAACAAGCCGGAATGGATGATCCTCACGATCCTGCCGGTGATTCCGCCCGACCTGCGGCCGCTGGTGCCACTGGACGGCGGGCGCTTCGCCACCTCGGACCTGAACGATCTCTACCGCCGGGTCATCAACCGCAATAACCGCCTGAAGCGGCTCATCGAACTGAACGCGCCCGACATCATCATCCGCAACGAAAAGCGGATGCTGCAAGAGGCGGTGGACGCGCTGTTCGACAACGGCCGCCGCGGCCGCGCGATTACCGGCCCCTCCAAGCGCCCGCTGAAATCGCTCTCCGACATGCTCAAAGGCAAGTCGGGCCGCTTCCGGCAGAACCTGCTCGGCAAGCGGGTCGATTATTCGGGCCGCTCGGTGATCGTGGTCGGCCCCGAACTGCGGCTCCATCAATGCGGCTTGCCGAAGAAGATGGCGGTCGAACTGTTCAAGCCGTTCATCTACAACAAGCTCGAGGAAAAGGGCTACGTCACGACCATCAAGAGCGCCAAGAAGATGGTCGAAAAAGAGGGCAAGGACGTTTGGGACATCCTCGACGAGGTGATCCGAGAGCATCCGATCCTGCTGAACCGCGCGCCGACGCTCCACCGCCTCGGCATCCATGCCTTCGAGCCGGTGTTGATCTATGGGAAGGCGATCCAGCTCCATCCACTGGTCTGCGCCGCGTTCAACGCCGACTTCGACGGCGACCAGATGGCGGTGCACGTGCCGCTGTCG
>JBOHWK010000100.1:0-28003 GCA_050736715.1 Binataceae bacterium (SeqCode) | reverse complement strand
TGAACATCCCGCTCTGCTGCTCGTCCGTCCCGCGCATCCCCGCTTCCTCCTCAACCCACAACGGTCACCTATCTATCTACCTCGGTGCGGAGCGAAAAGCGATCATTTTTCCGCACCCTGCTAGGTGTCTGATTGAGCGGGGTACTACACGGAGGAGAGGGACAGATGGTGCTGAGTGGCGGATACACCGTAACGCTCTTGTTGCTAATATTAGCCACATAGATGTTCCCGCTGGAATCCAGCCCGATGCCTTGGGGCCCATCCAGCCCGGTGGTGGCGCCGCTGATGGTGGCATTGGGCGCCACGTTGCCGTTGCTGCCGGCCGCATAGACCGTCACGCTGGGAGCGTTCCCATTCACCACATAGATATTCCCGCTGGAATCCAGTGCGATGCCCCCGGGGCCATTTAGCTCGGTGACGGCGCCGCTGATGGTGGCGCCGGGCGTCACGTTGCCGTTGCTGCCGGCCGGATAGATCGTCACGCTGGTAGCGCCGTAGTTCGTCACATAGATATTCCCGCTGGAATCCAGCGCGATACCGAAGGGGCTGTTCAGCCCGGTGGCGGCGCCGCTGATGGTGGCGCCGGGCGCAGTGTTCCCGTTACTGCCGGCAGGATAGACCGTGACGCTGGCGGGGTTTCCCGACCCCGAGCAGGCCGTGCCGCAGTTTGTCGCATAGATCTTCCCGCCGGAATCCACCGCGACGCCTTGGAGAGAATCGAGCCCGGTGGCGGCGCCGCTGATGGTGGCGATGGGTGCGCTGTTGCCGTTGCTGCCCAGCGGGTAGCTGGTTACAGAGCTGCTATCATTATTGGCGACAAACAGGAAGGGCGGCGTTGCGGTCGCCGTCGGCGTCGCCGTGGTCGTCGCGGTCGGGGTCGCGGTGACAGTCGCGGTTGGCGTGGCAGTGAGGGTTGCAGTCGCAGTCGGAGTCGCGGTGATGGTTGCTGTCGTTGTCGCGGTGACGGTTGCCGTTGGCGTGGCAGTAATAGTCGCTGTAGTCGTGGCCGTGGCCGTTGGCGTCGCGGTGACGGTTGCCGTCGTGGTCGCCGTCACAGTGGCGGTCGGGGTCGCCGTGACGGTTGCCGTCGCCGTTGCGGTCGCCGTGACCGTCGGAGTGGGGCGGGTGCCGAGCGCGGCGATTCCGCGCGGCGCGAAGAGTCCCGTGTCGCCTCCCGCGATTACCGCCGCCGGCGGAATGTTCCCGTTCGCCCACGCATAGTAGATCGCCACTTCGCCCGGACTGGCGAAGCTCGTCACGTACATCGTTCCGGCCGAATCGACCGCGATTCCGGCGAGGTCGTTGAGTTCGGCATTCGGCCCACCGATCGTCTTGATCGGCGCGGGATCGAGATTTCCGGTCTGGCTGCCAAGCGGCGCGTAGATCGCGATACATCCGCTCGCCGACGGCCCGCAACTGTTGTTCACCACATAAATTTGTCCGAGCGAATCGATCGCGATTCCCGACGGCTGCCCCAATTGCGTCGCCGGGCCGGCGATCGTCGCGATTGGAGAACACAGGCTAAAGCCTGTGCCACAAGAAGGAGCATAGACGGTGATGCTGCCCATTCCTTGGATGCCGCCCTCGAGATTCGCCGCATAGATGTTTCCGCTCGAATCCAATGCGAGGCCGGAGGGATACGCCAGTCCAGTGGAAGCGCCCGCGATTGTCTGATTCGGAGGAACATCGCCGGACTGTCCAGCGCCAAAGACGGTTATGCTGCCGAAGCCGGGCGCATCGTTCGCCACGTAGAGGTTGCCGCTGGAATCGACGGCGATTCCGTCGGGATTGGCGATTCCCGTGAGCGCGCCGCCGATCTCGGTCGCCGGCCCGGTGTTGCCGTTGCTGCCCGCCAAATAGATCGTGACGCCGTTCGCGCCGTAATTCGCCACGTACATCGTGCCATCCGGCCCCGCCGCGATTCCGAACGGATAATCGAGGAGAGTCGCGCTGCCGAAAATTGTCGCGGACGGAGTCGCATCGCCCGCCGCGTCGATCGGATAGACCGTCACGCTATTGGCATACGGATTGGCGACGAAGATGCCGCTCGCCGCGGGGCTTGGACTGCCGGTCAGTTCCACTACGGCTTGATTGCGCCGCCGCCGGGTCCTGCGATTATCGGCATGAACGTCCGAGGCGGCCGCGATTCCAGCGCCGCTCCCGGTTGCAATCGACAATTCTCCACTCGTCGTGCCGGCCTGCGACGCGGTGAAAGTCACACCGACTGTACAAGTCGCTCCGGCCGGAAGCTTCGTTCCAGTGCAACGATCACCGCTCAGGCCGAAATCACTCGACAGGGAGATACCGGCGATGCGAACCGCCGTTCCGGTCCGATTCGAGATCGTAACCGTCTTCGGCGCTGAGGTGGTGCCGAGCACAACGCCGTCGAATGTCAGGCTATTTGGAGATACGCTGAAGCCCGCCGCGGCGAACGCCGCCGCCACGAACCCGACGAGGCCCAGCATGGATGCGAAGCCGGCCGCAATTAAAATATTTCGCATGGCTCCTCCGTGCCCGCCGGCAACCACCGGTTAGCGGACCCCGAACGCGCGGCAATCATCCCATCCGCCGATCGGCTAAACAATCCCGCGCGGATACGGGAGTTCCACTTCCGCTCGCGAAGCAGAGCGGTGCTGCGTGATTACATCAATGCCACGGCCGGCTTCGCCAAACTCGGGGCCGTCACGCGCCGTTCTCCGAAGAGCCTGATGCGGATGTTCGGCCCCAGCGGTAATCCTCAAGCTCGCAACCTGCTCGAAGTGGCCGGTTACCTCCAGCGGAAAGAGCGCGTTTGTTTCGAAGTCCGCGCCATCCGCCCGGCGCGCGGCAAGTTGACTGTCAAGGCCGCATGCCGCAAAATTTTCAGATGAGAGTTGATTGTCGTGAAGACCGCCACTTTGGACACATGCGCCGTTATCGCGGTGTTCAATCCGGAGCGCCCCGGCCATACGGCGATGTGTCGTATCAAGGATGCTTGGGAAAGGGGGCGCGTCCGCTTGGCGGTCAGTCGAAGGACGCTATACCAATTGCGAAAGAAACCACCCGATGCGGCTTTAGCCTTCGCCGAAAAGCTTGAAATCCAGCCCTATTACGTGATTGGCAGTTGGGAGGAGCAAGGCGACGTTACATGGGCGCAATGCGCCGGAACTTGGGACGATGCAAAGAAAATGGACGAGCTACAGCGAGTCTTTCCCGTTCGGGCCGGCGCTGACATCTTCGGCCGCGGAATTCTTCTTGACTCGATGAAGGCGAGGATCCAAGTGCTGGTCACAAACGACGGTGATGTTTTGGCGAAACCCGATGACGTGGAACGAATCACGGGAGTAAGGCCCATGAAGCCCGAGGAAGCTGCCAGAATTTCGATCCAGCCTTGAGGGGGAATACCATTACCGCTTCAGTCCACCTTCAACTTGGCGCGCAGGCGGTTCATCACCGGCTCCGGGACCAATTCGGGGAGGCGCTTGCCGTAGCCCGCGACCTCCTTGATTAGCCGCGAGGCCGTGAAGAACAGCCGGGGATTGGAAAACATGAAGACCGTCTCGACCGCGGGCTGCATTTGCTTGTTCATCTGCGCCATCTGCAGTTCGTAGTCGAAATCGGTCACCGCGCGCAGCGACCGGATTAGCACCTTAGCGCCGATCCGTTCGGCGTAATCGACCGACAGGCCGCTGAATTTATCGACGCGCGCGCGCGGCTCCAAATCGTGGATGACCTCGCGGATCATTTCGACCCGTTCGTCGGCGGTGAACAGCGCCGCGTCCTTGTGCGGATTGTAGGTCACCGCGACGATCACCTCGTCGAAAATCACGACGCTCCGGCGAACCACGTCGATATGGCCGTTGTGAATCGGATCGAAGCTGCCGGGATAAACCGCGATCAGGGGAGTCCGCTCTTTTGGTTTGTTGGTCATTTGCACCGCCTCATTATTTTTCCCCCGCGAGGTCCGCCGATGTCAATTCCCGCCGGTAATACGCCATTCGATGGTCGCCCACGATCGCGACCGTGGTCCGCTCGAATCCGGCCGGCGCCGGCGGCGGCTCCGGCGCGCGTTTGGATTGCTCGACTACTATCCATCCGCCGGGCGCAACAAGTCCCAGCCGCCCGATCGCGGCGGCGACGGCGTTGCTGGTATCGTCCTTGAACGGCGCATCGACGAAGACGAGGTCGAACGCTTCCTGCGCTCCGCCCAGCTCTTCGAGCGCGCGGTCCATGCGCTTGACGATTATTCGCCCGCGCTCCCCGAAGCGCATCGTGGCCAGGTTCGCGCGGATAACCTTGGCTGCCTCGCGCGACGAATCGACGAATGTAACGTGCGCCGCACCGCGCGAAAGCGCCTCGATTCCGAGCGAACCGCTCCCCGCGAACAGGTCGAGCACGCGCGCACCCGCCAGATCGATCCGGACCGTCAGGCGCGAAAAGATCGACTCGCGCGCCCGCGCCGAGGCCGGCCGCGTGCGCATCCCGCGCGGCGCCTTGAGCCGCCTTCCATGAGCTTGTCCCGCGATTATCCGCATCCGAACGCAGCGCACGATAGATAGCGCGCCGCAACCGCCCGCCGCAACCGGGCGCACATTCGGAGCGCCGCTCTTGCGCCGTCGGCGGAATTGAGGGATTTTAGCTAGCTATCATTAGATTGCCGAAAGGATGGACGTTCGGCGTTGAAGGACCGATAATGTACCGCCATGCCTGAATCCGCGGACAACCAAGGCCGCCTCGCCGCGCCGCCGCACGGCCCCGCCGGTGCGGAGGCAGTGAAGTTTTCCGATGCGGCGCTCAAGGAATATCAGGCGCTCCTGCCGCGCTATCCGGCCCGGCAGGCCGCCCTGCTCCCGGCGTTGTGGATCGCCCAGCGCGAGTTCGGCTGGCTCTCCGATGCGGTGCAGGATTACGTCGCACACCTGATGGAAATTCCGCCCACGCACGTGCGCGCGGTGGTCTCGTTCTACACGATGTTCCATCGCAAGCCCGTCGGCCGCCATCTGCTGGACGTCTGCACCAATCTCTCGTGCCGGCTGCGCGGCGCGGATCGGATCGTCGAATCCGTCCGGCGCAAGCTCGGAATCGGGCCGGGCGAAACCACTCCGGACGGAAAGTTCACCCTTGAGACCGTGGAATGCCTGGCGTCGTGCGGGACCGCGCCGATGCTCCAGCTCGATCAGGATCGGTACTGCGAAAATCTCACCGAAGACAGCGTCGTAAAGCTGATCGACGAGTTGGCGGGCCGTGGCGATTGAGCTGCTAATCGGCGCGATCAAGGCGATCGTCGTCCTGGTGCTGGTGCTGAACCTGTCGGGGATCCTGCTGTGGTTCGAGCGCAAGGGCAGCGCGCTGATTCAGGATCGGATCGGGGCGAACCGCGCCGCGCTCACCGGCTGGGGCGCGCGCTTGAGGATGCCCAACGTCGGCTTCGTCAACACGCTGATGGCCGATCCGCTGAAGCTTTTCACCAAGGAAGATTTCGTGCCGGAGGGCGCGGACCGGCTGTTGCACGCGCTGGGTCCGTTTCTGGCGCTGTTCCCGGTATTGATCGCGTTCGCGGTGGCGCCAATCGGCGACCAAATCACTATTGCCGGCCGTACGATCGATCTCCAGCCAGCGCAACTCAACGCCGCCGCGCTCTATCTCCTCGCCACCATCGGAATCGGCGTGTATGGCGTCGCGCTGGGCGGCTGGTCGTCGAACAACCGCTGGGCGCTCTTGGGCGCGATTCGCGCGGCCGCGCAGATGATTTCCTACGAACTCGCGATGGGCCTCGCGATCGTCGCCGTGATCATGACCTTCGGCACGCTCGACCTGCAGGAAATCGTCCGCGCGCAGGGCGGCGTGTGGTTCGGATGGCTGCCGCGATGGGGAATCTTTCTCCAGCCGGTCGCCTTCATCCTCTTGTTCACGGCGGGGATGGCGGAGTCCAAGCGCGTGCCGTTCGACCTGCCCGAGGGCGAGTCCGAACTTATCGCCGGCTATTTCGTGGAATACTCGGGCGGCAAGCAGGCCGTCTTCATGCTGACCGATTTCGCCGAAATCGTCCTGATCTCCGTGTTGATCACAACGTTCTTCTTCGGCGGATGGCAAATTCCGTGGCTGTACCGCGACGGATTCCATCTTGGCGGCCTGTTTATTCCCATCAATCAAATCGTGGTGGCGATTCTGGGCGTCGTCGCGTTCTGGGTGAAGACTGTAATCTTCTGCTGGATCCAGATTCTCGTGCGCTGGACGCTGCCGCGCTTCCGCTACGATCAATTGATGCGGCTCGGATGGAAGGGGCTGGTTCCGATCGGCCTCGCCAACATCCTCGTCACGGCGTTCATCGTGGTGGCGGCTGGGGGCGGCCTCTGATGCCGTTCGCGGTGGCGATATTCTTCGGCGTGCTGGCGGTCGCTTCCGCATTGGGCGTGATCGTCCAGCGCAATCCGGTGCATTCGCTGCTCTCGCTGATCGTGACGCTCGTCGCGATCGCGGGGCTGTTCATCGCGGAGAACGCGGTGGTGGTCGGCCTGCTGCAAATTATCGTGTACGCCGGCGCGATCATGGTGCTGTTCCTGTTCGTGATCTGGCTCCTGAATTTGCAAACGGAGACCGGTTCCTCCGGCCATCTTGGGCTCAAGCTCGCCGGCGCGATCGGCGCCGCCGCGCTGGCCGCGGAACTGTACCTGCTTCTCGCACCGCCCCATTTTCAGTTGGCCGCCGGGGCGCAGCCGGCCGGCTACGGCTCGATCGACAGCCTCGCGCAGAAGCTGTTCACCGATTACCTGTTCGCCTTCGAAGCGGCCTCGATCCTGCTGCTTGTGGCAGTGGCCGGCGCGGTCGCGATGGCGCGGCGGCTGCCCGCCGGCGAGCAGGAGCAAGACCTCGCCCGCGCCGCCGATGAAGCGAAGAAGGACGCCGCCTGATGATTCCGCTGCATTACATGCTGGCGCTCGGCGCGATCATTTTCGCGATCGGGGTCGCGGGCGTGATCGTGCGCCGCAATATCCTGGTGATGTTCATGTCGATCGAGTTGATGCTCAATGCCGTCAACCTTACCTTCGTCGCGCTCGGCAGCCGGCTCGGCTCGATGGACGGCCAGGTGATCGTGTTCTTTGTAATGACGGTGGCGGCGGCCGAAGCCGCCGTCGGGCTGGGAATCGTGCTCTCGGTCTTTCGCAGCCGGGAGAGCGTCAACGCCGACGATCTAACGCTGCTCAGGTGGTAACCCAGGTGGCAACCCAGGTGGCAACCGATGTCCGTTGATTTTCCGGCGATTTCGCTAATCGTTCTGTTTCCGGCGCTCGGCGTCGTGTTCAACCTGTTCTGGGGCAACCGGCTCGGCCGCACCGCGGTAAATACTGTCGGCTCCGGCGTCATAATCGCCGCCTTTGCCGTGTCGGTGTGGGCCTTCGCAAAGCTGCTCACCTTACCGGCGGGCGCGGCCCTAACGGTGCATCTGTGGGATTGGATCGTCGCGGGCGATTTCCACACCAGCGTCGGATTCCGCGTCGATGCGCTCTCGGCGGTGATGATCCTGGTCGTGACGGGAGTCAGCGCGCTGATTCACGTCTATTCGGCCGGCTACATGGGCCACGACGAGGACTTCGCCCGCTATTTCACCTACATGAACCTGTTCGTAACCGCGATGCTGGTGCTGGTGCTGGCCGACAACCTGGTGCTGATGTTCGTCGGATGGGAAGGCGTGGGGCTGTGCTCGTACCTGCTGATCGGCTTCTGGTACACGAATCCGCAGTACGCCTACAACGGACGCAAGGCGTTCATCGTGAACCGGATTGGCGACGCGGGCTTCCTGCTGGGAATTTTCACGATTGTCGCCGCCCTTGCGCCCCACACCTGGGCGGCGCGCGCCGTCGCCGGCCATTGGGTAAGGGACAATTCGCTGGTGCCGCACGGCGTCTGGTCGCTCAATTTCGCGGCGCTGCACACCAGCGTCGGCGCGATGAGTCCGTGGGTGGCGACGGCGGCCGCGATCTTGCTGTTCATCGGCGCGACCGGAAAATCGGCGCAGATTCCCCTCTATGTATGGCTCCCCGACGCGATGGTCGGCCCGACTCCCGTCAGCGCGCTGATTCACGCGGCCACGATGGTCACGGCGGGCGTCTATATGATTGCGCGGCTCCATTTCCTGTTCGTGATGGCGCCGGCCGCGCTTGCCCTGGTCGCCACGATCGGCGCGCTCACGGCGTTTTTCGCCGCGATGATCGCGCTCGTCCAGCCCGACATCAAAAAAGTTCTCGCCTACTCGACCATTAGCCAGATCGGATATATGTTTTTGGGCGTCGGATCGGGCGCGTTCGCCTCGGGCATTTTTCATCTGATGACCCACGCCTTCTTCAAAGGGCTGTTGTTCCTGTGCGCCGGCTCGGTGATTCACGCGCTCGGCGGAGAGCAGGACATGAACAAGATGGGCGGCCTGCGCAATCGCCTGCCGATCACTTTCTGGACGATGCTTGCCGCGACGCTCGCGATTTGCGCCGTGCCGCCCTTCGCCGGCTATTTTTCCAAAGATTTGATCCTCGAATTAGCCTTCGAGGCCGGCCATCCCTGGCTCTGGCTGCTCGGCGTAATCACCGCTGGACTCACTTCGTTCTATATGTTCCGGCTGCTCTTCATGACCTTCTTCGGCGCTTCGCGCGTCGAACCCGAACGCGAGCATCGCCTGCACGAATCGCCGCCCTCGATGACGATCCCGCTAATCGCGCTCGCGATCCTTTCGACGATCGGCGGATGGGTCGGGCTGCCGCACGGTTGGTTGTGGGGCGATGCCTTCGGCCGCTTCCTTGCGCCGGTCACCGGCGCGTTCCATCCCGCCGTGGAAGCGAACGCCACCCTGCTTTCGCTCGCGGCGAACGCGGCGGGCGCGGTGGGGATTATCGTGGCCTGGTATCTCTACATCGTGAAGCCGGAAATGCCCGCCGTCCTGGCGCGCAACTTGAACGAATTTTACGAACTGCTGCTGAACAAGTGGTACGTCGATGAATTCTACGACTCCATCGTGTCGCGCCCGCTGTTCTGGCTGTCGTCCAATTTTCTGAACCGGCTGATCGACCGTTTCGTGATCGACGGCGCTGTGAACGGCGCCGGGACGGCCGTGGAGGCGGGCGGCGAGATCGGGCGGCGCACCGAGACCGGCAACGTCCAGCATTACGCCTTCGCATATCTGGTGGGCGCGGTCGGCGTGGCGGCGTTTTGCTTCTATCTGGCGGTGCATCGATGAACGGCGCAATTCTCAGTTGCTTGATTTTCGCACCGCTTTTGGGAGCGGGATGCCTGCTGTTGATTTCCGGCAAGCGCGCGATCTGGAATTCCGCGTTCGCCTTTTCGCTGGTTCCGCTCGCGATTAGCTTCTGGCTGTTCGCGCGGTTCAATCCGCAAAACGGCGGCTACCAGTTCGTCGAATGGCGGCCGTGGATTCCCGCCTTCGGCATCGCCTATCACATCGGGATGGACGGCATCAGCCTGTTTCTGGTGCTGCTGACGACGATCCTGATCTCGCTCTCGCTCCTGTATTCCGGCGGCGGCGACATCGAGGAGCGCCCGCGCGAATTCTGCTGCATCGTGCTCGTGCTCGAGGCGGGGCTGCTCGGCGCGCTGCTCGCGATCGACCTGTTCCTATTTTACGTGTTCTGGGAGGCGATGCTGATCCCGATGTATTTCCTGATCGGCATCTGGGGGCACGGGCGCAAGGTTTATGCCGCGATAAAATTTGTCCTGTTCACGATGGTTGGGTCGCTGCTGATGCTGGCGGCGATCCTGTACCTGGTCTATTCGGCGCGGGTCCATTTCGGCCGCGTGACCTTCGACCTACCGCTGCTCTACGGCGTGCCGCTGACGCCCACCGAATCGGGGTGGCTGTTCGCGGCGTTCGCGCTCGCCTTCGCGATCAAGGTGCCGATGTGGCCGCTGCACACCTGGCTGCCCGATGCGCACACCGAGGCGCCCACGGCAGGCTCCGTGCTGCTGGCGGGCGTAATGCTCAAGATGGGCGCGTACGGCTTTATCCGGTTCGCGATTCCGCTCTTCCCCGCCACGGCGGTCGCGGCGGCGCCAATCTTCATCGCGCTGGCAATCGTCGGAATCATCTATGGCGCGCTGGTCGCGATGATGCAGCCCGATTTGAAGCGCCTGGTCGCCTATTCCTCGGTAAGCCATCTGGGCTTTGTGATGCTGGGAATTTTTGCCTTCAATCCGCAGGGCGTGGACGGCGCGATTTACCAGATGCTAAATCATGGCATCTCGACGGGCGCGTTGTTCCTGCTGGTCGGGATGCTCTACCTGCGCCGCCACACGCGCGAGATTTCCGAATTCGGCGGATTGTGGCATAGCGTGCCCGCTTACGCCGCCGTCTTCATGGTCGTAATGCTCTCCTCGATCGGGCTGCCGGGGCTGAACGGCTTCGTCGGCGAGTTCCTGATCATGCTCGGCGCCTTCTTGCGGATGGGTTATTGGACCGCATTCGCCGTGGCCGGCGTGGTGCTGGGCGCGCTTTATATGCTGTGGGCATACGAGCGCGTGATGTTCGGCCCGATCACGCACGCCATCAACGAGACGATCGCCGATCTCACCGGCCGCGAAATCGCGGTGATGGCGCCGGTGATCGCGCTGATTCTCTTCATGGGCTTCTTCCCGAATCCGCTGATTCGCCGGATGGAGCCGTCGGTCAACGTAATGCTCGATCGCGTGCGGCCGGCCATGGCTCAACTGAGCGAGTCCCGCCGGCCTTATCGGTTTGGGATCGCGCCCGCTGGCTTTCGCCTGGCGAGCCAAACGGAAATTGAACGCGGGGGGTCCCGATGACTCCTTTCAATTTTTCCGCCGTTGGGTTCGCCTGGCTGCCGATCATGCCGATGATCGCGGTCGCGGTTGGCGCAATCGCGGTGCTGCTCGCGGGCGTGCACTTCGCCGACGATGACAGCGAGGGGCTGGGCTGGCTGGCGATGGCCGCGCTGGCGGTCGCGCTCATCTTCACCCTGGGAATGTTCGGCGAACACGCGCTCGCGTTTGCGGGCGCAATCTCGATCGACAGCTTCGCGGCGTATTTCGAGCTGGTCATCGTCCTCGCCGCGATGATGACGGTGGCGATGTCGCTCGGTTACGCCGGTGAAAATCGCCTCCCCGGCGCGGAGTATTACGGGCTGCTCCTGTTCTCCGTCCTCGGCATGATGATGATGGCGGCGGCGGGAGATTTGATCGTCATTTTCCTCGGCCTGGAAATAATGTCGCTCGCGGTGTATGTCCTCGCCGGAATCGCGCGGCACAATCCGCGATCGAACGAGGCGGCGATCAAATACTTCCTGCTCGGGGCCTTCTCGACCGGCTTCCTGCTCTACGGAATCGCGCTCGTCTATGGCGCGGCCGGAACGATCAAGCTCGCGGCGATCGAAGCGGCGCTCGCCGCGGGCGGGATGAATTCCAACCCGCTGCTGATGGCGGGGATTGGGCTGTTGCTCATGGGTTTCGCGTTCAAAATCGCGGCGGTTCCGTTCCATATGTGGACGCCCGACGTTTACGAAGGCGCGCCGACGCCGATAACCGCCTTCATGGCGGCGGGCGTCAAGCTGGCGGCCTTCGCCGCCTTCATGCGCATTTTCCTCGCGGCGCTCGCCCCGGTTGGGGAAATCTGGGCGCCCGCATTTTGGATTCTCGCGGCGATCACGATGACCGGCGGAAACCTACTCGCGCTCGCACAATCCAACGTCAAGCGGATGCTCGCCTATTCGGCGATCGCTCATGCCGGCTATTTGCTGGTTGGGATGACGGCCGGCGCCGAGGCGGGCGGCGCGATCCTCTACTACCTGCTGGCCTACGCCTTCATGAACCTGGGCGCGTTCGGCGTCGTGATCGCGCTGGAGCGGCGCGGCGTGGCGGCAGGCGTCCAGATCGCCGATTTCCGCGGCTTGGCCGGGCGCGCGCCGCTGCTCGCCGCGGCGATGGCGGTGTTCATGCTGTCGCTTACGGGAGTGCCGCCGCTGGCGGGCTTTGTCGGGAAATTTTATCTGTTCGACATCGCGATCAACCGCGGCTACGTCGTCCTGGTGATAATCGCGGTGCTGAACAGCGTCGTCTCCGTCTATTACTATTTCTCGGTGCTGGTCGCGATGTACATGCAGGAGGGCGGCCTCGAGGTTCTCCGTCTCGGCGCCCGCCCCGGATTGGTTGCCGCGATTTCGATCGCCGCGTTCGTCACCGTCGCGATCGGCGTCTTCCCCCAAACTTATATCGTGGCCGCGGAGACCGCCTTTTCTTCCGTGACCGCGCCGGTGCCCGCCACGATCTCAATGAATCGCTGACGCGCGCGGCGGATTTGCCGCTATCTTCGCTTCACGGGCTTTTTTCGACTCGGCTTCTTCGCCCGCGCGGGGGATTTTGCGGGCGCGGCCTTCACCGGCGCGGGCAGCGGTGGGGCGTAGGCGTCGGCTTCGATCTCGATCAGCATGTCCGGATGCGCGAGGCGGCGCACTTCGACCATTGTGGACGCCGGCGGCGAGTCCGCGAAGAACTCGCGATGGGCGCGGGCCGCATCGTTAAACCGTGCGATGTCGGTGACGAACATCCGCGTCCGAATCACATTGGCGAGCGACAGCCCCGCCCGTTCCAGCGCGGCCTTGATGTTCGTGAGCGCCTGGCGCGCCTGCACGTACATCTGCCCGATGCCAACGATTCTTCCGCGCTCGTCGGTCGCGGTAGTGCCGGAGACGGCAACGAAATCTCCCGCCCTGACCAGCCGCGAGTAGGCCACCACGGGTTCCCATGGCGTGCCGGTTGAAATCCGCGATATGCCGCCCATCGCCAGTTACCTAAAAAAGAATTGGCCGATGCCGCCGCTCAATTCAACGGTCGCGCGAAGGATAGGCCTCCTCAAGCTCCCGCGCCACCGAACGCTTGGGCGGCCGCACCGTCCGCCCGGGAGGCATTAGCCAGTCAAGGATTTGCGCGACCCGGCCAGCGAACATTGATGGCCGTTCCGCTTCCCGCACCATGTCCAATTCCGATTCGACAATCCGGGAACCGTACCCGGCGGCGGCCCGGAGGTCCGCCGCGTTCGAGCGCCACTCTTCCACCGATCTTCCTCCACCTCATCATCCACCTCACCCCTTTGAGTCTCCCCCTAAAGGGGAGAGCTAAAGGAAGGCAGCCCTTCTGTCCTAGGGACCGCGCCCCCTGGCGCGCGTCCTCCTGTGGATAATACAGATGCGCGCAAGATTGTCAAAATGTCCCTCCCACGGCTCTCGATTCCTCAAACGGGAAGAAACCGGCCGGAGAAGGTTGCATTGCCTTCCCCTCTCTCGGAGGGAGAGGAGGACGGTGGGGAGGTTATTTTTCGCGGCCTTAAAATTCGCTGTCCGGCTCGCCGCCACCGCCGGGTGGCGGCGCCGGCTCATGCGTTGCCTCGGCATGATGGTGATGATGCTCGTGCTCTTCGCCGCGGATAATTTCCGCCGCGCGCCGGGCCGATTCTCCGGCGAGCTTGCGCAACTCGTCTGACTTGCGGCGCAAATCGGCGGTTCGCTGCGCCAGATCCTTGCGGAGCCGCGCAACCAGCTTCTCCGCTTCGTGGCGCGCGCCTTCCAAGTTGCGGCTGCGGCCCACCACCGCCTTCAACTCCTCGGCAACCTTGCGGCCTTGCGTGCGCAGCGTCTTGACCTGCGCGTCCAATTGTTTCTGCGCCTGTTTGGCGCCCGCGCGAAGCCGGGCCTCGATCTTGCGCACGCGGACCTCGCGTTCGAGCCGCTTGCGCAGGTCCATCACGGTCTTGCGCAGCGCCGAAACCCGATCGGCGGCGGCATTCATGGCGCCTTTCGATTTGGCGGGTTTTCTCTTCTTTGCGGGCATCGGTTTCCCTCCCCTGGCCGGACATTTGCTCTCTCAGGTTACATAAGCCCCATTTCGAGGCGAAAATCAACGCCAGCCGCGGCGAAGCCGATGCGTTGCTTCAAGCGGCATAGGCAAGGAAGATAGGGTAAGGGAGGCCGCCTGATGGGCAAGATTTACGAGCGTATCGACGATCCGATCGCCAGGTTTATCGCCGCGCAGCACCTTTTCTTCGTCGCCACGGCGCCCCTCGGCCGGAATGGCCACGTTAACCTGTCGCCAAAGGGTCTGGACACGTTTCGGATCGTCGGCCCAAACACCGTTGCCTACCTCGATCTAACCGGCAGCGGAATCGAGACGCTCTCCCACGTCCGGGAAAACGGAAGAATAGTGCTGATGTTTTGCGCGTTCGAGGGACCGCCCAGAATTTTGCGCATTCATGGCCGGGGTGAGGCGATCGAGCCGGGTGACCCGCGCTTTGCAGAAATGCGGCCGATGTTTCCCGGTCTTCCCGGAGCGCGCGCGATAATTATCGTAACCGTCACTCGGGTCGCCGATTCGTGCGGATACGCAGTTCCACTCTATCGATATGAGGGCGAGCGCAATCAGTTAGTTGAATGGGCGGAGCGCAAGCGGACAGACGAGATGGAAAAGTACCGCACGGAAAAGAACCGCGCGAGTATTGACGGTATCGCCGGCCTCGCCCCTCGCGCCGGAAAAGATTTCTCCTGAGCGGCGCTCCCACCGCGCGGGCGCCGGGGCCCGCGCCCGGCGGTCAGCGGATTTCATACACCTTGGCCTCGTAGGCAGCGAAGGTGTCCTCGAACGTCGTGGGGGTTTCGAGCGCGATCTTTGCGCCGCCCCGCATGATTTTCACCGATCGCGCCGCCGACAGCATTGTGAACCTGGCGTGGGTGGTATCGTTAATGCGATTGTACGCGATCAGGTAGCGGGTTCCGTCGGCTGCCGCCATCTCCCGGGTCACGATGTCGGAAACCGGCTTCCCGGCCAGCACGTGCGAATCGGGCCGCAGCAGCACCGGTTCCATCTCCTTGACCTCTTTGGTCACGTCGATAACTTCCCGCCAGAGAGCGGCCTTCTTGATCGGATCCTTTACCCAGGCTAGACCGCGCGCTCCATGCGACCAATAGAAGACTCCGGCCGCGCCCTCCGCGATCGCCATCCAGGTCATGTCGTGCAATTGCTGTTCGGTTGGCCACGCCGCTTGACTGGTCATCTTGAGGAACTGGATGACGGTCCAGACCGGACGGGCGCCATGCACCGCCTGTGAGACCTGCCGGGTCCAGTCGCCGACTTCGGCCAGATCGTTGTTGCTCGCCCAGACGATCGGGTACGGATCGGTCCCGACGACGTCGACGGCGTCTTTCCAGAGTCCCATGGTTTCCGGCTGGTTAAGCACGATCAGGTCGAAACCGGCGGGATCGTTGGCCTTAATGATTCGATATTGATGGAAGGTTGGGGCGACGAGGGCCGGCATCGCCTCGTCCTGCACGTAGTAGCCAACGACGGCGCGATTCTTGGCGAGCGCGGCGGCGTATCGCGCGATCAGATCGTCCGGTTTGGAAGCGCCGAGGCTCTGCGCCAGCCCGACGGGGAAGTTTTTCGCTTTGAAATTGGCTTCATAAAAATTGTTGACCGTGGGAAGAAGAAAGATGCCGTGCGCTTGCAGTGCGTCCGTGTAGGCGTCGATCGCCTTCGGGGGCGCGTTCGTGATCATGTAATTGATCAGCATATTGATCGGCGCTTGAGCGATTTCGTCAACTTCTTTGCTATAAGCGCCTGGTGCGAACGAGTAGCCCGAGGTGTCGTAGATGCCGATTACGAAATGGGCCTTGCCGTCGCCGAAATGCGCGAGATTGCGATCGTCGATCCAAGCTTTGAGAAACGCCCCCGGTTTCGAATCGGTCTTGACAACGCGATACGGCGACTGCGCGAAGAGCAGCTTCCCCTGTTTGTCCAGGAGCTTTCCGCGCACGGTGTAGGCGCCGTCCGGCGCGCCGGACAGGTCCAGCGCGGCGGTGAAACTACCGGCGGGCGATTCGTATTTGCGGGTGAACTGTTTCCCCGCTCCATCCGCTTCGATCTCGAAGACCGCGCCGTCGCGGCTCAGCCCCGATTCGAGATCGATCCGCACCGCGAAGCGCACTTCCTCCGGTTGTCCCGGAAAGAGATAGCCGCGGTAATTCGGATAGAGCATGAAGGTCCGGACCGGCGCCGGCATCTCCCGGCGCAAGGACAGGTCGCCGAACCAGGCCGTGCCGGTGGGCATCTGGTAAATCTCGGCCCGAAGCTGCGTTCCGCCGGCCGCGGACACCACGCCGTCGCGGCAGGAGACTTTCGTCCAATCGGCGGTGGCGGCGATCTGTGCCGTCGCGCAGGCCTGGAACAGATCGAGGCGCGCTCCGTAAGGCGGCTTTTCCGCCAATAGCCGCTTGGTCTTGATTACTCCTTCGACGGCATAGATGCCGGGCATCGCGATATACTTATTCGCCGCCAGGCGCGCGTATGGACCGCACTTGCCGTCCTTGCCGATGTCGATCTTGAGGCTGGGATTTCCTTTCGGGGTGCGGGTTGATTTGTCCACTACGAAGCAGGGCGAGGATGCGTGCCAGTCCTTAAGCTCGTCTGAAAAATTGGGATTGAGCAGGAGGTTTCCGCTCAAACTCCCACCGATGGGGAGACTTTCAAGCCCGCCGGCGGCGGGATCGGCGCCGTCCGCCGGGCGCTTGGATGCCGCCGCGGCATTCGCAATCCATCCGGCAATAGTCAGGCTCCCCAAAAGGGCCAATCCGGCAATCCATAAGCCGCCGCTTTTCCATATCCGCATGGATGACTAATCCTCGTTTCCCTGAATGCGTTGAAGCATCGCGCCGGCGGAATTCGGCCCGCCGGTCCCCGCTTTAGTAGCCAAGCCTATCGACAATGAGGACCGAATGCGACACCGTTTCGACGCCCGGATTGGCGCAATGCCGGGTGGCGGACTCCGAGCCGCCTGAGATAGAATTCAACCGAAGGCGAAGCGCCTCGAATCGCGCGTGGGACTAGGCCGATTCGATTGGGAGCCGCGGCTTGCTAAATTTGGGGAGGCATAACAGATGGCGCGTACGGCATTAGTGCGCGATTTTATCCGCTATGAGGGGCTGTCGCGGCTTCCGCGCACGGTTCTCAAGGCGCTCACGCCGCTCGATTTCCACATTTTTGCGCTTCAACGCGGTGATTCGCCGCGGGCGGCGCCTTTGCCGGCCGGCGTAGCGGTTTATGAAAACGCGCTCGAACGCCTTCAGGCGCGGCGCGGCGAACAGGCCGCTTCGGCGAGCGAATTTTGGCGCGATAAAATCAATGGCGCGTCGCGGTGCGCGATAATCGAATGCGGGGAAGAGCTGGCCGGAGTGGGGTGGGTCTATGAATATCCGGCGCAGCGGCCGTTGCTCCTGCTGGCGCCCGGGACCGCCGAAATGAGCGGATTTTATGTGCTCGCCAGGTTTCGCGGACGCGGCTTTTACCGAATGCTCCTGCATGGCATGGTGGAAGGTCAAATGCGCCGGCAGCGGCAGCTATTCATGGTGGCGGCCGGCGACAATCCCCGCTCCATAAGCGCAATCGCCGCCGCCGGCTTTCGCGAGGCCGCCATCATCCGGCGCCGGCCGATCGGCGGCGGCCCGAAATTTGCCGTCGCCGCCGCTCCGATCGCGCAGCCGGCCGAATCCAACGCCGCCATCGCCTGACGCGGCCGTGACGCCATGACTTCATCGAGCGGGAATGGTGGCAAGCCGATGCGCGATGCTTTTGTAACCGGCTTTGAGCCGCTCGGCCAGGCTTCAGCCGGCGAAATCCGGCGTCTGGCGCTGCCCGAGGCGGAAGAGTTGGAACGAATCGTCGGCAGAGACCCTTCCAAATGGAAGCCCGGCGCACCGTCCGGCGGCCCGATCGCCGCCGAACGGACCCAATCGCGCCCGGGATAGCGGCTTGGCATGGAGCCGCTCGTCAGCGTCATTATCGGCAATTTCAACTACGCTCGGTTTTTACGGGCCGCGATCGATAGCGCCCTCGCGCAGACCTATCCGCGCACCGAGGTAATCGCGGTCGATGACGGCTCGACCGACGATTCCCGCCAGGTCATCGCAAGCTATGGCGATCGCATCGCGAGCGTGCTGAAGCGGGAAGGCGGGCACGCCTCGGTCCTAAACGCGGGATTTCGCGCGAGCCGCGGCGCGATCGTGATGTTCCTCGATTCGGACGATATGCTGCTTCCGGAGGCGGCGGCCGAAGTGGTCCGGGCATGGCGTTCGGACACCGCCAAGGTGCAATTCGTGCTGGAGCAAGTCGATGCCGGCGGACGCCGGTTAGGAATAACGGTTCCGTATCTGCCGGCGGAAATGCCGGAGGGCGATTTGCGGGATAAAATCCTCCGCGACGGCGGATATGTCACTCCCCCGACCAGCGGCAGCGCATTCGCGCGGCCCGTCCTCGAACGGCTGCTGCCGCTGCGGGAACCGGAATGGTTTCAAGCCGCGAACACGCCAATCGAGATATTGGCGCCGTTCTTCGGGCAGGTGGTTTCGATTAAGAAGCCGCTCGGACTTTATCGCGTACATGACGCCAATTACGGAATGCTCGGCGGGCCGCTGGCGGCGCGCAAGCTTCGGTCCAAGCTGGTCACCGATCTTCAGCGCGAATACACGCTGTGCGAATTCGCCCGGCGCGCGGGCCTGAATCCCGCCGGCAATTGGACCGCGCATGACCTGGGCAATCTCAAATACCGGCTGGCGTCCCTGCGCACCGATCCCGGATTTCATCCGTTCCTCGACGATCGCCGCTTGGTGCTAATGGCGCGCGGCGTCGCCGAATCCTGGCGAACGCCCCGCTACAGCATTCGCGGCCGGCTCTTCAATACCGCCTGGTTCCCGCTGGTTGCGATCCTGCCGATGGCGCTTGCGCGGCCGCTAATTCGGATGGGGCTGTTGCCGCGGCGGAAGCGGCGCAACGGCGGCGCGGGAACGGCGCCGTGAAAGCACGCAGCGCACGATTCATTGGCGCACGGCTACGTGCCGGCGCCGCGATCGCGGTTGCGGGCGCGATCGCATCGCTTGCGGGATGCGGCCGCCAGCCGAATTTCTGGCTGTGCGCCCAAGACCGCGACATCCCCGCCGCCACGCGCAGCGCGATCGATCGATCCGCGATGAGTTTCGCGCGGGCGGTGGCTGGTCCCGATCCGGCCGCGGCCTATCCGCAACTGACCGCCGATGCGCGCCGCAACTTGAGCCGTGCGGAGTTTCTGGCTTTGGTGCGCACGCAGGTTGCCCCGCACGAACCGTTCCAAAGCCTGCGCTTGACCCATAGCTATCTCGTCCGGGGCGTGGGGCAACGGGCGGAGGTGCAATGCCAGAAGCTGGAAGAATCGCCGGATTGGACGATGGTGGTCGCCGCGCCGATCCCGCAGCAAGCCCACATAATCGTCGAGGGGCATTCGGCGGCGGGAGATTCCGCGTTCGTGATCTGGATGATGCCGGAAGCGGGCGAATGGCGGGTGAGGTTCTTTTTTTTCAGCCCCAAGGTGACGATCGCGGGCAAATCGGCCCGCGAATTCCGAAATTTGGCCAAGGCGCAGCTTCGCCGCCATCACGATTTCAACGCCTATGTCCTCTATTCCACCGCGATCGAATTGTGCTCCTTTGGCGCGGATGTTCACTTGGACGCGCAATGGGAAAGCGAGGACGCGCTGCGGCAAATTCCGGTTCCATCCGAATTGGCGGGCAAACCGCCGCGCCGGTGGCAATTCGGCGGCTCAACTTTCCGAATCCTGAAAATCGTCCCGGCGGGACTCGGCGGAAAAATTTATCTCAAGATCGCGCAAGAGTCATCGCCCTGGCCGGGCGATGCGGCGGCGGATCTGCAAAACCACGAATTAATCTCCGACTTCGCCGCCGCCCATCCCGAATATTCAGACGCCTTCGCTGGACTAATTGCGGAAGCCGTGGATGCGGGCGGGAACCGGCGCCATCAGACGGTCCTGGACGCCGCGCCGGCGCGCGCCGCCCGATAATTCCGGACGCGGACTAGCGGCGCATCGACCAGTAGGGGCGCTGATTGGAAATGTCCCCCCACGCCGGTCCTTGCCCCTGCGGAATCGCCCATGCGGGCTGCGGGAGACGGCCGTAGTTATTCATGCCGGGGCGGCCCCAAGCGTAAACTTGCGGATACTGCCGTCCCCACGCATACGGAGCGTATGCGTAGTATGGCGTCCGGCAGGGAACCCCCTGGTAATACCGCGGGGCGCAATTCCCCCAATAGCCGCAATTTGCGTTTGCGCCTGCCGCCGGAATCAGGAACATGACCATCAAGGTGAAAAGCGCCGCCAGTGTCCCTCGCTTCATTGGCCGATCCTCCACCGTCCACTATATGAGACGGCGGCGGAAACGGGTAGGTTACGTGAATAAACAGATGTTCAGGAATGCGTGTCAGCGGCGCACGCCGGCGCCGAACGAATGAACGGCCTCGACTACGCGGTGGCCGCGCTGATCGCGTTCGGTGCGATTTCGGGACTCTTTCAAGGCGCGCTGCGGATGGCGACCTCGGCCGCATCGCTGGTGGCGGGATTCTATGTGGCGTCGCTCCATTACGGGCACGCGGCAGCGATCGTCCATGCGCAGTTCGGCACGGGGCCGGCGGTGAGCGCGGTGCTCGGTTACGTGGCGGTGTTTCTGGCGGTCTTCGTCGCGGTGCAAATCGCCGGGTTGGTGGCAACCCGGTTCATGCGCCTAATCCGCCTGGGATGGCTGGATCGGCTCGCCGGCGGCGCGATCGGCGCGGCAATCGCGGCGGTTATCGCGGGAGTTTGCCTGATGCTGATGACGGTGGCGATGCCGGTCAACGCGGAAATTCTGCGCCAATCGAAATTCGTTCCCGTCGTGCTCGAATATAACGAAACGCTGATCGCGCTCATCCCGCCCGAAGCGATGTCAATCTACCGGCGCAATCGCGATGCGCTGCTCAAGTATTGGCTCGAAAAGACCTTGACGAAGCGGCCCGTTTCGGCCGGCACCGCCGCTCCTGCCGCATCGCCCGCTCTGAAATAGCGCGGGCGCGGCGAGTCAAGCGGCGAGCGCACCATCGACGGCGCGTATCAGCGTGCCCTTGGGAACCGCGCCGACAATCTGCTCCTTGACCTCGCCACCCTTGATGATGAGCAGATTGGGAATGCCGCGGACACCGTAGCGGCTGGGCGTCTGCGGGTTGTCATCGACGTTCATTTTGACGACCTTGAGCCGGCCGTCGTACTCACCCGCGAGATCGTCGATCACGGGAGCGATCGCGCGGCATGGCGCGCACCACGGCGCCCAGAAATCGATCAGCACGGGCGTGGCCGACTTCAGGACTTCGCTCTCGAAAGTGGCATCGGTGACGTGGACGATTTTTTCGCTTGCCATGTAAATTTCTCCAGCGGCGCGGACCGCAATTTCAAGATAAGTACGCCCGCGCGAACAGTCAAGGCGGGGTACTCGTTCAGTACCTGGATGGCACTTTGAGGATTTGAGACAGCCATGGCGCGCGCTTCGTGGTTGATCGCGGCGCCGGTCTAGGGCGCGTTCGACCGCGCCGCCACCTGGCCACCGCCGGCAACTCAAACCCGCGCCGCCCCACCCGCACCCATCCGTGTCCGATTAAGCTCCCGATTCGCATTGGTTCCACCTATCGCAGGGGTCACCAATGTTTCTGGACGAACACAAGACACAGAGAAGAACTCGCTCTTGGCGCCATGGCGACTTGGCGATGAATTAGCGGCGTTTGCGGGGGCGATCGGCGCCGTTGCGCGTCGGATCGCGCGGCTTCACCCGATCGATCGGGACCGGCGCGGAGACTCCATGCTTGAGATGCACGACGCAGACGGATGAATCGGCGTCCACGACGGTCGCCTCCCACCATTCCTGCGCATCGAAGGCCCAGACCGCCGCTCCTTCGGGAGGCGAAGAAGCGCTCGGCGCGAGCGATGCTTGCCACGGCCGTTCTTTCGTCAATTCCATCGCAAAAACCTCCTCCTGCGTTTGATAGTGGACGGCGCGCGCCAAGCCCCCGCTTCGCGCGTTTCATCCGGGTGTGTGTGTTCGGCCATCGGTTGATTGACGTACTCGCCGCCGAAATGTTTCACGAGCGGAGGAACGGCGCCTCGCGCTCGAATTGAAACTGGGGCGCGACGCTCGTGGCAGCATCCTCGATTTAATCGGCTGAGTTAGAAGCATTACCCGTGCCATCGCGGATTCCGATGCGCGCGGATCGACCGCTGTGGAAATTGTGGCGGTTTCGGAAGCCGAGCGAGCAATCGGTACCGTGCTGTTTCCCTTCGATGCGTCCAACGGAGCCACCGGCCCATCGAATCGGTGTAACTCGGCGCCGCTCCGCGCGAGTGTCCAGAAATGGCAGTATCGCTGTCCCGATTTGGGTCATTGGCGGGGACGATTCGCGGCATCCGCCGGGCCAGCGCGGCCGAAAAGCCAGCAGCGGCAAGGGAACCGCCCCGGCGGCATGGATCGTGAGTGGTCACATCGTCGAATGCGAAAACTTCAAAGCGGGAGCCTTACGCCATGATTACCGATGAGACCGGTGAGACCGAGAAGCGGTACAAATTGATCGAGCCGGTGCGCGACAGCGACGGACGGCTTCGCTTTCGGGACGATCTCGAAATCGTCCGCGAGATTCACAGCCTCGGGCGGCGGATGTTTTTGGTGCGGTTCAATGACGGCGGTGAAACTTTCCTGTTCCCCCACGAATTGACCCCGGTGGCCCGGTAGGATGGCCGCGCGCACGCGTATCGGCCGCAGTGGGGCCGGGCGTAATGCTCCGCAACGGGAACGGCGACGACTTCAGTTACGATGCGCTCAACCGGAAGACCTGCGCGGGATACCGCATTGTGAGCGCGGACGATTCCACGGCGAGGACCGTCGCGCGGCAGTACGACGGCCTCGATGACTTGACCGACGAGCAATCGCCGCAAGGAGAAGTATCGTACACCTACGACTTGGCGGGGCGGCGGCAGACGATGGCGATCGTGGCGCCGGCACCCAACGCACAGCCGAAAGTGAGCTACAACTGGGACGATGCGAAACCGATTGTCAGATGTTGCGCAGGGCGCTTGGTGAGGCCAATAACGGGACCGGCAAGCGTCCGCCACCACCTGCGGGCGGCCCACCACCGGCCTAATCGACGGCTCGCTTCCTGAATCCTGCGGCTTTCATGCCAAACCGCCGCCATACAACAACCTGTGCGGAGCTTCCCTAATCGAATGGCGCGCGGAGAATCGTTTTATTGGCCGCCCCGCGCCCTTGGGACGTACCGCTCACCGCGCCGCGTCGATCGTCCGTTCGGGCGATTTCGCAACCGCCGTTCGTCTCACCGGAATGGGCTGGCAAGAAAGCTCACCCTCTGGCAGAACCGAAGTGTTGTTTCCGAACCAGGCATCGCGCACAACTTTGCCGGACACGGAAACTTCCTGTCCCGGAGCGCAGGACGGACGCTCCGCGGTTCGAATCACGACCAATCCAGCGCACGGCCCATTGGGCGCGTTCACCCGCAGCGACCAGTCCCCCGTCCAAGAGGTCACGTGCGGATTGCTCTTCAGTTTTGCGACCGTGCCCGTGAGGCTGACGTCCTTGCCGTTCATGCTGACCGGACATCCGGCCCATGCGGCACCTGAAAACAGAAAGACTGCGGCGATTGCGGCGTAAATTATCTTTGTCATGACGATTAAAACCTCCGTCGGCGACGGTAGAATTCCTTGCTGAATACCACAATGCGCGACGTACCGTCAAGACATCGTGAAGCTGGCATTTCCAGCGAAATCACACTCGTTGCTAGGAAATCCTACTATTAGTCAATCCGCTGCGGAGGCGAATCGCCGGGCCATTCCCCCTTCTTGATTTGGACCGGCATCGCAAACCCGGCTGGCATCCGCGGCCAGAATCCGTCCAGCCGCATCCTTATGCCGCAACCGACGTCCAGAATTGCGGGAGCAGGGCGGCGAATCCCCGAAAAACCCGCAGGTTCATTCGGAGCGGAAGATAATTCGGATGCGACAGCGGGGGCTTGATGCGCGTGCGGGATTTCATCCGCAAGCAGTTATACGGCAAGTTCGTCCGCCGGCACAAGGATTTGGGTGGCGCCCGCGCGGGCGGCGATCTTCTTGCGTGGCGGCGCCGTCAATCCCACGGCGAGTGGGGCTTCAGCTTGAGTGTTGCGGCGACGGCGGGATGGGCGACGCGGCCGTCCCAAGTGTTGAGGCCATGGCGAATCGCCGCGCTTAGGCGGCCCGCTTCAATCAATCCGCGATCGGCGATTTCGAGCGCATAGGTCAGCGTCGCGTTGGTTAGCGCATAAGTCGATGTATGCGGCACCATCGCGGGCATATTGGTTACGCAGTAATGCACGACTCCATCGCGGATGAAGGTCGGCTTGGCGTGGGTGGTCGGGCGCGAGGTCTCGGCGATGCCGCCCTGATCGATCGACAGGTCCACGATTGCCGCGCCGGGCTGCATCGCGGCCACCAGCTTCGCGCCGATCAGCCGGGGCGTTCGCGCGCCCGGAACCAGCACCGCGCCGATTACGAGGTCGGCCTGCTTGACCTCCTCCTCGATCGTGGCGCGGTTCGACATCACGGTCGTGACGCGGCCGCCGAACAGATCGTTCAGGTAGCGCAGCCGAATCGGATTGTTGTCGAGGATCGTGACGTTCGCGCCGATTCCCGCCGCGACGCGGCAGGCGTTGAGGCCCGCGATTCCGCCGCCAAGCACCACCACCTTGCCCGGACGCACTCCCGGCGCGCCGCTGAGCAGCACGCCGCGCCCCCCGGTCCGCGCCTGCAGGCACCACGAACCGGCTTGAATCGCGATGCGCCCTGCGACCTCGCTCATCGGGGCGAGCAGCGGGAGGCTCGAATCATCGAGCTGAATCGTTTCGTAGCCGATCGCCGTGACGCGGCGGCGGATAAGTTCGCGCGCGAGCCGCTTGTTTGCCGCGAGGTGCAGGTAGGTGAACACGATTAGCCCCGGGCGCATCAGGGAATACTCCCGCGGCTGCGGCTCCTTGACCTTGAGAATCAGATCCGCGCGCCGCCAGGTTTCCGCCGCGTGCCGGACGATGACGGCGCCGGCCGCGCGGTATTGCGTGTCGGAAAAGCCGCTGCCGATTCCCGCGCCCGATTGCACGATCGCGCGATGGCCGTGGATGCGCAGCGCGGCCGCGCCGGCGGGAGTCAGGGAAACACGCCGTTCATCGGCCTTGATTTCGGTGGGAACTCCGACCTTCATGTCAAATCGCCTCCGCGCGCCGTTAAATTATTCCGCCGGGTCCAGTCAAGAGGCGCGCACCCGCGCGATTACACGATGCGCGCGATGGGGGAACTTGACAAGCCGATTCGCGCCGCGCTTGATGAGCATTGGCGCGCGCGCGGCCGGGATTGCCGCGAACGCCGGAGGCGTCATGGAGATCCCTCAGGGACTGAAGTATTCCAAGGAACACGAATGGGTCGCGGTCGAGGAATCGACCGCCACCGTGGGCATCACCGATCATGCGCAGGACCAATTGGGCGAGATCGTCTATATCGAGCTTCCCGCGGTCGGCGACAAAGTCAGCAAGGACGATCCGTTCGGCGTGGTCGAATCGGTCAAGGCGGTGTCCGATGTTTACGCCCCCGTGACGGGGACCGTGGTCGAAATCAACGAGAACCTGGCCGAAAGCCCCGAAACCGTTAACGAAGACCCGTATGGCGACGGCTGGCTGATCAAGGTGAAGGTGGCGGATTCCACGGACCTCGACGATCTGATGGACAGCGCCGAGTACACCGAGATGCTCGCGCGCGAAAAGGAATAATCATCCCGCGTGCGGCGCGGCGGACGACACGGCAGGCGGCGGCGATTGCGCCGCGTCCGCCTTGAGCACCGCGATTCGCACGGTTCGCGCCGCGGCGGGAGGATTCGCGAACACCATCAAGAAGGGCGCCGCCGCTGCGGGCTTTATCGCAAAGCCGGGCCGCGGGCTCAATTCCTGCGAAAAGCCGATTTCGTGCGGCGTCATCTCCGCGACCATTCGCGCGGCCATGTCGTTGCCGCAAAAGACGTTCCGGTGCGCGATCGTGCGGCCCGCGCCGTCGAGCAGTTCGGCCCCGAGTTGAACGATATGGAGCGGCCGGCCACCGACGTTTTCGGCCTCGCCGGTAATCACGAGTGCGGTGCGCCCGCCCGCGATCGTACGATAGGCGGGGTTCACGCCGTGGAGCGCCACCAGCGTCGCGGGTCCGATTGGCGGCGTGAAGTATTGGCCGATCGCGGGCGCATTGGCGAGCGTTCGCGCGCTCGCTGCCGGGTCGTTGCAGATGACGGCGCTGGCGCCGAGGAATCCGGCGGCGATTATCAGAAACATTCCGAGGAAGTATCCCGCCGAATGCGGCTTGCCGGGCGCGGCCTCGATAATCTCTTCAGCGATAGGAGCGCGGACCTTCGCGGCAGGCGCGTGCGCCGGCGCGGCCATCGGGCGCGGCGGAGGAGTGTCGAAATGCGGACGCGCGGGCGGATGCGGCGGCGTCCCATTCCCGCTCCGCTGCTGAGCCGCTGGAGCGAACATCGTGGGCCCGAAGCTGTGCTGAATCGGAGGGGCGGGTTTGATCGCCGCCGGCGCTTCCGGTTCTCCGAGCGAAGCGGGACCGTTCCGCGCCGGAGCGGCGGCCAAGTCGGGTGGCAGGTCCCCCGCTTCCCATCCGGTGTCGCGATGCTCGCGGGCGGCGAATTGCGCCGCCAGGGCGGCGGCGGCGCGGTCGTGCGCGGGATTGTTTGCTTCGGTGTTGAAGTCGAAGCGCAGCCGGTCGCCCGTATCGGCTTTGGGCGGCGTCTCGTCGAAGGAACGATTCAGCGGGTCGTCGACATCGTCATTTTCTTCCGCTGCGGCCGGCGCCGGTTCCGCGAACGGAACCGAAGGCTTGGCCGCAAAAACATCTTCATGCTCGGGCGGGAAATTATGATACATCGGTGGCGGCGGAACCGTATGAATCGCGCCCGGTTGCGGCTCCGGTGGCGCGGCATGATGGAGCGCGGCGGAGGGCGCGGGAGCGGGCGGAGTTGGCGCGGGCGCCGGCTCTGGCTCGGCCACGGTCGGCTTGCGCGGACGCGGCGGTCCCTCGGAACTGAACACGTGGCCGCATCGCGAGCATTTGAAAGTCGGAGCGTCCTCGGGCAGGATGCGCTCGTCGATCCGGTAACGGGTGTTACAACTCGTACACTGAATTTCTATCATCGCCGCACCTCCCAACCACGCCGGAAATGTAGCACAACACGCAAGCTTGCGCACCAACCCCCGCGTCATTGGCGAACCGCAATTTGCGCTGGAATCGGGCGATGCGCATAGCAATACTTGCGCGGCGGTTCGATTCCGGCGGCGGCGGCACCGAACGCGACTTGATCGTCACCGCGCAATGCCTTCGCGCGGCAGGGCACGAAATCGAAATCATCGCGGACGAAATCCGCAGTCCCGCCGGAGAATGGAACGTCCGCCGCCTCGGCGGCCCGCCACTGGGACGGACGCTTTCACTCTTGCGCTTCGCATTCATGGCGGCTCCCGCCGCGCGGCGCGGCGGCGCGGAACTCGTGCTGAGCTTTGCACGCGCGGTGGGCGCCGATGCGATGCGGTCGGGCGGCGGCGCCCATTCGAGCTACCTCCGCGCGGCGCGGCAATGGCGCAGCGCGGCGGGCGCGGCGGCGATGCGAATGCGCCCGTACCATCGCGCGCAGATGCTTGCCGAGCGGCGGGCTTTCACGTCGCCGGGATTGAAGCGCGCGATTGCGGTGTCGGAGTTGGTGCGCAAAGACCTGATCCATGAATTCGGCCTCGCGCCGGAAAAGACCGTGACAATTTACAACGGCGTCGATTTGGAACGATTCCGCCCCTTGAGCGGCGCCACCGCCCGCGCCGCAGCTCGCGAGCGGTTCAAGATTCCGGCGCGCGCCCGCACCGTCGCGTTTATCGGCAACGGATTCGCGCGCAAGGGACTGGGCTTCCTGCTCGAAGCGTGGCCGATGGTTCCCGGCGCGCCGTTCCTGCTCGTGGTTGGCGCCGATCGATCGGCGGCCGCGTATAAATTTCGCGCGGAAGCGCTGGGCATCGGCGAGCGCGTCATCTTCGCCGGGCCGCATCCGGATGCGGC
>JBOHWK010000099.1:0-14956 GCA_050736715.1 Binataceae bacterium (SeqCode) | reverse complement strand
AGCCGTAGATGTAAAACGGGTCGGTATCGTTGACCGTGAAGGTCACCGTCGCGCTCGCCGATCCGCCCACCGCCACCGTCCCGAAATTGATCGCCGTCGGCGTCATCGCGACCGCCGTCGTATCCGCACCGATTGGCGGCGTCGCCGTCGGAGTTGGAATTGCAACGCCCGCGCCGAAGGCGTAGAAATTACCGCCCATGTCGCCCGCGTAAACCGTCCCATCCGCGCCGATCGCGGACGACCCGGTGAACGGCGCGAGGCCCGCAAATTTCCACTTCTGCGAACCGTCGCCCGAATTGAGCGCGTAAAGGCCGCCGTCATACGAGGTGAAATAGATCGTTCCGTCGGAGCCAATCGCGGGCGCCGAATCAACGGAGCTCCCGGTCGTAAATGCTGCCCATTTTTGTGCCGGGGCGGTGCAGCCGGGACAAGGATACGGGCCGTTATCAGTCACTGCGTAGAGATTATCGTCATCCGAGCCGAAGTAAATTGTGCCGTCGGGGCCAATCGCCGACCCAGACGACTCGATTGAATCGCCAGTTGAAAAGCGCCACTTCTGCGAGCCATCGGCGGTCTTTATTGCGTATAGGTTGTCGTCCATTGAGCCAACGTACACGGTGGCGCCGTCCGCACTGATCGAGGGTGAGGAGAAATCGATCGGGCCGCCGGTTGTGAACGCCCACTTCTGCGTAACCGAGCCTTGCCCGCCGTCAGTGACCGCGTAGAGATTGTCGTCCCACGAACCAAAGTAAATTGTGCCGTCGCTGCCAATCGCGGGCGAGGTCTCGACCGAATCTCCCGTTGCGAATGTCCACTTGAGCGAGCCGCCGGAATCGATCGCGTAGAGATTGGTGTCATCGGAGCCTACGTAAATGGTGCTGCCGTCGGCGCTGATTGCCGGGCCGCTGTAGGAGATGGAGCCGCCGGTCGCGTAGCTCCACTTGAGCGAGCCGTCGGCGGTGTTTATCGCATAGAGGTTATCGTCCGCGGAGCCGGCGTAGATCGTCGCACCGTCGCCGCTGATTGCCGGCGGGCCGGTCACCTCCCCGATGGCAGCCACGCCGGCGGCGGGATAGCTCCACTTTTGCGAGCCATCGGAATTGAATGCATAAACGTGGCCGTCGTCCGAGCCGATGTAAATCGTGCCATCCGGGCCGATAACCGGAGACGATTCGATGGATTCGCCGGCTGTGTAATCCCACTTGAGCGCTCCGGTATTACCGCTGGTGTCGAACGCGCTCACGCCGCTGTGCAGGAGGTCATGCCCAAACATCGGCCAGACGGGGGTCGGCGTCGCGGTTGGAGTCGGCGTCGGCCCGGTCGGAGTTGGCGAGGGGGTCTCCGTCACCGTTGGCGTCGCCGTCGGGGTCGCCGTCTCCGTTGGCGTGGCGGTCTCGGTCGGGGAAATCGTCGCGGTCGGGGTGGGGGGCGGTCCGGAGCCGTTGCCGATCGCGTAGAGGTTGTCGTCGCCGGAACCGATGTAGATGGTCCCGTCCGAACCGATCGCGGCCGACGCCATCACGAAGCCCTTGGTTGGGAAAATCCACTTCTGCGATCCGTCACGGTTCACCGCGTAGAGGTTGTTATCGAGCGAACCCACGTAAATCGTCCCGTCGGCTCCCACTACCGGCGAGGATTCCACAAACAGGCCGGTGGTGAACGCCCATTTTCCTGAACCGTCGGGGAATACCGCGTAAAGATTGCCGTCGTCCGAACCGACGTAGATTGTTCCGTCGGGGCCGATCGCCGGCGACGACTCCACAAAAAACCCGGTTGGGTATGCCCACTGCTCCGACGGCGGCGTGCCGGTGGGGTTGCAGGTGGGGCAGTAACCGCCGTTATCGGTTATCGCGTAGAGGTTGTAATCGTCGGAGCCGACATAGATGGTGCCATCCGAACCGATCGCGGGCGAAGAGCTTACCGAATCGCCGGTTTCGAACGCCCACTTCTGCGTCCCACCCGTGTGATTAGGATTGCCATCGGTTCCGGTCCATACGGCATAGAGATTGTCATCATCGGAGCCGACGTACACGGTGTAACCATCGGCGCTGATCGCCGGCGAGGATTCGACAATATAGCCGGTTGGGAACGACCATTTTTTCGTAACCGAGCCCTGCCCGCCGTCGGTCAGCGCGTATAGATTGGCGTCGCCGGAACCGAAGTAAATGGTACCGTCGCTCCCAATTACCGGCGAAGAGCTTATCGAATCGCCGGTTTGGAATTTCCATTTCAGCGCGGCCGTGCCATTGGCGGTGCAAGCGGCGATCGGGGTTCCGGGGCCGGTGCAGTTGCTTATCGCATAGAGGTAGTCGTCATCGGAGCCTACGTAAATTGTGCTGCCATCGGCGCTGATCGCGGGCGAACTGCTCACCGCTCCGATTGAACCTGAAGCGGGGTACTGCCAAGCCGGCGTGCCGCTGGCGGACGGAACCGCGTAGAGGTGACCGTCAGAGGAGCCAATGTAAATCGTTCCGCCGGAATCGATCGCCGCCGAGGAGTACACGCCGTTGCCGGTGGCAAACGCCCATTTTTTCGACCCGTTATTGGCGCTGGTGTCGTATTGGCTGAGTCCAGTGTGCGCGAGATCATGATGAATCATCGGCCAATATCCTGCGGGAGCCGAGGTCGGCGTCGGGGTCGGCCCCGTGGGCGTCGGCGATGCGGTAATTGTCGGGGAAGGCGTCTGAGTCGTCGTCGCGGTTGTGGTCGCGGTCGGGGTCGCGGTCGGTGACACAGTCTCAGTCGGCGATGAAGTCTCCGTCGCCGATACAGTCGCAGTCGGGCTCACGGTCGCGGTCGGGGTTGAAGCGGTGCAGACGGTAGTGAACGCGTAGTAGTGGTTGGAAACTTGTGCGCTCGTGAGCGCGGTCGAGTTCCAGACCGCACCTTTCTCAATCGTTCCCGCGAAGTAATCGCTCGACGGCGCGTTCGGCCAATTGATGCTCCCGCTTACCGGGCCATACCCCATTCTCCAATAACCGGTGTAATTACTCGGCGCACCGTTCAGAGAGGAAGAATCGAATGACAAGTCCATGCCATCGACATACAGCCGCAAAGTCGACGCCCCGTCCCACACTCCCTCCGCCAAATGCCAGTGTCCATCGTTATACGAGCCAGCGGTTTCCACAGTAACAGTCAAGCCGCCCGCAACGTGGCCAAATTCCAACTGCCCCGAATTGGTCATGTACATCATCCGGTCGTATTCGGTGCTGGAGCCGCCGGTCTGCGTGTTTTCAAAGCCGATCAGTTTCCCGCCGCCGCTGTACCCGTCGGCAGTCTTGAACGCGACCTCCACCGAATAGCCGCTCGCACCCGGATCGTTATATTGAGTGGTGGTGGAGATATAGCCGCTCGATCCGTCGAGCAGCGCCGCCGTCTCCCCATCCGTCGCGCCGCCCACCTGTCCCAGCGTGACCGTGCCTTGCAAATTCCCGGTATTCCCTCCACCGGTCGCGTCGAACGCCGTCGACGACCCCGAAGCGTCGTCCAGCGGCCAGAAGCTGGTGGGGCCGTCGCTCTTCACGATCGTATCGTATGCGCACGCAGCCCCCGTCGGCGTAGTTGTTACGGTGGGACTTATAGTTGCAGTCATCGTCGCCGTGGCCGTGGCCGTAGCACTTATGGTGAACGTCGGCGTCGGGATATAGGTAAACGGTCGGAGTAATCGTCAGGGTCGGGGTTGCCGTGGTGGTGGCGCTCACGGTCGGGGTTGGGAATGGAGCGATAACCGGGCCGGCCGTAATGCCACACGGTTCATCCAGTTCGGTGTTTACACCCTCGATCACGGCGAACGGCGGCTGATTGCCGTTGGTGCCGAGACTGAATTCCGAGACCATGCCGCTGGTGGAGTTCGCCACGTATATGGTTCCGCCGGAATCCAATGCGATGCTAACGGGGCCATCGAGCCGGGTATTGGAGCCGGTAATAGTCGCGCTGGGAGTCACGTTACCGTTGGTGGCTGCGGCATATACCGTGATGCTCGGGTCGGCGGAGCCGCCGCAGTCCGTGCCGCAATTAGCCACGTAGATATTTCCGCTGGAATCGAGCGCAATGCCGTAAGGTTCATTCAGGCCGGTGGAGCCTCCGCTGATGGTCGCGGAGGGCGCCTGATTGACCGGCGTGCCACAAGGAGGGCTGGGACAGATGGTGCCGAGCGGCGGATACACCGTCACGCTGTTATTGTCGCCGTTGGTCACGTAGATATTCCCGGCGGAATCGAGCGCGACGCCGCCCGATACATTCAGGCCGGTGTTGCCGCCGCTGATCGTGGCGCTGGGCGTCTGATTCACCGCCGTACCACAAGGGGGACTGGGACAGATCGTGCTGAGCGGCGGATATACGGTGACGCTGTTGGCTTCGTTCACCACGTATATGTTCCCGCTGGAATCGAGTGTCACCCCGATGGGGCCGTTCAGGCCAGTGCTCGTTCCGCTGATGGTGGTGGATGGCGCCGCATTCCCGTTGCTGGCGGCGGGATAGACGGTGATGCTGTCGTTGGTCCAGTTCGTCAAATAAAGATTGCCGCCGGAATCCCGCGCGACGCCCTGGGGATCGTCAAGTCCGGTGTTGGCCCCGACAATCGTTTCGGCGGGCGGCACGTTGCCTTCGCTGCCCGGCGCGTAGGCGGTCAAAGAGCCTGCTGGAAGCCCGCCGAAGTTGCTCACGAAGATTGCGGTAAGCTCCGACAGAACCGCAGTCGAGGTAGGGGTGGCGGACACCGTCGGCGTTGCGGTGGTGGTCAGCGTCGGCGATGCGGTCGTTGTCACCGTGGGAGTCGTGGTGATGGTTACGGTCGCGGTAAACGGCCCCGTGGGCGTCGCGGTTTCGGTGGGTGACGGGCTTTCGGTCGCGGTCGGGGTGGTAACGCCCTGCGGCGAACCGCAGGTCAACGCCCATTGCTGCGACGACCACGACGGCGTACCAACAGGCGTGGGTGAGAGGGTCGCTAATGGCACGTCGAACTGCGCTGGTTCTTGCGGCGACCCCAATCCGCTCCGGGCGTCGAGGGAGACCGTCCATGCGCTGGCGAGGGGGTCGGCATAACTGGCTATTGCGTTATATTGATTCGTCGGGCTACCCGAGGGGCTTGCGCCGTAAATCAGCGTCAGGCCCAGGAAGAGATCGTTTGAGTAGCTGTAGGGATAATCGGGCGACGACGCGGTGAGCGAATTGCCGGGGTTGCAGGTTGCCGCGCCGTCATTGTCCACCCCGCTCACTCCGTTCAACTCCAGGGCTTGCGCATAAACGCCGGGAAGTTCGCCGGTTGCCGCCACACCGATCGTGTCACTGCCGGTCTCCGCGAGCGGCCCGGTTAAGCAAACAAATTCCGGTGGGGAGTAGCCGCCGTTGTAACACGGCGTCCCCTCGCACGACCATGAATTGCCCTGGCTGTCGACCAGCGACGCCGCCGGCGTGCCGCCGTTGGCGGCCGTCGATCCGACAAACGTGACCAGAAGATTTCCCTGATGGACGTACATTGGCGCCAAGGTAAAGGATTGCGTTGACACCGCGGTTGGAATCCCCTGCTGGACGAATTCACAGGTGTTGGGGGAGGGAGCCGGCGTAGGAAACGGAGTTGCCGTCGAGTTCGCGATCGAGGCGACACCTACGTCGTAAAGATTGCCGTCGTCGGAGCCGATGTAGATCGTCCCGTCGGCGCCGATCGACGGCGATGATTCCACCAGATCTCCCGCCCCGGTGAACTCCCACCGCTCCGCCACATACGTAACGTTGTCGGTTATCGCATAGAGTGTGCTGGGCAAGTCGATGCCATCGGAGTCGAACTCGGAGTCCCCCACGTAAATGGTGCCGTCGGAACCGATTGCAGGCGAGGAATCCACGCTACCGACGGTACCGAAGGTCCACTTCTGCGTCCCACCCGTATGATCAGGATTCCCATCGGTGCCGGTCCATATGGCGTAAAGATTGTCGTCCTCAGAACCGACATAGACCGTATAACCATCGGCGCTGATCGCTGGCGACGACGATATCGCCCCGCCGGCCGTAAATGCCCACTTCTGCGTGAAGGCGCCCTGTCCTTCGTCAGTCACAGCGTAGAGCGTGCCGGCGTCGAAGCTATCATCGGACCCAGCTTCTTCGTCCCCCACATAAATCGTGCCGTCAGAGCCGATCCCGGGCGACGAAAAAACTGGACCGGCGGTTAGGAAGGCCCACTTTTGCGAGCCGTCCGAGTTGATTGCGTAAAGATTGCTGGCGTAGGAATCGGTCTGCGGATCGTACTCCTCGTCGCCCACGTAAATCGTGCCGTCGGACCCGATTGCGGGTGACGAATTCACCCACCCGCCGGTTGCGAATGCCCATTTTACCGACCCGTCCGAGTTGAACGCATAGACATGGCTGGCGAAGGAATTATTGCTGGTTTCCTGATCCCCAACATAGATCGTCCCGTCCGAACCGATCACCGGCGAGGACTCCATGTCGGGTCCGCTCATCGGCGACTTCCATTTGAATGTTCCGTCGGGATTTATGGCGTAGAGATTGCTGTCGCTGGAACCGATGTAAATCGTGCCGTCGCTGCCAACCGCCGGCGAACTGTCATACGCATTGGTGGCGTACTTCCACTTCAGCCCGCCGTCGTAAGGAAACAGGGCGTATAGATAACCGTCTTCCGAGCCAACATAGAGGGTGCCGTCGGACCCGGTCGCAACCGATGAGACCACCGGACCGCCGGTCGCGATCTGCCATCTTAGTTGGTTGCCGTCGGCGCTCGTGTCGTACTGGCTTAGCCCGGTATGGAAAGTGTCGTGGCGAAATGTCGGCCAGCCGGGAGGACCGCTCGGCCCGCAACCGCTGAACAGCACAGGGAAACTACACAACCCCGCGAGCAAAGCTCCGAAAGCCAGCTTCAACTCTCCGCGGAATTTATGCGCCATCGCGAACTCCCCACCTCGCAAGTTCAACTTCGCCCATACTTATGGCGCGCCACCGCGCAATCCAGCGCCGGCGCGCCCATCCTGTCCTGCGGTATGCGATCCGACCGCAGCCCCCTCCGCTGCCTACCCCGATGTCAGGTACTTGCGCACTTATGAGGTCCACCATTGGTCCCCATATCCCACGAACCTCACAAGTGTTAGGGCCCTTTTTATTGCTGATGCGGGCGACTGTCAAGGGCCGCTACGATAATTTAACAAACAGGCGTAATGCCCCAACCGCCATTGGCCTTTGAGACATAATACCGGTCCTTTGGCACTGACTGGAGAAAACGCGCGCCCGCGCTAAAGCGGACATTCTTGCGGATAAAATGCCCTGACGATCATACCAAGCGGTGCAAGCGTTACGGCTATCTCCCGCCAATCCCTCGCAGGAAATCGCCGACGATAGCGACGGCCTCCTGGCGGAGCCGCGCCTTCGCTTCGTCGTCGTGCTCGGCCGCGAGAAACGAGGCATAGGCGTTGGGGCCATCATTGGCTGTGTCGCGAAACCGCTCTTCGAGAAGGTTCAGGGCCTCTTTAACCTGAGGATGATTCCTCACCGGACTTGCCGCTGCCGCTTTGCCTGCGGCATGAGGGCCGCCTTTGTAGTTCAAGAGCGTGAACCCAAGATCGTATGCGTCCTTGTTTTCATGCCGATCTTGGAACGCGAATACCTTCAGCGCGACGTAAGGGAGGACATTGGCGATCCTAACGGTAACCTTTGACAGGCCTCCGCCATCGAGGCGCTCGGCTTGAATCTCGCGTTCGATGAAGTCCTCGCGCGCGAGATGGGCTCCGCGAACGTTGAACGCGCCGAAACGCGATCCGGTAAATTCCTTGGGGCGAAAGATGCGGCTGGGCGCAACCGAGTCGGTCTCACAAAGAAACTCGACCGCGACGGAGACTCCTTCAACATCACGGGTCCATCTAAAGCTCGGCTCGCTCTGAGCGAAGCCGCTCTTTTCAAGGTTGTTCTGCAACGTCCGGTAGGTCTCCGACGTTTCATCGCCCAACGCCAAGCCGACAATCAGATCGACATCGACCGTTCCCACATGCGCGCGAGCACCTTCGGGGAGTTGGCCAACGAGGTAGCGCGGCGCGAGGCCGCCGGCCAGATAGATGCGCTCGCTCCACGGCCCAAGATCGCCCAAGAGGGTAAGGAGAGCGCGCTCACAGCGGGCGGTGGTCGCTTGGTCGTAATCGGTGTAATGGGCGCGACGATTCAAAACTTGATGACCTCCCGGCGAAGATGATCCGCCTGCTCGCGCCCGCGCTGCGGATCGCGCAACAGATCGGCATAGAGTTGGAAGCGATTTACTAGCCGCAGGTTCTTGGTCCTTTCGCGAAGCACAAGCGGCGCATCGCCTTTGCGTTGGAGGAATACGACGTTTGCGCCGTTTGTGACGGCCTTAGCCTGAGAACCTTTATGCAGTTCCTCCGCGGCCACCTTTGCCGTGACCCAGACCTTCACGACGGGGATCGCCGTAACGAATGGAGCAACCACGCTTGCCGCCGCGGCGCCTGTGACCGCGTATTCGATGCCGCCCCGCCCAAGATTGGTTGCCAGCCGATCGATAAGCTCAGTCGGCGTTTGGGCCAATAGGAAACCTTGAGTTTGGATCGGAGGTGCCACATTCTCCTCGGCGTACAGGTCAAGCAAGGCGGTTGGATTCGTCACGCGGCGCATACGATTTGGTCCTTTACCCTCGGCAGCAAGGATTCCTTCCGTCTCCAACCGGGCAAGAACACGATGCGCAAGCCCAACCGAGATCCGCGCCTCCTTGGCGAGATCGTGGACCTGCCATGTACGGTTCGGGTTGAGGAGAAGAGCTTGGGCGGCCACTCCGGCCTTGCCGCTGAGACGCATCGGCGGCCCGCCGGTCGTTGTAGCACGGGGGGGACGGCGGCCTTCGACGTGCAAGAGAAGTCCCGGTAGCGCAATATGAGCATTCCCAAGCCCATCGACGACAGCGACACCATGATCTTGGAGAATCTGCCGAGCCTCGGTCGTGGTGTCGCCGGCTACAACGAGCAAAGGAGTTGCGGGATGCGCCTTCGCGCGATGGACAAGCTGCCACGCGGTGGCGGCATTGGCGCGCCGTTTGACCTCGACGGTAACGTTGGCGCGCTTCCCCGCAAATCGAACGACCGCATCGGCCCGGTGATCCGCGCCGCGCTTGGGACCACCGGCGATGACGGTGATTCCGGGGGTATCGCGCAGAATGCGAAGCGCATCCGCTTCGAGATAGCCCTTAATCTTCACTGTCGGCTGCTGATTCACAACGTCTGTGAATATAGCAGACTCGGTGAATATTGCCATACCCAAGGCCGCCACGTCGCCAGGTCCGCCGGTGACTTATGGTTGGGCGATTCTAAATTTCTTCTTCATGTCCCCGGTCTTCGCCCAAGGCGCGCCGGGAATTGCGGTGATCAGCCTGTCGAAGACGAGACTGAATGCGCGCCGGATTGTATCGTCGGTAAGTTTTTCCGCCTCGTCCGGAGATAACAGCGGTCGAACGTCCGCCACAAACCTCGGCACGGCAAGTTTCGCAAACATTCGCCGTTCAGCCTGAGCACGGCTGATCGAAGCACCGCGATCCTCAAGATAGAGACGGAAACATTCGACGATGCGTGCCGCGTTCAGGTCTTTGAATGCTTCAAGCGCATGGAATAGGTCGAGGAGGTCGCGTCCTTTTTCTCGCTGCAAAAGCGCACGAAGTTTTGTCGCGAGCAGTTCTTCGCGTGAAAACGTCGCAATGTCCGCTCCGCCTGTAAACCAAGGATTCTCGATTTCGTAGCGAATCGTTTGCGGCGGATCGAAGATTTTTCTTTCGCGTGTGTTTATCTCGATTTTGAGCTTGATGATTGCGGACCCGTCTTCGGCCTGCGCGCGGAAATAGAGCTTTGGGGCAATCTTGCTTTGTTCGAAAGCTGCGGGACCGAGCCACGGTTCAAGCCTCTGACGGATGCGATCGATAAGGGGGCCAATGGGGCCGGCTGCGGTGCGAACGAGATCAATGTCCTCTGAATAACGCAGGGGCTTCGAAAGATGGAGCTTGTGGAGCGCTGTTCCGCCACGAAACCGTACCTCGCGAGAGAGCATCGGCTCGGTGAACAATTCCACCAGCGCGCGGCTAATGATGAGGTCCTGCTCCACCTGCCGCATTTCCGCCCAAGGAGCTTTGGCGCTCCAGGCGATGATATTCATCCTTGGAATCATTGGTCGCGCTCCGGCAGGCGGCGAACCAGGACATGCCAGCGCTTGTCGCGGGCGGTAATCTTCGGAACTAAATCCAAATCAGATGAGAGCGACGGATCGAGTTCCGTCCATTGGGGACGCGGGCCGCGTTCGAGAAATGCGTGCAGTTCCTCGGCCGGCTGGGCAAAACCCGAATGGTCCAGAAGGTATCCGGCCCGCTGGACGACGGAGCGCTCGAAGGTGCCGCACAAGGCTGAAATCTTTCCCGCTTCGATCTGGGCACCGAGGTCCTCGAAAATGGTCATCACATTGTCGAATCCGCCGCTCGCTTGGGGATAGCGGAGAAGGTCGAATAGCGTAAGCTCGACCGACGAGATTTTCATTTTGCCGGTGTCGGTCTTACGCTCCTCGATGCTCGATGCCACGGCGGAAATGTCCCTTTTGAAGTAGAAGGCGATTTTCGAGCGGCCGGCCTGCACGGCCTGCATCTGCTTGTCGGTCACGACTTGGAATTCCATGACTGCTTGATGCGCTGCGCCATGAAGCTCGGCAGCTTTCAGCAGGCCGACATAATAGGGCCTTTTCTCGTGGCGCATCAGGTCGTCGATGAATGATGCCGGTGGCGGACTGCCGAAATTAAGGTTCTGGGGCGGTACGATAACGTAGAAGCCCTGCCTCGGGTTTAGAAGCTGGCCACGCTTCTGCAATTTCTCGGCGGCGTCGAGGAAGGCTCCCCGCCCGACGCTGATCGCGGCCTGCGCCTCGTCACGAGAGAAAATGAGGTGGCCGGAGGCAAGGAGCCCGGTTACATAAGAGGACAAACTTGGCCGCAAGGCTTGTGGATTATAATTCATTTTCCGCTAGGATAGCGGAGTTCCATATATGTGTCAACAGGATTAGCTGCCTCATATTAGAATATCCGCTAAGGTAACGGAATTTAACCTATGGTTCATCAAGGCACCCTTAGATTCGCGGCTTGGTCCGAACTGCCAACATGAAGATTCACCTTTCAAGGCCGCCTTCCCTCAAATAGCGGTGGTCGCCTTTCCAATCGGCGTGGTCTTCGACGCCGGCGACGGCATGATCGATGTGCCGCGAACGTCTGCGGGCGCCGGCACGCGCTGCGCGTTGTCGGGTCCAAGATTTCCGAGTTGCTGGCTCTGCCTGCCGAAGTCCATCGTTCGCGCCCAGCCGGAACCATCGGCATTTGAATCGGTCTTGCCGATTTGAGCGATCTTATTGAATCCGGTTTGAAGAGCGCTGGTGACGGGGCGAACCACGGTCTGCGCGATGAAGGCGGCCTCGAAGGCGTGGCTGAGCGCGAGTCCGACCGTGCCGCCCGCGATGCTGGCGGCCATGTGCGGGATGGCGATGCAAACGATCATAAAGACGATCGATAGCGCCGCGTAGTTGAGCATGTCGGATGAAGGAATGGTTGAGGAACAGACCATCGTGGTAATCGAACCGGGAGGCGCGCCGTAGGTCGAGTACCACGGCAAGGTGGCGGGAACGGGATTGCAGGCCGCCGTAAGCGCGGCGCTCCAATTGTTCGCCAGCGTTACGCCGACGCCGAGCACAAGGTAGAAGAACAACAGGCGGACGCCCACCCGGATGACATAGCCGAAATAGCCCTCCGCCGCGGGAGCGGTGAAGCGGTTGGCTCCGAGTCCAAGCAGGATCACGCCGCCCCCAATTACGAGATAGGCTTCAACCAGCGTGAGTAGCAGCATGGCGGCGGTAACCACGAATGCGAACAAGACGATGAACGCGGCGATCGCTTGAACGATGGCCTGCTCAAAATTTGTGATCAGGCTCGCGTTTGCTTGGGAGTTGAAGATTGTCCCGGCGGTGGTGACTCCCACCTGCAAAACGCTCTGCGGGCTAAGGGACGGGAGGCCTGTCGCCGCGGCGCCGATCGCGGAGAAGCTGGCAAGGATGTCGTTCATCCATGTGAAGGCGTTGACGATCATCATGTAAACGAAGCCGCCGCACAGGATGTGCTTGATCATGCGGCCGATAAAATGCGAGCCGTCGAGTTGGCCTTCAGCGGTGAATTCAATCCAGCTAACGACAATGTCGATTAAGAAGAGCGCGAAGAAAAGTTTGATCGCGTAAGGCTGGATGGCGGCGCTGTAGGTCGCGCCCGCGGTGTAGAACTGGTTGGCAATATCGTTGAAGTTCATTTGCGGGTCTCCTAAACGAAGTTCCTGTGACTAGGGTTGAGGCGGTGGCGGCGCATCCTTTGATAAGTCAGGCAAGCCCTTCGCCGGCGGCGCGGTGAAGAATACGCGGGCCTGATCTTCGGCAATCTTCTGCTGATACAGGTGCCATCCGCCGAAGATCAGGGCGAAGAGGCCGACGATGGCGAACGCGAGAATCAATATGTCTTTACTTCGTTTCATATCGAGTCCTTCCTTTCGGTTTTCCTACGGCTGCGGAGGGGGCGGGGCGGAAAGCGACAAGTCGGGCGTTCCGGGCGACGGTGGCGCGGAGAAAAACGCCTGCGCCGCAAGGTTGCTCTGCACCTGTTGGTTGACTTGATTCGCGGCGGCTACGTTCTGCGCGTTCGTCGCGGCCATCACAAGCTGGCGAAGCATTTGAAGCTGCTGCACTTGGGCGAGCGCGATTTCGTTGCTGGTCTGGACCGCTTGCAGATTGCCGACTGCCGTCTGGTTCTGCGTCTCAAGGCCTGCGAGCGTGGCTTGTTCGGCACTGAAGTTATTGGCCTGCGCCTGAATCGAAGCGAGCGCGCCGTTGAGCGTGTTGAGCGTGGTGTCGATCGTCGCTTGCGGACTCTGGACGCCCGCGGTCGATGTGGCGTTGAAGCCCGGATATAGCTGCTGGAACTGTTGCGTCAGGTTCGTAAAGGTGTAGGAAAGCCCTTCCTCCGTGTTGATTAGGTTGCCGAGGTTGTCAAGCAGCCCCTCGTTCGACGCCCACACTCCGGCGTGGCCGCCGGTCGTGTTCTTGACGATGTACGTGAGCTGGTTCGCGAGGTTCGTGACGGTCAGCGTTTCCTCGCGAAGTTGCGAAAGCTGGCGCGCGAACATGGTCGGATCGAAAACGATCTCGGTTTGCGCGCGGGCGGGCGCGGACAGGCACAGTTGGAAAGCGACCGCCGCGAAAGCGGTGGACAAATAGCGCAACAGTTTTTTCGGCTTCACTGAATTATCTCCTCTTGATGAACTGTTCCGTTGGAAGTTGTCGGCGGGATGCCGGTCTCGCTCAGGATTGCGGCGGCCGGCGTTTCAACGCGGCCAATCAGGCTGTCGAGATACCCGGCCCAATCGCTCAATCCACGCGCTCGGAGCCATTCGACGGTCCATCGCTCGCCGTGCTGCGCGATCATCCGCCGCGCGGCAAGGATGTCGTCCTTCGATCCGGCCCCGATGAAAGCGAGCGCCGCGGGTCCAAGGGAGAACTGAAACAACCGGCGCCCAAGCGGCGAAACGTAATAGTAGTGCCGCTTGGGAGTGGCATCGGAGAGGATGTCGATCTGCCGGTCGGAGAGCCCGAATCGGCGGTATATCTCCCGCGTCGCGTTGTTCTTGGCCTCGGGGTTGGGCAGGTAGAGCTTGGTGGGGCACGATTCGACGATAACGTCGCGATGGGGAGAGTTGGCGAGTTCGCTAAGGCTTTGGGTCGCGAGTACGACCGCCGCGTTCTTCTTGCGGAGCGTGCGGAGCCATTCCTCGATCTTCGCGCCGAAAACGCTGTTGGTGAGCATGATCCACGCTTCATCCAAGATGATGAGCGTGGGCCTGCCGTCGAGGCGCTGATCGATGCGGTGGAACAGGTAGGTCGCGACGGGCACGACAACCTTCGGCCCCATCGCCATCAGCGTTTCGAGTTCAAAGGTGACGAATCGGCTTTCGATCACCGCGTCGTGGTCGGCATCGAGAAATCGTCCGAGCGGTCCCGCGAGTGAGAAGAGCGCCAGCCCGTCGCGCACGGCGTTGTCCTGCACCTGCGTTACCAGGTTGCTGATCGTGCGTTGGTCCGCGGGGTCTTCCGCCATAAGCGTCAGGCCGCGCCATAGCGCCTTGCGCTGATTGGGCACGAGCTTCATGCCTTGGAGTTCGAGCCAGTCTTCGAGCAGGCCTTGCAGCTTCATGCGATCGGTCTCGTCGTCGATCCGCGCAAGCGGGCAGAGCGGAACTTCGTCTTCGCCTAAATCAAGATGCTGTCCGCGGAGCGCCTTGGTCAGCACGTATGCTGAGTAGCCCTTGTCGAAGAAAAAGACCTGTCCGTTCGGCGCGGCCCGGAAATTCGCGGCAATTGTTCCGAGTGCGACGCTCTTGCCGCTGCCGGTCGGGCCGTAGATGCCGGTGTGGCCGGTGTCGCCGACGTGAAGATTGAGCCGGAACGGCGTGCTCCCGGTGGTCGCTCCGTGGCACAAGGCGGGAGTGTTCTTCGGATAGAAGGGACAGGGGTTGGTCTCAAGTCCCGGCCATACGCTTGTGAGCGGTAGAACATCGGCAAGGTTCTGCGTGTTGACTAGCGGCCGTCTCACGTCATACCAGCCGTGTCCGGGGAGCGAGCCGAGCCACGCCTCAACCGCGTTGATGGTCTCGATGCGAGGATCGAAGCCGATGTTCTGGCAGACCTTGAAAACGAGTTGCGCGTTTTCGTCGGCCGCGGCGGCGCTGTCTTCCGTGACAACGACCTTCGGCGTTACGTAGCAATAGCGGACCGCGCGGCAATGTCCTGAAGGTTGTTGAAAATTGAGTGGCGGCTATCCTCGCCCGATCGGAAGATCGGGTTGGGTAAGAGGAGGAAGCCGCCATGAGCAAGAGTGCCAAGAGCAAGGATGGAAAGAAAGCCG
>JBOHWK010000098.1:0-22012 GCA_050736715.1 Binataceae bacterium (SeqCode) | reverse complement strand
GCCTCGGCGATTCCGAGGCGGTAACCGGCCCATTCGACGCCGTTGGTAAAAAGCTCCGATCCGATCAGGATGATTGCGAAGCTAAGCGCAAGAATTATCGCATGTATGGCCAAGATTCCGGCTCCGGGTAGGGTCGCCGGTGCGGCGTCCGGGTCGAGAATAGAGCGGTGGCGGCGCTAATTCCAGTGCGAAGCGCGCCGCCTCTCCCGATACGGCCAAAGCGGCGCGCGATGCTTACATTAACGACAGGTGCATGGAGCGCAAAAACGGCGGGGGTTCGCGAGTTGACTTGGTGCGAATTGCGCCCCATACTGGCTCGTTTGGACATCACTCGCTTGTCTTTGCAATTTCGTCTAAATAAATGAGGCCATCCGAGACCCCGGCAGCCCCGGCCTTGACAGCAGGGCGCGGGCCGGAACGGAAGCGTGAGCATGAAGCAAAAAAATGAAGGTAAGGACCTGCAGGGCTTGGTCGATCTCGGCCGCGAACAGGGCTACCTGACGTTCGAGCAGGTCAACGACTACCTGCCGCAGGACGTTTCTTCGCCGACCGATTTACGGGCGGCGCTCGACAGCTTCGAGGATTTGGACATCAAAGTCCTTGAGGAGGTTCCCTCCGAGGGCGGCGAGGCCGAAGCCGAGTCCGACAGCAAGGAAGAGCCGGAAGAAGCGCCCGAGGCGCCGCCGCCGCCGCCCGATTCGCTGGGCGAGTCGTCCGATCCGGTCCGGCTCTATCTCAAGGAGATGGGCAACTTCCAGCTCCTATCGCGAGAGCAGGAGGTGGAGATCGCCAAGCGAATCGAGGCTGGCGAGAACGAGGTCGAGGAAGAGGTGCTGGGTTCGCCGATCACGCTCGAATTCGTGATCGAGGTGGGCGATCGCGCCGAGGCGGGCGAAATCGATCTGCGTGAAGTGTTCGAAGACGCCGCCGAAGAACCGGCCGATTCCGACGACGACCGCGGGCCTGAAGCCGACGAACGCCATCTCAAGAAGCTGTCGCTCGCCGCCCGCAAGCTCAAGGACTTGCGCGCCAAGATCGACGAGGCAGAGGAGGAACTCCGCGCCAAACCGGGTCCGCGCCGCCGGCCGAAGCTGGAGAAGACCCTCGCGCGGTTTGGCGAACGGATCAAGAAGACGCTGCGTGCGATGCAATTGTCGCATCGCCTGATGGATGCGGTAATCGCGCGGATGCGCGACCTCCTGCGGCAGCATCGCGACTCCCAGCGCCGGATCGCGCACTACGAGGAGGCGAGTGGACGCACCCGCACCCAATTGCTCAAAGAGGCGGGCGAGGCCGAAGACCGCCGCCATGTCCTCAAGATCGACGATGTGCGCGAGAACCTGCTCGATATCGCGCAGAAGATCCGCGACGCGCAGAAGACGATCAAGAATGTCGAGAAGCGCGCCAAGGCCTCCGGCGACGAGTTCGCCCGCTCGCTCGAAACGATCGCGGCCGGACAGGACAAGAGCCGCCGCGCCAAGAAGGAATTGACCGAGGCCAACCTGCGCCTGGTCGTGAGCCTGGCCAAGCGCTACACCAATCGCGGCTTGGGCTTCCTCGACCTAATCCAGGAAGGCAACATCGGCCTGATGCGGGCGGTGGACAAGTTCGAGTACCAGCGCGGCTACAAGTTCTCCACCTACGCGACCTGGTGGATTCGCCAGTCGATGTCCCGCGCGATCGCCGACCAGGGGCGCACCATCCGCATCCCGGTCCACATGGTCGAGACTATCAACAAGCTCCTGCGCGTGACGCGATTGCTGGTCCAGCGCCTTGGCCGCGAGCCGGGGCCGGAAGAGATCGCGGAACAGATGGAGATGCCGCTGGACAAAGTCCAGAAGGTGCTCAAGATCGTCAAAGAGCCGATCTCGCTCGAAACTCCAATCGGCGACGAGGAAGAAAGCTCGCTCGGCGATTTCGTCGAGGACGAACTCGCGCCCTCGCCGGTAGAGGCCGCCATTCAGGGCAACCTGGGCGAGCAGACGCGCAAGGTGCTCGCCACGCTCACTCCGCGCGAGGAGCAAATCCTGCGCATGCGTTTCGGCATCGGCCAGAAGACCGACTTCACGCTCGAGGAAGTCGGCAAGCAATTCGCCGTGACCCGCGAGCGCATCCGCCAGATCGAGGCCAAGGCGCTCCGCAAATTGCGCCAGACCGGCCGCTCCCGCAATCTCGAAGGCTTCCAGCAACAGGAATAGCCGCGCGGCGGCGCAACAATTTGACCGATGAGCAATCGCTCTCTCGGCAAGGATCGGGACAGGCTCCGGGGAAAATACCATACACCTACGACTTGGCGGGGCGGCGGCCGACGATGCGGATCGTGAACCCGCAATCGCAGGCGCAGCCGCAAGTCACCTACACCTGGGACGGCGCGAACCGGTTGTTGGGCGTGGCGCAGGGCGGCCCCTTGACAGGAGCGGCGACTAGATGGTAATAATTATCACCTGGGAGATGGAACTGCGGAAGAAATGGAACTGCGGATGGTAAATGAAGGGCGGCGCGACGCTTACGCCGCCGGGCGGCTCGCCGAGTTCTCGGAGCGGTGCCGCGAGAACGGCTTGCCGGTGACTCCGCAGCGCCTCGCGATTATCGCGGCGCTGCTCGATTCCGCGGAGCATCCGAGCGCGGACGCGATTTTCGCGCGCGTCCGCCGGCGCCATCCGCACATCTCGCTCGCCACCGTCCATCGCACGCTGGAAACGCTGTGCGAGATCGGCGAGGCGCGCAAGGTGACTCTCCTGCACGACAGCGCGCGGTACGACGGCAATGTTATGCCGCACCATCATGTGGTGTGCGTGCGATGCCGGCGCATCCGAGACCTCGAAATCCCCGCGCTCGACAATCTCGTGGCGGGGCGTCCGGAACTGGGCGGTTTCAGGCTGCTCGGTTCGTCGCTGGAGATTCACGCGGTGTGCGAATCGTGCGCCGCGAAAGAACGTGCGCCACGGCATCAAGGCAAAGGTTCAAATGCCCGCCGGAAGTCCGGCCGGGATTGACGTTCAATCAAAAACTAAAAAGGAGCAAGGAGTACGAAAATGGCAAAAAGCCTCAATGGAACCAAAACGCATCAAAATCTGAAGGACGCCTTCGCCGGCGAGAGCCAGGCGAATCGCCGCTACCTCTATTTTGCGAAGGTCGCCGACATCGAAGGGCAGCCCGAAATCGCGGGCCTGTTCCGCGACACCGCCGAGGGCGAGACCGGCCACGCGCACGGCCATCTCGATTACTTGAAATCGGTGGGCGATCCGGTGACCGATCAGCCGATCGGCGATTCGTCGCTCAATCTGAAGTCCGCCATCCACGGCGAGACCTACGAGTACACCAGCATGTATCCGGGGATGGCGAAGGCCGCGCGCGAGGAGGGCTTCACCGAAATCGCGGACTGGTTCGAGACGCTCGCCAAGGCGGAGAAGTCGCACGCCGGACGCTTCACCAAGGCGGCCGGAACGCTCTAACCGGCGGCATCGGACGGAATAAGCGGGATTACGGATGGCGGGCGGCGCGTGCCGTCCGCCACTTCCGCTCGTGCTTTCACGCCCGATAGCGAGAACCACGAAATGCCGGATCGAATCAAAGCGCAGCCCACCGACGGCTTGTCTTACAACCTGACCGAGCCGAAGTATTGGGAGCGCGCGGGACTCGATAAGGAAATCGATCGCGTCTTCGACATCTGCCAGAGTTGCCGGCTGTGCTTCAACCTGTGCTCCTCGTTTCCCACGCTGTTCGAGGCGGTCGATGCGATGGCGGACCCCGACGTGCGCCAGCTCACGCCCGCGCAAAAAACCCGCGTCATCGATCTTTGCTACGAATGCAAGCTGTGCGAGGTGAGATGTCCTTATACTCCGCGCGACGGCCATGAGTTCCAGCTCGATTTTCCGCGCCTGATGATGCGGGCGAAGGCGGTCCGCGCCAAGGAGCGCGGCATCGGCCTGCGCGAGAAGATGCTGGGAAATCCCGACTTGGTCGGACGGCTTGGCAGCAAGGCGCCGGCGCTCGCGAATTGGGGCTGCTCGAACAAATTCAACCGCCTGATGATGGAGAAGCTGCTCGGAATCGCGCGTGAGAAGATCATGCCGGACCTGGCGGCGCGGACGTTCGCCGCCTGGCTCAGGAAAAATCCGCTCCCGCCCGAGCCGGACGCGCCCGCGCTGAAGGTCGCGCTGTTTCCGACCTGCTTCGTTAATTATTACAATCCCGCGCCCGGAATCGCCGCGGTGGAAGTTTTCGCCAAGAACAACTGCGCGATTAAATGCCCCAAGCAGAACTGCTGCGGGATGCCGGCGCTGGACGGCGGCGACGCCGATTTCGCCAAGCGCGAGGCGCGCGCGAACGTCGAGTCGATGCTGCAGCTGGTGCGGGCCGGCTACCGGATCGCCGCGATCAATCCGACCTGCTCGCTCACGATGCGCAAGGAGTATCCGAACCTGCTCGAAGGTCCGGAGGTGCGCGAGTTTTCCGCCGCGGTCGCCGACGTGCACGAATTGCTCTACGAAATCCGCCGCGCCGGAAAATTTAACGCCGATTTCCGCTCCACGCCGGTGAGCGTCGCGTATCACGTGCCGTGCCATTTGAAGGCGCAGCGAATCGGCTTTCGCTCGCGCGATCTGATGCGCGGGATTCCGGGCACAGAGGTCGCCACCGTCGAGGCCTGCACGGCGCACGACGGGTCGTGGGCGATGAAGAAGGAATTTTTCGCGCTGTCGATGAAATTGGGCCGGCCGGCGTTCGACGCAATGAAGGAGGCCGGCGCGCGCGTGATGGCCACCGATTGCCCGCTCGCGGCGGTGCAAATCGAGCAGGGCACGGGCATCCGCCCGATTCATCCGATCGAAGTGCTCGCGCGGGCGTATCGCGCGGACGGCTTCCCGGACCCGGTAACGGCGCCCGATCCCGGATCGCCGAAGATGCCTTGATTGCCGGGATTTCGGGTTTCCCTTCCCCCGGAGTTGGGAGTTAGATTGGTTTCAAGTTTCTCATTTAACGAGTTTCAAATTCGGGATGGCAGCGTACAAGGAGATTATTCGCCATGAGCGCAGCGACAATCGCAATCCCACGGCCGCAACCATCGAATGGCGAGGCGAACCTGACTTCGATTCTGGAGCGCCAGCGCGAGGCGTTCTTGCGCTACGGCGCGCCGTCGCTGGAGGAGCGGCAGGCCGATCTCGCGAAGCTCAAGCGTGCGGTCAAGGAAAATGCCGATCGAATCGCGGCCGCGATCTCATCCGATTTCGGCAATCGTTCCGCGCATGAGAGCCGGTTTGCTGAAATTTGGACGACGCTTACCGGGATTCGGTACGCGCAGGGCCATCTGAAACGCTGGATGAAACCCAAGCGCGTGATGGTTAGCCCCGAACTGCTCCCCGCCAGCGCGCGAATCGTTTATCAGCCGGTGGGAGTGGTGGGCGTCATCAGCCCGTGGAACTATCCGTTCCAGCTTGCGGTCCTGCCGCTGATGGCGGCGATTGCGGCCGGCAACCGCGTCATGCTGAAGCCGTCGGAATTGACGCCGCACACGTCGGCATTCCTGGCCGAATTTCTCGCCGCGATCTATCCGGTCGATCGCGTCGCGGTCGTGCAGGGTGGCCCGTCCGTCGGCGAGGCATTCTCGCGACTGCCGTTCGACCATCTTTTTTATACGGGATCGACCGCGGTGGGACGCAGCGTGATGCGCGCCGCCGCCGAAAACCTGACGCCGGTGACGCTGGAGCTTGGCGGCAAATCGCCGTGTGTGATCGGCGAGGACGCGCCGTTTCCCGCCGCCGTCGAGAGCATCGTGTTCGGCAAGCTGATGAACGCGGGACAGACCTGCGTCGCGCCGGACTACGTCTTCGTACCCAAGGCGCGGCGCGACGAATTCGTGCGTCAAGTCGAAGCCACAGTCCGCAAGTTTTATCCGCGCCTCGAACAGAATCCCGACTACACGAGCATCGTGAACGAACGCCACTATCGCCGATTGCGCGGTTATCTCGACGAGGCGGCGGCGAAAGGCGCGCAACTGGTGGAAATCAATCCGGCGAAGGAGGCGATGGCGCCCGCCGCGCGCAAAATTGCGCCGACGATCGTGATCGATCCCAGCGACGATCTCGCACTGATGCGCGACGAAATCTTCGGCCCGATTCTCCCGGTCAAGACGTACGGCCGCCTCGACGATGCGATCGCGTACATTAATAACCGGCCGCGTCCGCTCGCACTCTACTATTTCGGCGTGGATACGAAGCAACGCGACGAAGTGTTGGCGAAGACGACTTCGGGTGGCGTGTCAGTTAACGAAACTCTGATGCACCTTGCGGTCGAGGCGCTGCCCTTCGGCGGAATCGGCGCGTCGGGAATCGGCGCCTATCATGGCGAGTACGGCTTCCAGACCTTCTCGCATCGCAAGAGCGTCTTCATCCAGAGCCGCTTCAACACCGCGTGGCTGCTCCGCCCGCCCTTCGGCAAACTCGCCGACACGATGCTGAAGTTCCTGATGATGCGGTAGAAAACGTGAACCGATAAATCCGGGCTTGAGAAACCAAATGAGGGAGACGAAACATGGTTTCTAGCGGTCGGGCATCAATTGCATCTTCGGAAATTTCCACGGCGCTCTGTCTCATTTTTGGTGGGATAGACCAATTGGCGGTAGCTTTTCCCAAGCGGAAATTCACAATCGACGGTCGCTTGGTCGGCGATATTGGGGAGATCATCGCGGCGTTGGAATACCACATTGACCTGGACGACAAATCGCGGCCGCATCACGATGGGCGAACATCCGATGGCCGTAATGTTCAGATCAAGGCTACGTTTTAGGATTCCCTCACGTTCAAAAGCGTGCCGGAGTATTATTTAGGCCTCAAGCTCTACAAGAACGGCGATTACGAGGAGGTCTTCAACGGCCCCGGCAAGATCATTCGCTATCGAAACCGCAAAGGTATCGGCCGAGATCAGTTATCGTTTCCCAATAGGCAACTGCGCATGCTCTCGAAGGACGTGGACGAAAAGGAGCGGATCCTCAGGCGCGCCGGGTGATCAGGTCCCTCTCCCAACGGGAGAGGGCAACCAAACATGAAATGCAGCAATTGTTGGCAATCCAAGACAGATCTTCACACCATCATTGGAGAAATTGGGTGAGGGGTTCTGCGTTTCGGCATTACCGATGAAATCGTCCCCTCGCGTACGCCCGTCATTACCGGCCACCACCCTTCGCAACGCCCGGAAACTGCGCGGCACACAGACTGAGGCCGAAAGAAAGCTCTGGTTTCTACTGCGGAACCGGCGGCTTCGGGGGATTAAATTTCGCCGTCAGTTTCCCGTTGGCCCTTATATCGCAGATTTTTGTTGTTTTCAGCGCAAGTTGATCGTCGAACTCGACGGCAGCCAGCATATCGATAATGAAGAGGCTGACCGAATTCGCACCGCCTTCTTGGAGGCGCGTGGCTATCGCGTGTTGCGCCTTTGGAACCACATTGTGCTGGAAGATGAGGGCGCGGCATTGGAGATCGTCCTGGATGCGTTGGGGGTGGGGTAGCAGACCCCTCACCCAGCGTGCTCCTTACATGAAAGGGCAACCGTTCGGGTAACTCCCACATCGCGCGATGATCGAACGCTGATTGCCCTCTCCCGCTGGGAGAGGGACCGAAGCGAGACGCTCCGCACGGGGCCGCGCAGCGCGAGCCTTACTGCGGTGGGCGATCCGTCAATTTGCGTTTACAGCCGGCGAGGCTTGCGAACCAAACGCTCTCATCGCAGTCCCTACTTGCGATGCTCGGCGAGGGCTTCACGGCCAAGCTTCGCCAGAAGGCCGCGAGAGTTGGCGAAGGCGCGATCCCATTTCCTCTCGGAAGCCAATTTCGCGAGCATCCACTCGCCAAAGGCTTCCTGCTCTGGTTCCGGCAACCGGGAGGCCTCATTGAACGCCTTTCGCAACGCCTTGGTCATCGAGCAAATTATAGCCTCAACATTCCTTCGGTACGATACGGCGCGCGCCGCTACAGCGCCAAGTTCGCTTCGGTGTCGATTGTCAGGTCGTCGCGGTCGCCGCGTAACAATCGCCATCCCCCCGCCAGTGCTTGTTTGGGCGCGCCTGCCAAGATAAGTCTCAAGGTACCATCAGGAGGCAATGCATCGAACCATGCCAGTACGAGTCAGAGTGCCAACTCCACTGCGCCGCTTCACCGCGGGCGCCGGCGAAGTCCCCGCCGAGGGCGCGTCAATCAAGGCCGTAATCGCGGACCTCGACCGGCGCCATCCCGGAATCAGCGCGCGCCTGCTCGACGAGCAGGGCGAAGTCCGCCGCTTCGTGAACATTTACTTGAACGGCGACGACATCCGGTTCCTCGATCAACTCAATTCCAAGGTCAAGGATGACGACGACATCTCCATCGTTCCCGCGATCGCCGGCGGCCGCTAGGCCGGAAGCCGTCCCGAGCCTGCGCGCGGAGAGCGTGCTCGATCTGATCGGCAACACGCCGCTGCTCGAAGTGCGCCGCCTGACCGCCGGATTGATTCCGCCGGGCGTGCGGATTTTCGCCAAGCTCGAAGGGTTCAATCCCGGCGGCTCGGTCAAGGATCGCGCCGCCAAAAACATGATCGAGACCGGAATCCGCGAAGGCCGGCTACGCCCCGGCAAGACGATCCTCGATTCGACTTCGGGCAACACCGGAATCGCGCTGGCGATGATTGGCGCGGCGCTGGGCTATCCGGCCGAGATCGTGATGGCCTCCAACGCGAGCCGCGAGCGCAAACAGATAATCGAGGCGTACGGCGCGAAGATTCACTACTCGGACCCGCTCGAAGGCTCCGACGGCGCGATCGTGATGTGCCGCAAAATGATCGAGGAAAATCCCGGCCGCTACTTCAAGCCCGATCAATACAACAACGAAGCCAATGCGGAAGCCCATTTCATGACCACCGGCCCGGAAATCTGGCGGCAGACGCGCGGCGAAATCACCCATTTCGTGGCCTGCATGGGCACCTCCGGCACGGTCATGGGCACGGGCCGCTTCCTCAAATCCAGGAATCGCGCGATTCAGGTTGTTGGTGTCGAACCGGACGATCCGATGCATGGGCTGGAAGGCCTGAAGCACATGGCCAGTTCGATCGTCCCGGGCATCTACCACGAGGAGGAATTGGACTCGAAGATCGCGGCCGGCACCGAGGAAGCCTACGAAATGGTCTATCGGCTTGGCGAAACCGAGGGGATACTCGTCGGCCAGTCGTCGGGGGCCGCGATGGCCGCGGCGATTCGCGTCGCGCGGTCGATTCGGACCGGAACGGTGGTCACAATTTTCGCCGATTCGGGCGACAGGTACCTTTCCACGAACCTCTGGATCGGATGGAATCAATGGCGCGAGCAACATCGCGGGAAGTAATCGAATAATGGAACGCATCCACGAGCGCTACTATCTGAGCTATCCGCGCACTCTGATTCGAGAGCCGATTCTTTACCAGCTGGTGAAGAAATTCGACCTCGTGTTCAACATCCGGGGTGCCAGCGTATCCGACGAGATGGGACTGGTCGCCGTCGAGTTCGAGGGAACGCCGGACCAGATCGAGCGCGCGCTGACTTGGCTGCGCAGCACGGGGGTCACCGTGGAGCCAATCGAGAAGAACGTCATCGAGTAGCGCGGCCGCGGCCCATCCCCGATGGCCCCCAGCGACATTCAGATCGAGCGGTACAGCCGCCAGATAATCGTGCCCCGAATCGGCGGGCGCGGACAGGAACGGCTTCTTGCCGCACGGGTCGCGGTCGTTGGGAGCATCGGCGATATCGAAGCGCCGCTCGGCTATCTCGTTGGCGCGGGAGTTGGCACAATTGCTATTTGCGCGCCGAACCGCGAGCGCGCCACGGTGGAATTGCTCGCCGGCGAGATGCGTTCGCTCAATCCCGAGGCCCGAGTTAGCATAGCCGAGCTTGCGAAGGACGCCATCGCGCTGTTGCTAGTCGGCGATTCCGGCGCACGCACGATCGCGCTAGAAATGGTTGATAAATTGACTGCGGGCGCATTCGTGGTGGCGCGGCTCGATTCGCCCGGATTAATCGCGGTGTTGCCGGACGATTCGCCGTGTCCGCGATGCGCCGATCCGGCGCTGCTCGCGCCGTTCGGCGCGCGTTGCGAGAACGCGGACTTTATCGCGCTTGCCGCCGCGGCGGAGGTCCTGAAGCTGGCGGCGGGATTTGCGAAAAATCGCGAGCCGGTGCTGATCGCATTCGACAGCTATCGGACTCGCGCCCGGCGGCTCGCATCGGACCCGCGATGCGCTTGCGTGCGGCGCAAAGGGAAGCGCTGAATTGGCCGCGCCCGAAACCTCACCGCCGGTCCGCCTCTGGCTGCTCGACTTCGACGGCACGATCGCGCAATTGCGGACTGCGGTCGATTGGGCGGGCGGGCGGCGCGTTCTCGAACCGTATCTGCGCTCGGCGGGCGCGCCCGAGGAATTGTTCGCGGAAATTCCGCACGGCAACCTCCCGCTCTACGAAGCGTATCGCGCGCGGCTCGCGGCGAACGGCAGCCTCGAAAAGAAGTCCGCTGAGGTCATCCGCGCCGCCTCGGAAATTATCGAGCGAATCGAATTGGCCGGCGTCGAGAGGGCCGGACCGCTCGACGGCGCAATCGAACTGCTCGTGCGATTGCGGGCGGACGGCGCAAAGCTCGCGATCGTCACGTCAAATTCGTCGCGCGCGGTAACGCGATGGTTCGAGTTGAACCGCGCGGCATTGCCCGATGCGATCGTCGGCCGCGACTCGATGCTTGCGCTTAAGCCGTCGCCCGCGATGCTTCTCCGCGCGCTCGAGATCTTTTCCGCCGCTCCCGCCGCGGCCGCCTTTATCGGCGATACCGAGGCGGACGCAATCGCCGCGCGAATGGCGCGCGTCCGATTCTTCGGCATCGCCGCGGACGCATCGGAACACAACCGGCTGATTGCCGCCGGCGCAGAGCAGATCTTCGCCTCCCCGGCCGCGCTCGCTGCAAATTCCAGGTTGTTCTCGCAGCGCGTCCGCCCTTGAGACTGGCGCCGTCGGCCGCTGTCCACTGACCGCGCCAGTCCCATAATCGCTTGCATTGCGGGGCGGTTCTTTATATAACTTCGATGACTCGATAAGTAATCTATCGAGCGCGGAGCAACCCGCACGGGCGGCAAAGACGAGAAAGTGGCGAATTTAGAGGGGAATCGGCGTGTTTGGCCATAGTAGCGGTCTGGCCGTTTTGTTCGTGGTTGCATTGTTCGCGGCGGCGGTCAATGGAGCGTTGGGGTACGGGTTTTCGACCCTAACGGTGCCGATCGCGCTGCTGTTCTTTTCCAACAAGATTTTAAGTCCCGCGCTGGTGCTGGTCGAGGTGGCGATAAACGCCTTCGTGGTCGCGCACAATCGCGCGAGCCTGGCGGCGATTCGAACCCGCGCGCTCGCGATTATCGTGGGGCTTGTACCCGGCATCCTGATTGGGAGTTATTTGCTCACTACCACGCATCCCGGGTGGCTGAAGTTGTGCACCTATGCCGCGATTCTGCCGTTGATTCTCCTGCAGGCTTCGGGCTTCCGCCGGCCGATTCGCGCCGAGCACGCAGCCGGCGTTCCGCTCGGACTCGGCGTCGGCATCCTCTACGCGACGACCACGATCTCCGGCCCGCCGCTGGCGGTGATGCTGAAGAACCAGGGGATCGACCAGGATGAATTTCGCGCCGCGCTCGGAACGATTCGCGGCGTTGAAGCGGTCTTGACCGCTATCGTGTTCGCATTTCTCGGCCTTTATACTTCGGCCAGCGTTCAACTGGTGGTTCCGATCGCTCCCGCAGTGCTGATTGGCCTGCCGCTGGGCGCGTTTCTGGCCCGGTTCGTGAATGGCGAGACGTTCCGCCGCGTATGCATGAGCTTCGATGCGTGGGTGGTGGGATTCGGGCTGGCGCGGAGCCTCCTCGGCCTGAAGCTGCTGCCGGCCATGGGTGCCTACGGCATTTGGGCGGCGGTGATCCTTATCGACTTGTATCTGCTACACCAATACTTCGTGGCAGGCCGCTTCCGCCCGCGACCTGCCGGTCCCGCGTTCCCGGCCGATGCGGGGGGCGAGGCCTCGGCCGGATAAATTTGTCTCAAGACGCAATCTAACTTTGGAGCGATAATTTTTCGATGGAATCAGGGTTTACTTTGTGGTTTACGGGCCTGTCGGGCGCCGGGAAATCGACACTGGCGGGTCTGGCGGCAACTGAATTGCGCACGCGCGGCCATCGCGTGGAGATTCTCGACGGCGACGAAGTGCGAACCAATCTGTCCAAGGGCCTCGGCTTCTCAAAAGAAGACCGCGACACCAATATCCGGCGTATCGGCTACGTATGCCATCTGCTGGCGCGCAACGGCGTGATCGCGATCTCGGCGGCAATCTCCCCGTACCGCGACGTGCGCGACGAGGTGCGAAAGACGCACGATCGGTTCTTCGAATGTTTCGTGCGCTGCTCGCTCGACAAGCTGGTCGAACGCGACGTCAAGGGCCTGTACAAAAAGGCGCTCGCCGGCGAAATCAAATCGTTTACCGGCGTGTCGGACCCGTACGAGGAACCGCACACGCCGGAGCTAATAGTCGATAGCGGGACCGAGACCGTCAACCAGAGCCTGGGCAAGCTGCTCGGCCGGCTCGAAGAATTGAAAATGATCCGCCCGGGAGTTCGCTAATGAGTGTCAAAGAAGATTCGATTTCGGCCCATGGCGGCGGTGAATTGACCGATTTGCGCGCGCCCGCCGCCGAGCGCGCCGCGCTGGCCGCGCATGCGGCGAAGCTGCCGTCCGTCACCCTCAATGCGCGCGATCTGGCCGACCTGGAAATGCTGGCGACGGGCGCGTTTTCTCCCCTCACCGGATTCATGGGCGAGGCCGATTACACGCGCTCGCGCGACGCGATGCGGCTCGCATCGGGGGTGCCCTGGTCGATTCCAATTACGCTCGGCGTCGATGCGGCGGCGGCGAAATCGCTCCAGGCCGGCGGCGAGGTTGCGCTCGCCGCCGCGGACGGCAAGCGCCTCGCGATCCTGAAGCTCGCGGAGATTTTTCAGGTCGATCGGAAAAAGGAGGCCGAGGCGGTTTTCGGCACCGCCGAGGAGGCCCATCCGGGTGCGAAAAACGTCCTGTCGATACCGCCGTTTTGCCTTGCCGGGCGAGTGACCCTGTTCGAGGACATTCCCGGGCGGACGTTCCTCGATTATCCGCGCGAGCCGCGGCAGACGCGCGCCGCCTTTCGCGAGCGGGGATGGAAAAAAATCGTCGCCTTCCAGACGCGCAATCCCACCCATCGCGCCCACGAGTACATCCAGAAAACCGCGCTTGAAATCTGCGACGGCCTGCTGCTCCACCCGCTGATGGGCGAGACGAAGGGCGACGACGTTCCGGCGGCCATCCGGATGGAAACCTACGAAGTCCTGCTCGATCTGTACTATCCGAAGAACCGCGCGATGATCGGAGTATTTCCGGCGCACATGCGCTACGGCGGCCCGCGCGAGGCGATTCTCCATGCGATCGCGCGGCGCAATTACGGCTGCACGCATTTCATCGTCGGGCGCGATCATGCCGGCGTCGGAAAATACTACGGCACCTACGACGCGCAGAAAATCTTCGATCGCTTCGAGCCGGGCGAACTCGGCATCACGCCGCTGACGTTCGAGAACACCTTCTATTGCCGCAAGTGCGGGTCGATGGCCTCGTTCAAGACCTGCCCGCACACCGACGAGGATCGGCTGATTCTGTCGGGCACCAAGGTGCGCGAGATGCTGCGCGCGGGACAATCGCCGCCGCCCGAATTCACCCGCCCGGAGTTGGCCGCAATCCTGGTCCGCTCGATGCGGGAAGCTAAGTAACCGTCGCCTCGCGGTTTTCCCCGTCCAATGCCTTCGCCACCGCGAGGCTGCGGCGGATTGCCTCGTCCATGTTGATGTACTCGAACTCCGAATTGCGGCCGACGCTGACGATTCCAAGGCCGTTTAGGTATTTCAGCGCAGCCGACAGCTTTTCGGCGTAATCAAAAGTCCGGACTACATAGGCGTGCTTGGTCCGGTTGACGCGGAGGAAGCGGATGTCGCCGCGCCGGAGCATTCCCATCGTCTCCAATCCGTCGATTACGCGCCTAGTCACTTCATCGTCGGAAAGCTCGTGAACGCCGTCACCCGGATTAGTGGTGATCTCAGCCGCGATCGCCGTGTGGCCGGGAGGCGCGCCCTCGTCGCTGAAGGCGAGCGGAAACGACAGCCGGTGAAACACAATCGAAGGTTCGGGCACGTATAGCGAGGTGTACATGCACGGCGCCGCCGACACCGCTCCGATCATCACGAGAATCAGCGAATTGTAGCGCAGCGAATGGACGCCGTTGCGGATCGCTTCGGGCGCCTCGGGCAGGCCGTCGATCAAGTCCTGAATCGGAATCGTGGAGACCAGCTGGTCATAGGATTTCACCGTTGCGCCGCAACTGACATGCCATTTGCCGCCGTCGCGCCACGCCTTCTCGACGCGAAAGCCGGTGGTAATCTTCACACCCTTGCAATCGTCGAGGAACGACCGCGGCACCATTTCGATGCCTCCCGTCTTTGGATAATTGAAATACAGTTGATGGGTGTAGCCTTCGGTTTCGACCCCGACCGCCGACTTAATCACATCTTCGACCGGAGGCCGGGGCACGCGCCCATCGACCCAATCGAGCGCCATCTTGTCCGGAGCGATGTTCCAGATTTTTTCGTTGTAGGGAATCAGGTACTTTTCGGCGATGCCCTTGCCGAAGACATGGTACATCCATTCCTTGAAGTTGGTTGGCGGGGGGTAGTCATTCTTGATGTAGTAGTATAGGCATTCGAAACGGTCCTGCGGGGCAAGATCGAACAGGCCGTTCTCGAACGGGTATTTCACGAAACGGCCGTCGTACCAGATTTTACTGTCGCGCCGGCGCTGCGCGGCGTTGCCGCGCAGTTGCGCGATCATCAGCGCCAGAATTTCCTGGTTGCGCGAGAAAATGATGTGCGGGCCGCCGAGATCGAAGGTGTAGCCATCCGCAAGCAAACTCCGGCAATGGCCGCCGGGCGCATCGTCAAGCTCCAAAATCTCGCATTCGTGGCGGCGGCAGCGGCTCGCCACGGCCAGCCCGGCCAGCCCCCCGCCCAACACGCCGATTTTCATCGCTCGGACCGGCCCGCCGCCGCGCCGCCGCTCACTTTTCGCCGGTCCATTTCTTGAAGTCGTTCAGGAACTGGCTCACCGCTTCGTCGGTCTTGGGATGGCTGACCATTTGCGGGAAGAACTTCGGCGGCACAGTGACGATATCCGCGCCCGCCATCAGCGCCTCGTTCACGTCGGTCAGGTGCCGGATACTGCCGACGATTATCTGCGCCGGCACGTTCCATTCCTTGAACACGCGATGCACGCTTTCGACGACGGATCGCGCGTCGTAGCCGATGTCCTTGATGCGGTTGTAGAAAATGCTCACGAAGTCGGCGCCCGCCGCCGCGGCCATCACCGCCTGATTGAACGACATGCAGCAGGTGCAATTGACGCGGATGCCGGCGGATTTCAGCTCATGGATTACGGCCAGTTCGTTCCATCCGATCGGCACCTTGACGTAGAGCGCCGGGTATTCGCCGAAATGCTTCACGAAGTCGCGCGCCTGCTTGACCATCTCCTTATGATCGTCGGTGAAGACCTCGACGCTCAGCGGGATCGCGAGCTTATAGCGGTCGAGCAGTTTGATTATTTTTCCGATGTGTTGTTTGAAATCGGTGCGATCTTCCTTGGACACGATCGAGGGATTGGTGGTGATGCCCCGCACAAAGCCGCGCTTGAGCGCGTCTTCGATATCGGCCAAGTTCGCGGAATCGACGAAAATTTTCATGCTGCAACCCCCACGAATCGAATTCCCCCTCCGCCCGTTACTTAATCGACTCCCATTTCATCGCGTTCGCAAGCAGCAGCGGATGGGAAACAATAAGATGCAGAATCACAGCCTGGAATGCCTCGGTGTGCGGCGTGACAGTCGCGGAATTGACAACCGGCACGATCACGCAGGCGTCGGCGGCCTTCGCCGCGTAGCCGCCGTCGCGCCCGGCGATCGCATAGACCTTCGCGCCGGCCTCGCGCGCGGCGCGGATCGCCTCGATCAGGTTAACGCTTACCTTGCGCTCGGCGTCTCCGCCGCCGACCGACAATACAAAGACGGCGTCCTGCGGCCCGATTTTGCTGACGCGCAGCCATTTCGCGTACGAACTGTTCCAACCCTCGTCGTTCACGCGCGCGGTCAATTCGGCGGCGTTGTCGGTGGGGGTGTAGCTTTCGATATTGGCGATTTTGCGGAAGTCGTTGACCGCATGGGAGGCGTTCGCGGCGCTCCCGCCCACGCCAAGGAAAAACAGCCGGCCGCCGGCCGCGCGCAATTCAGCCAGCCCCTCGACGATCTTCGCGATCGTTTCCCGCGGCAGCTTCGCGCAGATTTGCTCCGCTTCGCGAAGGTACGCGGCGACATATGCGCCAGTCTCGATGCTCACGATTGGGTCTCGCTCAAAATCAAATCGACCGCCCGCTGCAAATCGGGAACGCGCCAATCCGCCGGATCGCCCTGATTGTAAGGCCGGTCGAGCAGGATCGACTTGCAGCCGGCCGCGCGCGCCGCCATCGCGTCCTTGCGCGAATCGCCGATCAGGTACGATTCGGTGAGCGCAATCCGGTGCTCGCGGGCCAATTCGATCAGCATCCCCGGCTTCGGCTTGCGGCATTCGCAGCGGTCGCGATCGTCATGCGGACAGATTTTTATCGCGTCGGGCCGGCATTTCGCAATCACCAGTTCGTTCATCTTATCAAGCGCCGCCCGCGCGAGCATCCCGCGCGCAACGTCGGGCTGGTTGGTCGCCACGAACAATTTGAATCCCGCCGCGCGCAGCCGATCGAGTTGCTCCCCGACGCCCGGCGCGAATTCGAATTCCACAAGCTCGCGCGGCGAGCCGGGCTTTCCGTCCCGGATTACGATTTTGTTGATTACGCCGTCGCGGTCGAGAAAAATCGCCCTGTTGGACATGACGAGAAGTGCCGGGCGGTCCACCCCCGCCCGGACACCCCGTCATCTTACTATAATCGAGCGGCTGATTCCGGTGGCCGGCCACTCTTCCACCACCGGGCGATTCAGCGGGCGCCGGATAATTCCGCGAGCATGGCCCTGGCATTTCTGAGATCGGCCGTATCGAAGCCTTCCGTGAACCAAGCGCACAGGGGAGCCAATAGTCCCGTGGCCGCGGCCTCCTCGCCGCGCGCTTTAAGCATTTGCGCCAATCCCATCGCGGCCTGAAGTTCCCATCCCCGGGCGCTCATTTTTTTGGCGAGCGCAATTGCTTCGCGAAAATCGGCTTCCGCCAACTCCGGCTGGCCCAGCTTGAAGCGCAATTCCCCGCGGCAGGCCATGATGCTGGGAAGAAATACCAGTTCCTCCGGATTCGCTTGAAGCGCGTCCTCGATCGTGGCGAGCGCGTCATCGATCTTGCCGTCGAGGGCCTGCGCTTGCGCCAAACAGGTAAGATAAAAAGTGATCCCCAGCCGGGCACCGATTTCGATCGCACCGGACAACCCTTGCCGGATGAGGGCGACGCCTTCGGCGGGATTCCCGAGTTGCGCGCGCGCCCAGCCCGCGACGATTCGGCCGAGCGCGGCCACGTACAAAAAGCCATGCTCCTGGGACAGGGACAGCGCCCGCATTGCAGCGGCCTCGGCGCGTTGCGGATCTCTCAGCCATAGGTAGAGCCAGCTTTCGAGGAATCGCGCAAAGGCCAGCGAGTAGGGGTTTTGGTTCTTCCCGGCAAATGCGAGCGCATCGTCGATCCGCCGACGGGCTTTGTCCGCATAGCCGAGGGTCCACGCGCCCACGGCGGCGTGGCCCATCGTAATCGCGGCCCCGGCGGCGGTGGTTAGGTTCAAATCGACCGCTTCCAGGACGCCGCCGAAGCGCGTGAAATGCTCCTCCACCGCGGCAAGATCGCCGCGATAGAAACTCACGTGCACTCCGGTGCTGTGAGCGAAGCCGAGAATTCCGTTACTGCCCTCGCGAGCGGCAAGGTCAAAAATCCGATCGGCCAGCGCCGCCGCGCTCGGATGATCGCCGGAAACGTGCACGGCGGCCCAGGCCCCAAATGCCTGCATCACGAGTTGCGGCAGTTTGCCGGTCTTCTCGGCAAGGTGGCCGGCCCGGGCGTTAACCTCGGTTGTCTCGGGAGCGGAGTAGCCCTTCGTGAGTTGCAGCACCTCTACCAGCGCCCGCATCAACTCTAATTCCCGGGCGTCGCGCTCGGGCGACTCCGGCAGCGTGTTCAGCATCGCAAGCGCCTGGCGAAAGTTCTCCCCGGCCTCCTTGAACGCGCGGCGCCTGGTCGCGGCGGCGCCGGCTTTCTTCCACGCCGCGATGGCGGGCTTGGCCTCGCCGGCGCCGGTCCAGTGACGGGCGAGGACTTGCGGCTGTTCCTTTGCGATCCGGGGGAATTTTTCCGCGATCGTCTGCGCCACGCGCCGATGCAACTCCTTGCGGTTGACCTTGAGGAGCGCTTCGTACGCCGCGTCCTGGATGAGCGCATGTTTGAACTGATAGGTCGCCTCGGGCGGAATCCCGCGCGCATAAATCAATTCCTTGTTAGCCAGCGTCTCGAGCGCGGAGTCCAACTCCGCTTGGGGATCGGCAAGACCTCGTGCAGCAACTCATAGGAGAATTCGCGTCCGATAACCGCCGCCATCTGCGCGACGTTTTTAGCCGCGCCCAGCCGATCGAGCCGCGCCATCAGGGAGTCGTGCAACGTGGCCGGAATTTCATGCGCCACCGCGCGGCCATCGCCATCCAGCATCAGCCGCGTCAACTCCTCGGCGAAGAGCGGGACTCCGTCGGTGCGCTTTACCACCGCATCGATCACGTCCCCGGCCAGCGTTGAGCGCGCCGCCACGCCGGCGATCATCTCGCGGGTTTGGCGATCGTTCAACCGATTGAGCGTTATCTGCGCGTGATGGGACCGCATCGGCCACGGCGCGCGGAACTCCGGCCGCGCGGTGAACAGCAGCATTACCGGGACGGTGGCCGCTTGTTCGACCAGGGTCTGCGCCACCTCGAGGGTTGAGGGGTCGACCCAGTGCAGGTCTTCGATCGCAATTACCAGCGGCTTTTGCTTGCGCGTACCCAACACCCAGCCGGCCAGCGCCGCAAGCAGGCGCTTGCGCTTCTGGCCGGGGGAAAACAGCAAGGGCGGGAATTTCTTTGGGATCGGCAAGTCCAGCATCTCCGCCACCAGCGGGACCGCCTCGCCGGGCTTCATGCCGGCCAGTTCCATCGACCGTTCCAGTTGCCGGACGCGCTCTTCCCCGCTTTCGTCTCCGCGCCAGCGCAATGCCTGGCCGAGGATTTGCGTGACCCCATGAAAGGGCGTGCTCTCGAAGAATTGCTCGCCGGCGCACTCGATCCATAGGTGAACGCCGTCTTTGATTCGCGCGCGGAATTCTTCAACCAGACGCGACTTCCCGATGCCCGCTTCGCCGGCCACGAGGATGAGCTGCCCCTCCCCGTCGCGCGCGCGTTCCCAGCGGCTCATCAGCAGGTGCAACTCGTCTTCGCGTCCCACGAAGCGGCTGGGACTGCGCGCCGCCACGCCGTGCGCGCGGCGGCGAACCGCTCCGGCTTTGACCGCCCGGTACAATTGCACTGGATGGGATATCCCCTTGAGCCGTTGCTCGCCGCAGTCCTCGACCTCGAACAAGCCCGCGACAATCTCCTGCACGGCGCCGGTGATCAGGACCGAATCGGGCGTGGCAAGGGCCTGTACCCGCGCGGCGATATTCGGCACGTCGCCGAAAACTTCGGCCTCCGTGCCGCCGCCCTGTCCGACGACCACCGATCCGGTATCGACGCCGACCCGGACCGCAAGCTTTACCCGGTGGTTTCCGGTGGACAGGCGTTGGTTCAGCTCGGCGACCGCATCGACGATCGAGAGTCCCGCGCGGGCCGCCCGCTCCGCGTCGTCTTCATGAGCCTCCGGATAGCCGAAATAAACGACCAAGCCGTCGCCAAGGTACTTCGCGACCCGCCCCCCAAGGCGCGTTACCGCTTCGGCGGCGGTGCGCTGATATTGGGCGGCGATATCGCGCCATTCTTCGGGATCGAGACGAGCCGCGATCTCCGTGGAGCCGACCAGATCGCAGAACAGAACGGTTAGATGACGCCGCTCTCCTTCGGCTGCGAGAGCGGCGCTGGGAGCGGCTGCGTCGGCTTGCGGCCCGGCGGGGGCGGCTGTCAGCGGAACGCCACACTCACCGCAAAATCGCGCGGCGGGAGAATTTTCAAATTCACACTTCGGACAGCACCGGCTAAACGGCGCGCCGCATTGCTCGCAGAATTTGAGCCCGCGAGCGTTTGCCGCCCCGCATTTCGAACAATTCACAATTCCCGCCTTCCGAGACCGAATATCGTATATTTCGCTGCGTATTGCCAAGCCGTCGCTGGGGGGGGGGAAGCCGGTCTGTTAGGCATAAGAATCGCGGCTTGAACAATATTACTACAATCATGCGGCGGAGTCCCGATCGATGTGGACGAACTTCATCGCCGCGCCCCTTCAATCCTTGCCTTAGTTTCGGATTGGACGTATCAGTATGGCCGGAGGGGGGTGGCTCCAAAATAGATCGAGGCGATAGCAATGAGACTCCTTCAGGGCGGAATCGCAGGGGCATCTTCAGGACGGCCCGGCGCGGGCGATCGGAACCAGGCACCCAAGCCGAAAAGCTCTTACAACGTCCTCTTTTTGTGCGCCGACAACTCGGCTAAGAGCCTCATCGCGGAGGCGCTCCTCAAGCGATGGGGCGCGGGAGAATTTCGCGCCTTCAGCGCCGGAATCGAGCCGAAGGCTTAATGCGGTTCACTGGCGGCGAAGGTTCTGAAGGAACAGCGCGTCTGGCACGAGGGTTTGCGGTGCAAAGGATGCGGCGAGTTCGTGGCGCCGGACGCTCCGCCGATGGAATTCATTATCAGCCTCGGAGAGCGGCCGCCCGCCGCGATGCCGGCGGCGTGGCCCGGCCATCCCAAGCTGGTTCATTGGCACATCAGCGAGCCAGTGTTCGACGGCAACGCGGCGATTAAGGCGCACTCGTTAAGGAAAACGGTTCTGGAACTCGAAAACCGGATCAAGCTGATGGTGCTGGTCTATCAGCACGACGCGATGAAATCGGCCGCGACCGCGGCGTGATCGGGGGCGCTTCAACTCTGATCGGCGGCGGCGCGCATTCCGCCGCAATATAAATTTCCCCCTTTCGCCTTCCCGCCGGGGCGCTCTTGCGAGCTTCGCTCGCCTGGATTTTTCTCAATAGGGACATCGGGGGCTACGCCAAGCGGCGAGATCGAGCGTCCGTAAAAGTGTATCCGATCGCTACACGTTAATCGCTACATCGGCGAAGAAATTTTTATAACAAGTTGTCGGCACTCAGGAACACCAAAAAGAGAGACGTCACGATGGGTGGGGATCGGAATCTGCGAAGTCCGCGCTTGGGCTTTTTAGCCTTGAGTGTCGCCTTCGCAGCCGGATTTCTTGGCTCATCGCTCCCGGCAATCGCGGCCGAAAACTCTTCCGCGTCGCCGTCGCAATCCGCTGCGCAGACCCTTCCAACCGGCTACATCGATAATTCGACCTGCACGAGTTGCCACCAGATGCAGGTCAAATCTTTCCGCGAAACGATGATGGGCCACCTGATGCTGGGCCGGCCGCGCGATCGGCAGGAGGCGATGACCTGCCAGACCTGTCACGGTCCCGGCCGCGGCCATTTGCGCAAACCGCACAAGCCGTCGCCGGGATTCCTGAATTTTCAAGAGACCTCGCTCGCGATCGCCAAGCTCGAAAACGATCGCTGCCTGCAATGCCATCAGAACGGATAGCGCGCCTTCTGGCTAGTGTCCTGTCCCGTAATTATCTAGCATAATTCTTGCTTGCATATCCGGCATCTTTTCGGGTTAAGGAGAGTTGCCGATGCGAACCGGGAGACCCAAGGCGGAGTTGGTGTTGAGCGCGGAAG
>JBOHWK010000097.1:0-3882 GCA_050736715.1 Binataceae bacterium (SeqCode) | reverse complement strand
CGCAGCGGCCTACAACTTGGTGAGAATGCGTAATCTGGCGCTGGCGCCGCCCTGAACTACCGCCCGCCGCCGCCAACGCTGACCCGATCGCGCAACTGAACCGCAAACCAACCCTCGAACAATCCATGCTAACGCTCCAAAAGGAAGCCAAGTTCTTGCTATTCAGCCATTTTTCCGCACCCTGCTAGCGTAATAGCCCGGCCGTAGTCAGCAATTGCCAAGTCATACTCCCGCTTGTCGTAGTGAGCGTTTCCGCTGGCGTAGTACGCTGCGATTTTGGCCTTGGCCTGTGCCGCCGCCTGCTGAGCTTTGTACTGCTGGAAACGATAGACCGCACCAAAAGCGAGAATGAAGATCGCCAGCGTGCCGATCGCCCAAAGCGCAATGCGAGCTGCGGAGCGCCGCTTTCCCGGCATGGTTGGCCCCGGCGCTGCGGTAAGATCGGCGCTGCAATAGGGGCAGAAGCGCGCGTCGGCGGGAATCGGCTTGCCGCAGTTCGGGCAAGAGGCGCCGGCAAGGCTGATGGCCGTCGGCGCCGCCGATGCCGCAACAAGCGCGGGCTGCGCCATTGGAGCCGCGGCGCGCAAGCCGGACGTGTCGGGTGCCACAGTATGTTCGAGCCGGCGCCGGAACTCCGCAGCGGTGCCGATTCTGTGGCTCAAATTAAGCTGCAACGACTCAGTGATAAGCCCGGCGAGCGCGGGATCGATTTCCGATCTGAGTGTCTGAATGGCAGGGAACATGAAGGGCGGATGCTCCGCCGGGTCCCATCCGGTTAACAGATGGAACATCGTCGCGCCGAGCGCGTATAAATCGCTGCGCGGTTCGGCCTTGCCCTCATACTGTTCGGGCGCGGCGTAGCCCTGCGACCCCACCATTGTTCCGGTCGCCTTTGGGGCGAACAGCCGCGCGATCCCGAAGTCGATTAGTTTTATGCGCCCGCCAGCCGCGATCATTACGTTGGCGGGCTTGAGGTCGCGGTACACCACGGGCGGAGCGCATCCGTGCAGGTATTCCAAAGCCTCCAGAATTTGGAGGGAGACCTCGATTACAAATTCCGGCGCAAGCCGTTTGCCGGGCGCAACCTGAAGCCGCTGTTCGAGCGTCTCACCCTCGACGTACTCCATCACGAGATAATGGCGGTTCGCCTCGCTAAAGCGGTCATATATGCGAACTACCCGATCGTGATTCAAATGAGCGAGCAGGTCCGCTTCACGCTGAAAGGCTGCCGCGACGGTCTGCGCCTCGCGCGGGTCGGTGAAGCTGTCGATCATCTCGGCCAGCGCGCAAGGACGGCTGTCCAGCCGGATGTCCTCGGCAAGATAGACCTGTTTCATCCCGCCGCCGCCGAGAGGCCGGATTACTCGATAGCGGCTACCCAGGATTGTGTTTGGCGCGATCATGGAAGTCTTTGCATCGCTATGCACCGGCCGGTGGCCGGCGCCGGTCAATCCGTGTGGTGGACGTATCCAATCGGATTTTTCTTTGGGGGTGGCGGCGGTGCGAGGAGTTTGCGGACCGTCTCGAACAGGACGGCGATCTGCCGATCGTGTTGCTCGATCTTGCGGGCGAGGTCGCGATTGGAGGCGAGTATCTGGCGGACTTTGACGAACGTGCGCATGATGGAAATGTTGACTTGGACGGCGCGCTTGCTGCCCAGCACGCTGGAAAGCATCGCGACCCCAAGCTCGGTGAATGCGTAGGGCGGCCTTCGCAATCCCATCTTGGCGGCGGGTTTGGAGGTCACAATTTGTGACCTCCAATTTTCGAGTTCCGCTTTGGAGAATTGAAACAGAAAATCGTCAGGAAACCGCTCGATATTGCGCTTGACCGCCTGCAGCAGAACTTTGGTCGTGACGCCGTAAAGCTCCGCGAGATCGCTGTCGAGCATCACTTTCTCGCCGCGAATCAGGTAGATGCGGCTGGCGATGCGTTCCAGAGGAATGACCGGCTCCGGTTTGGTCATGCGGAGGATTCTGCACGGCATCTCCGCGCTGTCAAGGATGGCCGCCCCCTCAAATCTTCGGCCATTTGCCGTTCCAGGGGCGGGCCTGTTCGTAGGCGTACGACGCTTGCATCACGAGGTCGTCGCGATAGCGCTCGGCCACGATTTGCAGTTACAAGTCATTTTTTTCACCACGCGCCCTGTAGGGGCGCGAGGAAGCCCTGATTCCGCAATCGCTCCCCGCGCCCCTACAGGGCGCGATTTGTAACATGGCTCTTTAACCCAGGGTGTTACCCTGGGCTAATTTCCGTCGGCGCTTTCAGCGCCGAATGCGACCGAGGGCGCCGCTTACCGCCGAAAGCGCGCCCATCCATCAAATCTTAGGCCATTTGTCGTTCCACGGGCGGGCCTGTTCGTAGGCGTACGACGCCTGCATCACGAGGTCGTCGCGATAACGCTCGGCCACGATCTGCAATCCGCACGGCATCCCGGAATTGGTCAATCCCGCCCGCACCGACGCGGCGGGATGGCCGCTCAGATTGAACGGATAGGTGAAGACGACCGCGGCGAGCGGATCCTTGATTGGCTTGCCGTTAATCTCGGCCGGCGGCGGACCTTTCGCCGCGAATGCCTCGGTCGGCAGAGTCGGCGTCAGGATCAGATCGAAGCGCTCGAACATCCGCCGGCACCATTCGTTGAATTCATGGCGCCGCCGGTACGCCTTGCCGTAGGCCGGCCAGGTTATGCGCTCGGCGGTTAGTACGCCGGAGATAAACGCGCGCCCGAAATCCTCGCGATTCGGGTCAATCCATTCGTACAGCCCGGCGAGCGCCTGCGTCGCGCCGACGCGCATCCAGACGCCGCCGGTATCGGGAATCGGATCGTCAATCACCGTCACCTTGTGTCCCAAATCCTTGAACACCGCCACGGCTTTTTGGACTTCGCGCGCGACGTCGCTTTGCACGATTTGGCCGAAGTCGGGATGGAACGCGATGCGGAGCTTCTTCGGCAATTTTTTGAGATTCGCCTCGTAGGAATATCCCGGATGCGGGAGAGAATCGGGGTCCGCCGGATGGTATCCCGCGGCGACGTCCATGAACATCGCCGTGTCGCGAACGGTCCGCGTCAGCGCGCCATGCACGGAAGTGTCGTTCCATTGCAGCATCCCGAGCGACGCCTCGCACGGCACGCGGCCGAAAGTTCCCTTGAAGCCGTAGCATCCGGTGTAGCAGGCCGGAATCCGAATCGAACCGCCGCCGTCGGAGCCGGTCGCCAGCGGGACCATCGCGGAGGCAATCGCCGCCGAGCTTCCGCCCGACGATCCGCCCGGCGTGCGCTCGAGGTTCCACGGATTGCGCGTGACGCCGAAGAGCAGATTCTTGGTGTAGTTGGTCGAGCCGAATTCGGGCGCGTTGGTCTTGCCGACCACGATCGCGCCCGCGGCTTTGAGCCGCGCGACCTGCACCGAATCGCCGGCCGGCATGTGATCCTTGAACGGTTTGGAGCCATAGGTGGTCGGCATCCCGGCGGTGTCTTCCAGGTCCTTCACGCCGAGCGGCAGGCCGGCGAGTGGACCGACTTTCGTGCCGCGCGCGATCTTCTTGTCCATCGCGCGCGCCTCGTCCATCGCCTGCTCCTCGCGGAGCGCGCAGAAGGCGTTGAGCTTCGGATTCAGCGCCTCGATTCGATCGAACGTCGCCGCCATCAATTCGCTCGGCTTGATTTTACGTTTGCGAATCAGCGCCGCCAGTTCATAGGCGGGCTTCCATAAGAGTTCAGACATCTCGGCCATTTTATGATCACCTCCCAATGGCGGATTCATACTACGGATGCATCGAATCGCAAAGCGCGACAGTGAGCGGGTTTGCCCCGTATTTCCACGATTGCCAGCAAAGAACCCCGCCGCTATCATCGCACCATGCCATCGGTGTTGGAGG
>JBOHWK010000096.1:0-25974 GCA_050736715.1 Binataceae bacterium (SeqCode) | reverse complement strand
TGAACATCCCGCTCTGCTGCTCGTCCGTCCCGCGCATCCCCGCTTCCTCCTCAACCCACAACGGTCACCTATCTATCTACCTCGGTGCGGAGCGAAAAGCGATCATTTTTCCGCACCCTGCTAGCGTCAGGCGCGTCCGCCGTTGACGTGCAAAAGTTTGCGCAGGCTACGATGCAGGCCGGTGACGAAACCAAATACAGCCATGTCACGTTTGGGGCCGAAAATTTTAAAATTGGTCAACGTATCCTGTGGGTGCGCGCCGCAGGGCGCATCGTGGGATTTCTCGTTGTGGATAGCACGCCTAAGTCGGGGTACTGGTTGCCGCTGACAGAACTTATGGAGGCCCTTGAAGATGAAGATAGGTGCACCGGTCTTGGAGATCGCACTGAAATCAATCAAGCTGGCGTGGCGTTTATGTGGGTTTTGCGCAAGCACCGCGGCCACGGCTTAGGGAAAGCTCTCGTCCACTGCGCCTTCAAGGCATTCAACGGTAGTTGGGATAACATCGCATTTAAGAAGCCCTTCACCCCCGACGGGGCGCGGCTCATCCACCGAATCGCGCTTCAAGATGGACGCAGCGGCATATGGGTGTATTAGTTGCCTCGGGAAGACCTTGCGCTTCGAAATGCGGCTCGCGTCGGGGGGCGCCGCGTAACCTGCTGGGGCGCTTCGCGAAGCTTGATACCGTGTATCTTTTATGATACGCTCCTGAAAAGCCGGGAGATGGTGTCATGAGCAAGGCCAGGAATCCTCATTGGGGATCGACCCTCGATGACTTCCTGAAAGAGGAAGGCATCTATGAGGAGGCGACTGCCGCCGCGATCAAGCGCGTCATCGCGTGGCAGCTTGGCCAAGCGATGAGGAAAAAGAAGATCACCAAGGCGCGCATGGCCACCCTGATGCATACCAGCCGCGCCCAGATCGATCGCATTCTCGATCCCGAAAAGGGCAACGTCACGATCGAGACCCTTCAACGCGCCGCCTCTTTGGTCGGCCGCAGGCTTCGCCTGGAACTGGCGTGAGTCGCGGCTCCGCCGCCGGCCGATGACGCCCCGGGTGGAAAAGAAATTTCCCGAAACCCCTGACGGGTTTCGGACTTCCCGCAGTGCCGAAAACGGCGGGACGCCGTTTTCGGAAAGCGAGGCAGGAAGCGCGAAACCCGTGAGGGGTTTCGCACAGGCTATGATTAGAGACGCTCTTGGGCGGAGCGGGGCGGCTTGGATAGAATGGGGGTTCCATGCGATGGACGGCCGCAAAGGTTAGGCAGTCCTTTCTCGACTTTTTCGCCGAGCGGGGGCATGCGATTGTCCCCTCGGCGCCATTGGTGCCGAAGGGCGACCCGACTCTGCTGTTCACCAACGCCGGGATGGTCCCGTTCAAGGACTACTTCTTGGGCATTCGGACCGCGCCCAGCGCGCGCGTCGTGGATTGCCAAAAATGCCTGCGCATTTCGGGCAAGCACAACGACCTCGAAGCGGTGGGCCGCGACACCTACCATCACACCTTTTTCGAGATGCTCGGGAACTGGTCGTTCGGTGATTATTACAAAAAGGAAGCGATCGAATGGCACTGGGAGCTGATCACCAAGGTCTGGGGCGTCGATCCGAAACTGCTCTGGGCGACCGTCCATAAGGACGACCGCGAAGCCGAGGACATCTGGCTCAAGCTGGGCGTGCTTCCGCGCGAGCGGATTTTGCGCTTCGGCGACAAGGACAATTTCTGGGAGATGGGCGAGACGGGTCCATGCGGCCCGAACTCCGAAATCGATCTCGACCGGGGCGCGGGCGCATGCAACGGCGAGGCGCATCGCGGCGTGCCGTGCGCGGTGAACGTCGATGGATGCGAGCGGTTCATCGAGATCGGCAATCTCGTTTTCATCCAATACAACCGCGACTCGGCGGGCGCATTGACTCCCCTTCCGATGAAGCACGTCGATACGGGGACGGGGCTGGAGCGCGTCGCGGCGGCGCTGCAAAGCATCGAGGCGGGAAAGCTGCTCGGCAACTACGACATCGATGTGTTTCAGACGATTATCGGGAAAATCGAACATTTCGTCCGCCTTCATGGCGAACAGATTCGCCTCAGCGATTCCCCGCTTGCGCGAAAATTCCCTGGTATCGTTCTCTACGGACACAACGACGAAGCGGATATCTCGTATCGTGCGATTGCCGATCATTCGCGCGCAATAACATTTCTGATCGCGGACGAAGTCGTTCCGGAAAATATAGGGCGCGGCTACGTACTGCGCAGATTGATCCGGAGAGCGGTACGCCACGGAAGACGGCTCGGGATCATCGGTTGGTTCCTTTCCGATGTCTGCGTAAATGGTGTTATCCCCGCATTCGAGAACGCCTATCCGGAACTCCAGCGTGCCAAGGACAAAATCGTCGCTGAGGTGCACGCAGAAGAGCAGAGGTTCTTTGAGACCTTCGACCGCGGCCTTGACGTGTTGAACTCTTGGCGCAAGGTATTCCGCTCAGGCGCGGTTCTCCCCGGCGAAACGGCGTTCAAGCTCTACGATACCTACGGGTTTCCGCTCGATCTGACTCAGGACATCTTGCGGGAGGACGAAATCGCGGTCGATGTGGCGGGATTCGACCGCCTGATGGACGAGCAGCGCGAACGCGGGCGCGCCGCACGCAAAGATGAGGCATCCGCGCCGGAGATTGCCCTTGGCGCGGGAACGTCGTCGCAATTCATCGGGCACCATCGCTACGAGGCTGAGTCGGAGGTGGTCGCGAGCGGTGGCGCGGATGGCAACGTCACAATCGTCGTGGCGGAGACACCATTCTATCCTGAAGGAGGCGGACAGGTCGGAGACCGCGGTGCCGTCGAAACCGAATCGGGCGCGCTTATCGAAGTAACCGACACGCGCAAGCAGGATGGCGCGATCGTCCATATCGGGCGGATCGTGAATGGCACGGCGGGCGATTTCGCGCCCGGCAAGCGCGTCAAGCTCAAGGTCGATCGCCCTCGGCGCGATGCCGCGATGCTGAACCATTCGGCCACGCACATTCTGCATTACGCGCTGCGCGAGGCGTTGGGGAAAAGCGTCCATCAGGCCGGATCGCTGGTCGAGCCGGGCCATTTGCGCTTCGATTTCAGCCATCAGGGGCCGGTCAAGGAAGGCGCGCTCTTGAAGATCGAGGAGGAGGTCAACGCGCGCATCCGCGAGGACGCCGAAGTTACGACCGAAGAGATGGCCTACGCCGACGCGATCAAGGCGGGCGCGCTGGCATTTTTCGGCGACAAGTACGGCGACCGCGTGCGGGTGGTGCGGATGGGCGATTTCTCGGTCGAGTTGTGCGGGGGAACGCACATATCGCGCACGGGCGAAGTCGGTTTTTTCAAACTTGAAGGTGAATCGGGCGTCGCGGCCGGAGTGCGGCGAATCGAGGCGGTTACGGGGCAGGGCGCGCTGCTTTGGGTTCGCGAGCACGAGAAGCTTCTGGACGAAATCAACTCTCGGCTGGGCGCGCGCGATTCGGCGGCGGTCGAGCGGCTGGAGAAAATCCTCGCGCGCGAAAAAGAATTGGAAAAAAAGCTGCGCGCGCTCGAACAGAAGCTCGCAAGCGGCGCCGGCGCAACGGACGGTGCAAAAGAAGAGGTTCGCATGGCCGGCGGCATAAAGATCGTCACGCGGCGCTTAGAAGGCGTCGAGCCGCGCACGATGCGGGAGATCGCCGACGCGATGCGCCAGAAGCATGGCTCAGCGGTGGTCGCGCTTGGGTCCGACTTGGGCGACGGCAAAGCGGCGCTTCTGGTGGCGGTGACGTCGGACCTGGCCGATCGGGTGAAGGCGGGCGACATTATCAAGCAAATCGCGCCGATCATCGGCGGAACAGGCGGTGGGCGTCCGGACCTGGCGCAGGCGGGCGGCAAGGACTCGTCGAAGCTCGGCGTGGCGCTGGCGCGCGTCGGGGAACTGGTGGGAGAACAGAATTAGGCTGCTCGGTCAGCAAGGGTTTCCACGGGTTCCAGACCATCTATGCCGAAGGACACGAATCCTTGCAAAATCCGGCCTGTTTGGATATGGGTTTATCTGGAGCAAGGTCGAGCATGGGGGCAATGCCTCAAGCGCACGCGCAGAGGCAAGCCAGCGCTTCGATCAAGCGGGATAGGTTCGCATCTTATGAGCAGCGGCGCCGCACCAATTGAAAAAAGCCTCTCGCGTGAAAAACGCGAGCGGATTCGCGCCCAAGCGCTGGCTGAAACTCCGCAGTGGTACAACCCATATCTTCATCTTGCGGTTCCGTCGCTCGTGAGCATCGCGCTGATCGCTGCCGCGGTTAGCGGGCTTCAGAACATCGAGTGGTGGGAATTGCTCGCGGTGCCAGTGGCGTGGATTTTCATCAATGCGATCGAGTGGTCGATCCACCGGGATCTGATGCATCGGTGGCATCCGCTCACGCAGTCGGCTTACGCCCATCACACACCCGAGCATCACATGATCTATGTCAACGACGATATGTGGATTCATGCACCGCGTGAAATCCGCCTGGTGTTGATTCGGGCCTTCGGCCTGCTGCAGCTCGCGGTCCTGCTGCTCTTGCCAATCACGGCGCTGCTCTGGATCGCGGGGTTTCGTAACGTCGCACTGTTGTATCTCGCCACCGCGACCGCCTATCTGACCTGTTATGAGTGGCTGCACTTGGCCTGTCATTTTCCCGCGGATAGCCGGATCGCCGGGTTTGGACCGCTGCGAATCCTGCGGCGCAACCATGCGATTCATCACGATCCGCGCCTGATGCAGCGATGCAATTTCAACGTGACGCTCCCCTTCTGGGATTGGGCGATGGGGACCTTCATGGGCGACCAAGAGCAGGCGCTGGCGTTGGTCCGCGCGGGACAGGTTGCGCATCGGGAGTAACGCCGTTATGCCGCTATCGCGCGAAAAACGCGACGAGATCCGCGCGCAGGCACTGGCGCGGTACCCGCGCTGGTACAATCCGCGCCTGCATCTGCCGGTTCTGACCGCCTACAGCTTTGTGGCGATCGCGATCTCTATCGGCTTGATAAAGGACTTGGCCTGGTGGGAGTTGCTGGCCGTGCCGATTACGTGGGTGCTATTCATTCCGGTCGAATGGATAATCCACCGGGACCTCGATGTCGGCCAGTCGCTCTTGAGCAAGAAGGTTTACGACCACCATACCCCGGAGCATCACCTGCTTTATATCAGCGAAGATATGGGAATCCGCGACTGGCGGGAAATCGGCTTGTTGCTGACCAAGGCGTCCGGGATTTTGCTGGCGAATCTAACCCTTCTGGCGCCGGTAGCCGCGGCGGCGTGGATCGCGGGGTTCCGCAATATTGGATTGCTGTATTTTGCCACCGGGACGGCGTTTTCTTTGAGTGAGGAGTTGTTTCACGTCGCCTGCCATCTCCCCGACGGCAACCGGATCGCCGAGTTCCGGCTGGTCCGGTTTGTCAGACGCAATCACGCAATCCACCACGATCCACGGCTCGGGCTTAAAAGCAATTTCAATACCATAATCCCTCTCTGGGATTGGATGGTGGGCACTTACGTTAGCGACCATGCCGCCGCGCTGGCCACGCGGCGTTCCAACGCCGCCCGCCCGACGACGTGACTGATAGTCAGCCGCCGCTGGAAGCGACCGCACCGCAAACTTTTGCCCGAGGTGCGGTTCCGTGCAATCGTTGGAGCGGCTCGATTGCCTTTATTTTATATCTGATCCTTTCCCTCATTATTTTTGAGCCTTCGCTCTGGGGACACTTTCTCGATGCTCACATCGGCGTCGAACCCAATGCTTCCGGCACAATGGCCGCGTTAGCTTGGTGGCCATATGCCCTGGTGCATCGCATTGACCCCTTCTACTGCTACGCGATTTGGGCGCCTATCGGGATTAGTAGCGCTTGGGTAACCGGCATGCCCATGTTGAGCATAGCCATTTGGCCGGTTACTGCCGCCATCGGTGTGGTTGGCGCGTATAACGTATTAAGTCTCCTCTCGCCGCCGTTAGCGGGGTGGGGCGCATTCTTGCTCTGTCGGCGGATTGCGAAGTCCTGGTGGCCGGCTTTGCTGGGTGGTTACCTGTTCGGATTCTCGCCCTATATGCTGAGCGAGGAATCGAGCGGCGACCGCCATCTGACGGTGATTTTTCTGGTGCCGCTGGCGGTTCTGGCAGTAGCGCGGACGATTGACGGTGAGATGGTACCGAGGAAGTTCGTGGCCGCTATGACCGCGATTCTCGTTGCCGAATTCCTGATCTCAATCGAAATCTTCGCTACCATGACCATGTTCGGGGCGATGGCGTTGTCCCTTGGCTGGCTGTTTTCGGGCCCGGAACGGGCACGGCGTTTGATCGAAGCCGCGCTGTGGACATCGTGCGCCTATTTGATTGCGGCGCTGATGTTGAGTCTAAATTTATATTCCCTTTTTGTGCCTGGAGTGCCAAAGGGCGAGATATGGCATGGCGCGGAGCATGTTTTTTCCGGAGATGCATTAAAGTATATAATTCCACCGCTGCAAACCGCAGTTGGGACTTTGCCACTATTGAGAACAACAGCAGCGTCATTTTACCCAGGCGGTATCTATGCAAGTTCGCTGTACATTGGTGTGCCGTCGTTGATGGTCGCAGCCATATACATATGGCGCGAGAGGCACACCTCGCTTGGCAAAACACTATCTCTGTCGTTTCTCATTGTGACTTTATGTTCCCTCGGCGCGTATCCGGGCTTGCTTCATAAGCAATACGTATCTCCGCTTGGAGAGATCATTCTTGCGTTACCGCTTATTTGTAAAGCGTTGCCCGGACGCTTCATGATGTATAGTTTCCTTGCGTTGGGAATAATGGCCTCTTTGTGGTTTGCGTCCAACAGCTTGAGCGCGAAAACTAACGGAGCCTTGGGCGCGATTGTCGCATTGTCGATGTTGCCAAACCTTTCCTTCGCCTGGGCGCAGCCGGCCGTTTCGCCGGCGTTCATTCGCACCGGCCTTTACCGGGATTATTTAAGGCCGGAGGAGAATGTTCTCGTGCTGCCTTTCGGGCATCGTGGCAGCAGCATGTTATGGTTGGCGCAAACAAGATTTTATTTCCGGATGGTGGGTGGATGGACCGGACCGTTTCCTCCGGAATTTGCGGGGTGGCCTATATTGGGCGCGTTCTCCGATGCTGCCTATCTGCCGGACGCGGGAGAGCAACTCGGCGCTTTTATGGCGCATTTTCAGGTCGAGGCGGTGGTGGTGGCGGACAGCGATCCGGAAGCGAAAACCTGGAACCGCCTCTTATCGGGATTTTCCAGCTCCGCACACCACGCCGGCGGCATGACGGTTTTTCGAATTTCTCCCGCGGCCGTGAACCCGTATCGGAATGTCACCAAGCTTGAGATGCAACAACGGGCTAAGTCAAGCGCCGTGGACAGCCTTATTGTGGCCGCGGGCAACTGGCTTTCCAGCGGGCGGAGTTTGGTGCAACTGTTCCCGGTCGCGGCGCTTCACGTCGGCTCCCTGAAATACTCCTGGTGCGTCGGGCCGAAGGCGCAGTTTTTCGGCAACAAGCCACAGTCTGTCATTGGGCCTCGCGGCCGCACGTTTTGCGGCGTCGGAATTGAGGGTACACCCCAAGGAACTGTGATGATCGGGTTGTTCGGCTCCTATTCGAATTTGGAGCCATCCGTCGCCCGCTACCGCGGTGCTGCGGTGCACATTTACTTTCCGTATCCAAGCGATCTAACTGGGCTTGGCACTCCCGCTCCACCCGCGGATAAATGGGCATTAATGGTTATGGAGTTCGATCGGGAACGAACGCTGGAGATTGCCAACCAATTGCGGGGAACCGCTCCGCACTGACCGCCCATCGCGCTTGGATATCAAATGACGTTGCCATCCCGGAGCCCCAGCCAGAGCGGCCCGCGAGACCGCGCCGGCTTGGCCGCGTTTGGCATTTACCTCGTTCTTGCGCTTGTCGTCTTTGGCCGGCCGCTCCTCGGACATTTTCGTGACTACTATATAGCCACAACATTCAGCCCGCTTGGCAATGGAAATCCCTCGGCGATGATGTTGTATCTATCTTGGTGGCCGTTTGCAATTTCGCATGGCCTCAACCCCTTTTATACTTACTCACTCTGGGCCCCAGTGGGGTTCAACATGATGTGGGCGACATCGCTGCCGTTACCGGGCATTTTGCTGTGGCCGCTAACCACCCGCTTCGGCCCGGTTGCGGCGTTCAACGTACTCAGCCTGCTAAGCCCCCCACTGGCGGCATGGGCGGCCTTCCTCTTGTGCCGCTATATCTCTAAGTCGTGGTGGCCCGCGCTGCTCGGTGGCTACCTGTTCGGGTTTTCCTCATATATGCTGAACGAGGAATCCAGCGGCGATCGGCATCTAACCCTAGTTTTCCTCGCGCCGCTGGCTGCACTGGCGGTAATCAAGGCGATTCGCGATGGAAGATGCTCAGGCGACAAATTCATTTCCATAATTGCCGCGATACTTGCGGCTCAGTTCCTGATCTCGACTGAAGTGTTCGCGACGATGAGTCTGTTCGGAGCGATTACGCTGATTCTCTGTTGGACGCTTTCCTCCACGGCGGTTAAGCCACGAATTGTGAAAATTGGGATCTGGACATGCTGCGCGTATCTGCTCGCTGCAGCGGTCCTCAGTCCCTGCATCTATTGGTTGTTCGCGCGCGGCTGGCCGCACGGCGAGGTCCATGCCCATTTGGCTGAAAACGCCTCCGCCGATCTGATTGCGTTCGTTATCGCTCCCGGTGCGACGCTGCTCGGCTCTCTTCCTCCGTTCGGTGCGCTGTGGAGACACCTGGCGCCGCATGGAGTGTACACAAATCCAGCGTATCTAGGCCTTCCGCTACTTGCGATTGTGGCCGATTACGGGTGGCGGCGCCGGCGCATGCCGGAGGCACGAATGGCGGTCTGTTCGTTCGTTGTTCTGTCGCTTTTTGCGCTTGGCCCACGCCTCCATATTCACGGCATCGAGTACTTTTCGCTGCCGGGAAAACTATTGCTGCTGCTGCCGCTGGTGAACAAGGCGCTTCCGGGGCGGTTCATGATGTACTCGTCGCTCGCCATGGGGATTGTTGTGTCGTTATGGTTTGGAACGAACGGCTTTAGCCGGAAGATAAATGCCGCTGTTGCTGTGGCGCTGGTAATTGTCACGCTGCCAAGCTTATCGTTTCCATGGGCCCTTGCGGCAAATACGCCAAGTTTCTTTACGACGGGAATTTACCGTAAATACCTTAAGCGCGATGAAAATGTGCTGGTGCTGCCATTCGGCGGACAGGGAAACTGCGATCTTTGGCTGGCCGAAACGAATATGTATTATCGCATGGTTGGCGGCTGGACAGGAATGTATCCGGCGGCCTTCGACGATTGGCCATTTTTTTGGACGCTTGCGTGGCCGACTTACTTGCCCGATGCCAACGCGCAGCTTGGCGCGTTTTTGGAGCATTTCCAGGTCGGCGCGGCGATCGTGGCCGATAGCGATTTTGACGCGCGTTCGTGGGCCGCTCTCTTTTCCGGGTATTCATCCACCATTAAGGACATTGGCGGCGTCACGGTTTATCGAATTCGCCCTTCCGCGGTGGCCGCGTACCGGCAAGTGAGCGGCTCCCAAATGCGCCAACGGGCGGCGATCGACGCGGTTGACAGCCTGGTCATGGCAAGCGACGGATGGCTGTCGGCGCACCGGGATTTCAAGGAATTCGACCCCGGCAAAGCCCTGGCAGCCGGCTTTCTCAAACAGTCCTGGTGCGTCGGCCCGACAATCGATATGATTACCGGCAAGAGGAAGAATTACCTGAACGCGGCGCATCATTGGTTCTGCGGGATTGAGATTGGAGGAATGACTAACGGAGACCTCATGCTAGGCTTGGCTGGTTCTTACACGAATTTCCCCCTGTTCGCGAACGTCGAACCCGCGATTATGCGTTACCGCAACGCCGCGTTACGTATATTCTTCCCGTTCCCGCATGACTTGCTAATGCCGGGAACACCGCTGGCCGCTCCGAGTCAGAAGTCGCCGCTGATTTTTGAGTTCACCCCCGCCCAGATCTCCGCAACCGCGAAGCAGTTGCGCGCCATGCATTCGCCATACGCGGCGGATCCCACCACTGCCGCGCGAAAATGAAGCAATTGCCCCTCATGCGCGAACCTGGAAATTAGCGATTCGGGCCGCCCATCGACAGATGTACGCGCACCGTGCCGGAGCCGAAGCTGCGCCTTACTTCGAAGCCGCTGTTCTCGAACACTTCGAGCATCTTCCGGTTGCCGCCGAGCACGCCGGCTTCGAATTCGGCAATGCCCGCGGCGCGCGCGATGTATCCCAGGTGTTTTAGCAAAAGCGTGCCGATGCCGCGGCCCTGATGCTCGTCGAGCACCGCGAACGCGATTTCCGCGTGGCGCGGATCGGCTAATCGCAGGTAGCGGCCGACGCCGGCAAACTGCTCGCCGCCGGGGCCGGAGATTGTCGCGGCGAGCGCGACGTGATTTTTGAAATCAAGCTCCGTGAGGCGCTTCAAATCCCCGGAAGTAAGGTCGCGCCGGATTCCCATGAAGCGGAAGTAGACTGAATCGCGGCTGAGTCCCCGGAAATGCTCGTGGAGCCGCTCCTTGTCGCCCGGCAGGATCGCGCGGATATGGATCGATCCGCCGCCGCGCAGCGGCTCATCGATCGAATAGCGCCGCGGCTCGGCGGCCATCGCGGTGAGATCGGCGTTTGAATCGCTCATGACAGAGCCGTGGTTTCATTCCGGCGCCGCGCGGCGGCGATCTCCGCCATAATTTCCGGCGCGGCGCGCACCGTATCGGCCACTATGTGCCGGGATGCCGGAATCTCGGTAATCGGGACGAAGTCCGCACGTTGGAGCCGATAGACTTCGGGGGTCGCGTCGGAAACCTCGCCGGGCGTGTTCACCCGAATCGCAAGCCGCCGCAGTGTCTCTCCCCCGCTCGCCACGCATTCGACGAATAGCACCGGCGCGTTCAATTGCGCCGCGAGTTCGAGTGCATCCGCGCGATCGCGCCGCTCCTTGAATGTCGCGTCCAGGATCGCGCCGCGTCCGCACCGGAGGAGGCCGCGCGCCGCATCCAGCATCGCCGCGTACGTGCGCCGCGTGAAACTATCCGTATAAATGCCCTCGCGATATCCGGCAGAAGAATGAACCGCGGCGGGAATTTCCGCGAGCCGCTTGCGGATGCGGTCGGAGCCTAAAATATCGAAGCCGGTTCGCCGGCGGAGCATCCGCGCCACCGTCGATTTGCCGGAGCCGGAACGGCCGCAGACTATCAGCATTGCCGGCTCCGCGTCGCGCGCATAACCGAGCGCGAGCGCGAAGTAGCGGCGCGCCAGTTCCGTGGCGCGTGCGCGGGCGTCCGCGTCCGCCTCCGGCTCTTCCGCGCGGAGGCTCTCGACCTTGCCGCGCACGGCGGCGCGATGGCATTTGTACAGCGGCAGCATCGAGTCGATATCGCCGTCACCGGAGGCTTTCGCATATTCATTAACCAGTTCCTCCGCGAGCCGGGGCGCGCCGAGCCGGTCGAGGTCCATCGCCAGGAACGCGAGGTCGGAAGCAACGTCGGCGCATCGCAGGCGCTCCGAAAATTCGACGCAATCGATAATGTCGATATTCCCGCCGCGCACGCAGACGTGCTCGCAGCGCAGATCGCCGTGCCCTTCGCGGACGCGGCCGCGGCGCGCGCGCTCGCCGATCGCGTCCCAATTCGCCAGAATGAAGCTGCGGCAGAAGCGGTCGAGCGCCGCGAAATCGCCGGCCTCGATCGTGCGGCCGAGGTTGTGCTCGCACTCGGCGATGTTGCCCACGATCGTTTCCCATGCCGCCAGCGCCGAGCCGTATTTCGCGGCGTCCGCGGCGGACGCGGCGGCATGAAAGGCGGCGATTCGCGCGGCGATTCGCTTGATTAGTTCGCTGTCCGCCGCGCCCGCCGCCACCATTCGATCGAGCATTCGATCGTCGGGCAGGCGGCGCATCCTGACCGCGTACTCGATCGCTCCGGGAATTTCGCCGCCGGAGCGAGGACCGAGCGCGAAGCCGTTTGCGCCGGCAATTATCGCGTACACACCGTCGTAGATTTCCGATGAGAACCGCGCATTCAGGCGGACCTCCTCGCGGCAAAAATGGAGCCGCCGTTCTAGCGTCGAGCAATCGACAAAACCGAAGCGGACCGGCTTTTTGATCTTGTAAACCCAATCCCCGGCGAGGAACACCCGGGAGATATGCGTTTGCCGCAATTCGACGCGGGCCGCCGGATGCGGATAGAACTCCGGCCGCATCATCGCTGCGGCGAGCGCCCGTTCCGTGGTGGCGGCCGGCATCGGCGTCATCGCGCGGCTTCCGCGCTCACTCCTCGGCGCCGAGCGCTTCGAGGATGCCGGAGGCGGTAAATATGCCCGCGAGCTTCCCGTCCTCGACCACCGGCAGGCCACCGATCTTTCGCTCGCGAAGGAGCCGCGCCGCTTCGCGCACGGTGGTTCCGGGCGTGACGGTGATAAGCGGCTCGCTCATCGCGGCGTTGACGAGGGTCGAATCGAGGGTGCCGCTGTGCCGGCGCAGGTCGCGATCCGTGACGATTCCGATTACCGCACCGTCTTTGACAATCGGCACGGATCGAAAACCGCCGTCGCGCATTTTGGCTTCGACCGACGAGAGCTTTTCGTCCGGCGCCGCGGTGACCGGATTCTTCGTCATCCACGCTCCCACCAATTCCTTGTGCGGCGGCGTGAATTTGACGGTCAGCACGGGGCAGGGCGATTCCCGAAGGACGAGTTCAGCAACGCTGCCGAGGAAAAAATGCGAGAAGCCGCGGCGGCCATGCGTCGCCATCACGAGCAGGTCGGCGCCCACCTTCCGCGCGACGCGCAGGATCGATTGGGCCGGTTCGCCCGAACCGGTCAACAATTCGTACTTGAGACCCGCGAGCCGCCGGCGCGCGATATCGGTCAGTTTGGCGTGCGCGGCTTCCTCCTGTCCCTTGAACAGATCGACATACGCGGGCATTCCCGCCGGCGGGATTATCATCGGGACGACGTGCAGCACGAACACGGCGCCATCGTTTTGCCGGGAAAGATTTGCGGCGGCATCAAGCGCGGCCATCGAGTTGTCGTCGAAATCGATCGGGCAGAGAATCTTGCGGAATGGAAACGCCATAGGCTTGCTCCTTCTTATTTCGGGGACCGGCCGCTACTCATAAGCGATTGCCGTGCCAGCGCCGCTCGGCGAAAACTGGCGCATCAATCCGTGAAAAATATGAGCTTTGCGCCGAATCCCGTTTCGATCGGGCGATTGACCGCTGCTCAAGTGTATCCGATCGCGCCAGTCCGGATCATGGTGGCGCAGGCCCGCACGATCGCCGGCGTCTGTGGAATCGCGAAAAATCGAGCCAGCTTGCGGCTCGGCCGCATTGTCCAGTCATCCGGAGTCATTGGCAGACGAATTGCTCGTTCGATCGACAGACTGTTGGAGAGAGAACCATGCAAGTCGCCAAATTGATGACTCCCGACCCCATCGCAATCGGACCGCGCGAGCCGCTCGCGATCGCAAAGGCGATCATGGACAAGGGCGGGTTCCGCCGCCTGCCGGTGGTCGAGAACGGCAACCTGATCGGAATTCTCACCGAGCGCGACATGCGCGAACACTCCGGCTACCTCGAATCGACGCTGGTTGACGCCGCGATGCGCACCAAGCTCATCACCGTCGCACCATCCGATTCGGTGGACGACGCGGCGCGCCTGATGCTCAAGTACAAAATCGGCGGCTTGCCGGTAATCGCGGAAGGGCGGCTGGCCGGAATCGTGACCGCGACCGATCTGCTCCGGGCGTTTCTTACCATGCTGCAATCGACGCGGCAGATAATGCGCGGATAGGCGGCGGGCGCAACGATGCCGGCGATGCCAGAAGCGCTCCGGGGCTTGAGCGCCGCCGAGGCGGCTGCGCGGCTGCGCATCTTCGGCCCGAACCGGATTGCGCGAGAATCGAGCGGCGCGCGCGGCGCCGCGGTGCTTCGCACGTTAGCCGATCCGATGGCGCTGATGATGGCCGCGGCGGCCGCCGTCTATTTCGCGCTCGGCGAGGCTACCGACGCGATCGTACTGCTTGCGGCGTTGGTCCCAGTGCTCGGCGTCGATGTGATCCTGGAAGCGCGCTCGCGCAATGCGCTCAAAAAGCTGGCGGCCGTAACCGCGTCTCACGCCCATCCGATTCGCGATGGAGTGGAGATTGAGGCGCCGTCCGAGGAGCTGGTTCCCGGCGATCTTGTGCTGGTCGCCGAGGGTGGCGTGGTCCATGCGGACGCGGTAATCCGCTCCGTCTCGAATCTATCGGTCGATGAATCGCCGCTCACCGGCGAGGCCGAGCCAATCGACAAACGGCAACTCGCCGCCGGCACGGACCCGGCCGATGCTCCGGAGATTTCCCGCGTGTATGCCGGCTCGCGGGTGCTGGCCGGGCAGGCGTACGTGGAGATTACCGCGACGGGGGAACGCAGCCGGTTCGGCAACCTCGCGCGGCTGGCTGCGGAGACCGAAACGCGCCCCACTCCGCTTCAGCGCAAGACGGCGCGCCTGGCGAAGGTGCTGGCCGGCGCCGCGGCCGCATTGTCCGCGGGACTGTTTGTCCTGTGGATCGCGCGCGGCGAATCGCCCGCGAACGCTTTTCTTTACGCCGTGAGCCTCGCGATGTCCGCGGTGAGCGAGGAATTCCTTCTGGTCCTGACACTGTTCCTGAGCCTCGGCGCGTGGCGGCTCGCCCGCGTGGGCGTGATGGTGCGGCGGCTCGCAAGCGTCGAGACGTTGGGCGCGACCACCGTCATCTGCCTCGACAAAACCGGCACGCTGACCGCCGGTGAATTCACACTCACCGAGCACGTTGCGCTGGAACCGCCGATTTCCGAAAATGCGCTATTGGAAGCCGCCGCGCTCGCGTGCGAACCGGACCCCGCCGATGCGATGGAACGCGCGATCGCCGCCCATTGCGCCGAGCATCGAGTCGATGTGGACGCAATTCACTCGCGCTGGGAGCTAATCCGCGATTACCCGTTCGAATTGATCGGAAAGCACATGTCGCACGTATGGCGATTGCGCAACGGCGGCGATCCGCCGCGCGATCGAATCGTGGCAAAGGGAGCGCTGGAAGGCATCCTCGAACATTGCGCGATCGATCGCGCCGCCGCCGAAAGCGCGCGCGCCGCGAACGAGCGGCTTGCGGCGCGCGGGATGCGCGTGCTCGCGGTGGCAGGCCGGGAGACCGGGCCGGGCGGCGTTCCTTTGCCGGGCGATCGCACCGGAGACGAGCGCAACTGGGAACTCTATGGCCTGCTCGGATTCGAGGACCCGCTGCGCCCCGAAGTTCCGGCGGCGGTGGCGGCATGCCAAGCCGCCGGCGTGCGGTTGAAACTGATAACCGGCGATCACGCGCTGACCGCGCACGCCGTCTGCGACGCGGCGGGGATCGCGCACCGGCACGACGGAATCGTCACCGGCGCGGAACTCGACGCGATGGCGCCGGAGGCATTCGCCGCTGCCGCCGAGCGGTGCGCGATCTTCGCCCGCGTCCGCCCGGAGCAGAAATTCGCGATCGTCGATGCGCTGGAACGGACGGGCGAAATCGTCGCGATGACCGGCGACGGCATCAATGACACGCCCGCACTCAAGCGCGCGAGCATCGGCGTCAGCATGGGGCGGCGCGCGGCCGAAGCGGCGCGGGCGGCGGCCGATATCGTCCTTTTGGAGGATAACTTCGCCGCGCTTGCCACGACGATTCGGGAAGGCCGGCAAATTTATTCCAATCTCCAACGCGCGTTCCGGTACTTGACGGGATTCAAAACGATGCTGATCGCGATGGCGCTCTTGGCGCCGCTGTTCGGCCTGCCGATTCTGCTCCTGCCGGTCAGCCTCGTGTGGCTGGAACTGATCGTTCATCCCGTGTCGGCATTGGCGTTCGAGGGCGGAGCGGCCGAGGCGGACGCGATGAGCCGGCCGCCGCGCGCACCGGATGCGCCGATTATCGGGCGTGCGACGGCGATCCGGGCGGGAGCGAGCGGACTCCTCGCCGCGGCGGCCGCGATCGCCCTTTACGCGGTCCGGCTTCCGCTGGGTCAGGATTACGCGCGTGGAGTGGCGATGGCGGTTGCGATCGCGGGGAGCCTGACGATGGCGCTTGCGGCGTTCGCCGGCGGACGGAATTGGCGGCGCGCGATCGGGCCCGGCGCGGCAAAATTCTGGATCGTGATCGCGGCCGTCGCGCTGAGCCTGCCGCTGTTCATGGAGACCCCCGCGCTCGCGGCGCTGCTGCTGATCGCACCGATCGGTCCGCGCGACTGGGCGCTCGCGATCGGCGCGGGTGTGCTTGCGGCGGGATGGACCTCGTTTGGAGCGGCCGACACGGCGCCGGCGTCAACTCCGGCGCGTGCCGTCGATTTCCTCAAAGTGACGCCGTAACCGAGACCGCGCGCGCCATTGGCTAGTCGATGCTGTACTTGGCGATTTTGGCGTAGAGCCGCTTGCGCGAAATCTTGAGCAACTTGGCGGCCCTGGCCTTGTTGCCGGCGGTGGATTCGAGCGCGTGGCGGATCAAATCGCGCTCCGCGTCGGCAAAGCTGCCGATCGGATCGTTCGGCGCCGCCGCCTGTCGGCTGGCCGCGTGCTTGCCGCCGATTTCGGGCGGCAAATCACCGAGCCGGATCGTGGCGCCGCGGCCGAAGGTGAACGCGCTCTCGATCGTGTTCGCCAATTCGCGGACGTTGCCCGGCCACTCGTAATGGCGCATCGCGGCGAGCGCGTCCTCGTCGATGCCGGCGACGGGGACCGGCCGCACCATCTTTTCATTGAACAGTTCGATGAAATGCTCGGTAAGCAGCGGCACATCTTCAAGCCGTTCGCGCAGCGGCGGAATTTGCAGCGTGCCGGCCTGCAGCCGGTAATAGAGGTCCGGACGCAATTGCCCGCCGGCGACCGCCTTTTGCGGGTCGCGGTTGGTCGATGCGATCAGCCGCACGTCAACCTGTACTTCGCGGGTCGAGCCGACCGGGCGCACGGTATGCTCCTGCAGCGCACGCAGCAGCTTACTCTGCGTGTCGGGGCTCATTTCGGTGATTTCGTCCAGAAAGAGCGTGCCGCCGTCGGCGGAGCGGAACAGGCCCAGATAATCTCCCGCCGCGCCGCTGAAGGCGCCGCGCTTGTAGCCGAACAGTTCGCTTTCGATCAGGTCCTTGGGAATCGCCGCGCAATTGAGCGCGACGAACGGCGCGTTGGGCGCCGGGCCGCATTCATGGATCGCGTGGGCAACCAATTCCTTGCCGGTGCCACTCTCACCTGCAATCAGGATCGTGCCGCGCGTCACTCCCGCCGACTCAATTCGTTCGTAGAGCCGGCGCATCGCGGGCGCCGCTCCCACCAATCCGTGGAAGCGCGTGCGCTCCCGCGCCGGCGTCGCGCGCGCCTCGCGCTCGAGCGCCTGGATTCGCGCGCCGGAGACGGCGGCTTTGGAACGGAAGTAGGTGTCGGCCAGCACGATCATCCGGCAATGGCTCAGTTTGTCGAAGGATTGGTACATCCGCGGCATCATCGGCGACAGGCTCGGAAAGGCAGTGGACGCGCTCTCCTCGTACAGATGCATCGAGACGATGATTTCCGAAAACGGCACCCGGCGCTCGGCGAGCCGTTCGCCGATTTGGCGCACGTCGGCGGCAAAGCGGTCCATGTCCGATTCGATCAGGTCCTTTAGCGTCAGGTCGAGTTCCGCGCCGAAAATCTCGATGAATTCCGGCTTGGTGAGCGACCGGCTGTCTCCGAAGTGCAGCGTGTAGAGCCGGTACCAATGCTCCATCACCTCGCCGCGATGGCGCTGGATCGACTTGAAAACCGGGCGCAAGTCGTCGAGATCCTTATCCCAAAGCAGATGAAAATAGCGTGGTACTCCGGCCGGAGCCGGCGTGGCCGCATCGCCATGTGGGGGAGGATTAGGCTCGGGCTTCATGCTTGGGGTAGGGGTTGGTTAGTGGCTCGAAGGGCGTCACAGCCCCGGCGGATCGGTCCCGCCGGACACACAGCGAATTCGTCAGAGCTTGTTATGCTTAAAAAATCCACAGTTTTCAATAACTTTTGCACGCGGGTTGGAGTAATTCGGTTGGCACGTTTCCCGCATTATCCTCTCAATCAGGCGAGCTTATAGCAATGAAGCCCGAGGAAATAATCTACGCCGGGGAATGCGCCCCGAAGAGGCAGTCCCATGCGAGCGACGGTTATATCGACGATGAATAAGCCTTCCGGCGAAGACCGGCCGGCGGCGATCGGGCGCTTGCGCGGCGGCGCGGTTCGCCCCGCACCTTCCGTCCACGCTCCGATAGCGCTGGTGATTTCGCGCGACGACGCGGTGATGCGGATGGCGGCCGAGGCCGTCCGCGCGCCGTGGACCATCGAGCAATCCGCCGATTCGCACGGCGAATGGCATCGGCTGGCGCGGCCGGGCGTCAAGTTGGTCATAATCGACGACCTCGGAATCGACGAGGCGGCCCGCGGCTGGCTGCTCGGCCAGGCGCGCAAGCATGCGCCGGACGCGATGATCGTCTATATCGCGTCGGCGCACAGTCCCGATTCCGAGCGCCGCGTCCGCGCCCATCGGGTGCATTACTACACCTCGCGACCGATCGATCGCGGCCGCCTCCAGCGCGTCATCGCTTCGTTTGCAAATGCGGCCTTCCGCGACGGCCGCGGCGGCGGGTAGTTCTCGCACCGGGGTTCAGCACCCCAACGTTCTATCCGTAACAACATTTCGGGTGCGTGAATGCCTATGGTGCTTAAGTCGCACGCCGCTTTGCCCTCTCCCAAGGGGAGAGGGACGGTCAAACCTAGGTCTTGATGAAATTCAGCGCGGCGGAATTCATGCAATAGCGCAGGCCGGTCGGCCGCGGGCCGTCGTCGAAGAGGTGGCCCAGATGGGCATCGCATTGCTTGCATCGCACCTCGATCCTACTCATGAACAATGAGCGGTCGCTTCGGGTCTCGATGTTCTCCGGCGCGATCGGTTCGTAAAAGCTTGGCCATCCGGTGCCCGAATCAAATTTGGTTGCGGAACTGAATAGCGCGTTGCCGCAACAGACGCATCGGTACAGCCCCGGTTCATGGTTCTCGGCGTATTGGTTGCTGAAGGCCGGCTCGGTGCCGCCGCGCCGCGCCACTTTGTATTGTTCCGGAGTGAGAATGGCGCGCCATTCGGCGTCGGTCTTGGTTACTTTGTCTTCCGTCACGAGTCCTATCCTCTTCCCATTATCGGTAAATTTGGCGATTGTGACCGGTTCGTCCCGCGCCGCATCCGCACCGCGCGAATCGCCCGGCTCCTCGAATCCCCACGCGAGCGCAACCGCTCCGGCCGCCATTGCGGCCAGCATCGCGCGGCGGCTGAGCGGCTTCGCCGCCGCCGGGCCGGCTGGAATTTTTCCCGGTTCCACAGCTTGCCCAAATCGCTTAATCATTGCATATCGAGCAGACGGCCAAAAGCGAAAAAAATTCGCCAGATTGAGGCGCAAAAAGCAAGCCGCGCCCGCGTTTCGATTGTGCCGGTAATGGCGATCAGCCTTCAAGCCGGCCCGTGCGGGGCGCCGCGCGCTTGGCCAGCCACGAATAGAAGGGCGGAATGAACAGGAAAATCACCAGACCGGTGGTAAGCATTCCGCCCACGACCGGCGCGGCGATTCGGCGCATCATTTCCGACGCCGCGCCGTGGCCCCAAAAGATCGGCAGCAGCCCCAGCGTCAGCAGCGTCAGCACCATCAAGGTGGGGCGCATCCGGCGCACGGCGGCATGGATCACGTGCGCTTCGATCTCGCCGGGTTCGAGCGGCGCCGCGCTTTCGGCGGAAACTTGCTCAAGCTCATTGACGATGTAAATCAACAGGACGACGCCGCCTTCAACCGCGAACCCGATCAACACGAGCATTCCCATCCAAGCCGCGATCGAGAGGTTGTAGCCGAGAAAGTAGAGCGCCCAGATGCCTCCGCTGGCGGCGAACGGCAGGCAGGCCATCACCAGGAGCGATTCCCGCACGCTGCCGAAGTTGAGGTAAAGCAGCAGAAACGATATCAGCAGCGAGATCGGAGTTACGAGCGCCAGGGTCCTGACCGCGTCGTACAGATAGACATACTCGCCGCTCCATCTCATCGAGTAGTCGCGCGGCAGCTCGATACCGCGCAGCGCGGCGGTGGCGATATCGACGTAGTGACCGATGTCCACGCCGGGCTTGAGATCGATATATATCCAATTAGTCAGTTCGCCGCCCTCGGTCTTGACGGCGGTCGGCCCGTTGACGCTCTCGATCGCGGCGACCTGCGAGAGCGGGACCTGCGCTCCCGAATCGGTGTAAAGCGCAACTCGGCCCAAGGCCGCCACGGTATCGCGCAGTTCGCGCGGATAGCGGACATTGACCGGGTAGCGCTCCGGGCCTTCGATCGTGGTGGTGATGTTAAGCCCGCCAATCGCCAGTTGCACGGTGTCCTCGATGTCTTTGACTTTGAGTCCGTAGCGAGCCGCCTCGCGGCGCTTGACGCGAAAATTTATGTAGTTGGCGTCGAATACGCGATCGGAAAGCACGCTCCGGGTTCCGGGGAGGAGGCGCAAACGCTCCTCGATCCGGCGTCCGATCTCTCCCAATCGCTTCAAATCGGTCCCGAGGAGCTTCAAGCCCAGCGTCGTTTTGACGCCGGTATTTACGTTATCGACGCGTTCCTTGATCGGCATGCTCCAGGCATTGATGATTCCGGGAAACCGCAGGGCCCGGTCCATTAGGCCGGTCAAATGCTCGTAATCCAGGCCGGGCGGCCATTCGGAAGGCGGCTTCAGCCGGATCAGGATTTCACCCATGTAGAGCGAAACCGAATCGGTGGCGGTTTCCGCGCGTCCCATCTTACCCAGCACGTGCTCGACTTCAGGGAAGGTCATTAGTATGCGATCGGCGCGCTGGAGCAGAAGTTTGGACTGAGTAATTGAAATTCCCGGGTAGGCGGTCGGTGCGTAAATCAGGTCGCCCTCGAAAATCGGCGGCAGAAACTCCAGTCCGACCCGGCTCCATGGAATCACCGTGCCGATCAGCAGCAGCACAAAACCCGCCGCAACCGCTCCTTTGTGCCGCATGCACCAGTGCAGTACCGGGCCGTAGATCCGCTGGAAAAAGCGATCGAGCAGATTGCCCTCGCGCGTGCGGTCGTGGCGGACATCGACTCGCATCAAATATGACATCAACGCGGGAACCAGCGTAATCGAGAGCAGCGCCGCCACCGCCATGCATACGGTTTTGGTAAAGGCGAGCGGCTTGAAGAGCCGACCCGCCTGCGCGTGCAGGGCGAACACGGGGATGAAGCTCAGCGTAATGATCAGCAACGAGAGGAACAGCCCCGGGCCAACCTCGGCCGCCGCCTTGATAATCGCGCTTTCGCGGCTGAGCTTGCCTTCGGCTAGGTAGTGATGGCCGTTCTCGGCCATGACGACCGCCGCATCCACCATCGCTCCGATCGCCACCGCGACTCCGGACATCGACATGATGTCGGCGCTGACCCCCGCGTAATACATCGCGATCGCCGCGAGCAGCACGCCGGCTGGAACGATCAGCACGGCGACCAGCGAAGCGCCGAAGTTTGCCAGGAAAATGAACGTGACCAGCGCCACAATCGCGGATTCCTCGAGCAGTTTCTCGCGCAGGTTGTCGATCACCCGCTCGATCAATTGCGAGCGGTCGTAAATCGGCGCGATTTCCATTCCGGGCGGCAGGTCCCGCTTGAGCTCCTTGAGCTTTTGCTTAACCCCGCGGATGACGCTGAGCGCGTTCTCGCCCGCCCGCATCTCGACGATCCCGACGACCGCTTCGCCCTTGCCGTCGAGGTCCGAGATGCCACGGCGCAATTCGGGCCCGGTGTGGATGTTGGCGACGTCGCCCAGATAGATCGCCACCCCGTTGGAACCCAGTCCCAGCGGGATCGCCCGCAGGTCGTCGAGCGACTTGATATAGCCAAGGACGGTGATTCGGTACTCTTCGCCGGCCCGCTCTATTACCCGGCCGCCGACGTCGTTGTTGCTGTCCTTGATCGCCTGTTCGACGCGGGCGATCGGAATCTTGTAGGCCACGAGCTTTCGCGGATCGACCTCGACTTGGTACTGTTTGACGAAGCCGCCCAGCGAAGCGACCTCGGCGACTCCCGGCACGGTGCCCAATTGAAACTTGAGGTGCCAGTCCTGATACGAGCGCAGTTGGGACAAATCGTAACGCCCGTCCATATCTCTTAGTACATACTCAAATACCCATCCCACTCCGGTCGAGTCGGGCCCGAGCGAAGGCGTGACGTTGCGCGGCAGTTGCGATTCGGCGTAATTGAGATATTCCAGCACCCGCGAACGCGCCCAGTACAGATCGACGTTGTCCTGAAAGACCACGTACACCAGCGAGAAATTGAAAAACGAGAACCCGCGCACCACCTTGACGTGGGGCGTTCCCAACAGGGTTTGCACCAGCGGAAAGGTTACCTGGTCTTCGACCACCTGCGGCGGCTGCCCGACATAAGGCGTATAGACGATCACCTGCACGTCGCTCATGTCCGGCACCGCGTTGAGCTTGAGGTTGTACAATGCCCACGCGCCCCAGGCGCCGAGCAGGACCGTGACGAACAACACCATGAAGCGGTTGCGCACCGATCCGGCGATGATCTTTTCCAGCATCGGTTATTTTTCTATTTCGGGAGGCGCCGGAGCCGGCGTCTTTGGCGCGGGAGGCGCCATCGCGCTCAGCGCTTCGTTCAGGTTGGATTCCGAGTCGATTAAGAATTGAGCCGAAGTGACGACCCGCTCACCCGGCCGCAGGCCCGACAATACCGCGAAGTAGCCGGACGATTGGGCTCCGACCTCAACCTCGCGCGGCTCGAAATGGCCGCCGCCGCGCGCAACTATCACCAGGTTGCGCACGCCTGAGTTCAGTACCGCTTCCGCCGGCACCGCGAGCACGCGGGTTTCGCTCGGCGCCAGCAGGGTGACCTTGACGTACATCCCCGGCCGCAGTTCGGAACGCGGATTGCCGAACTGAAGCCGGACCTTGACCGTGCGGGTTTGGGCATTGACCTCCGGGTAAATGTAATCGACGCGGCCGTCGAATCGCTTTCCCGCCAGCGCATCGGAGCTAACCTCGGCCGCCTGCCCAACTTGCGCCAGCGAGAGTTCGCGTTCGTAGATGTCGGCGAAAACCCAAACCCGCGAGAGGTCGGCGATCGCATAAAGGTCGTCTCCCGCCTTGACGTGCGCACCTTCGACCACGTTGGTCGCCGTAACCACACCGCCGGCAGTGGCCTCGATCGGTACGGTGTCGGAGACGTGGCCGGTGCGTTCGAGCTTGCGCAGTTCCGAAGGCGCGATGCCCCACAGCTTGAGGCGTTCCGCCGCCGCCGACATCAGGGCGGCGCCGTCGCGCCGGGCCGCGCCGTCCCCGCCATTGTTGCTATCGGCCAATTCGCGCGAGCGCAGGTAGTCCTCCTCCGTCAGCATCAATTCCGGGCTGTAGATACCCAGTAATTGCTCGCCTCGATGCACCTCCTGCCCGACGTACGCCACGCGCACTTTTTCGATCCAGCCGCCGATCCGCGCATTGACCTTGCTCAGCCGATTCTCGTCGTAGCTGACATAGCCGGTGGTCCTGATCGCGGCGGTTATCACCCGAGGTTCGACGGCCACGGTGCGCACGCCCAAGTCCTGCATCATCGCCGGATCGATAGTCACCGTATCCGGGCCTGCGGGATGGTGTACCGCCGGTTTAGGCGGATCTCCAGCACCGGCCGGCCCCGATCGCGGGATGCCGCGCAAGACAAATGCGGAGGCGGCGATGCCAATCGCCAACCCCGCACCGAAGATCGCGAACGCGGCCCCGCGCCTCATGGATTCCATCCGGCGGCGGGCGGCGCCGTCCCCGCCGCCTCCTGAAGCAAGGCGGAGTCGCGGAACACTTCGGCCCGCTCCCGCCAGTACTGCGCGCGATCCTCGTCGAGCGTGTCCTGCGCCTTGAGCATGGTAAGAAAATCGACCTGGTCCACCTGATAGGCGCTGATTGAGGCCGCCACCGCCGTCTGTGCAAGCGGAATCACTTCGCTGCGATACGACTCGGCCACCTGCCGGTGCTGGTTAAGGCGAGCGAACAAGTCTTGCAACCCGTCGAGGATCGCGCGGCGAGCGGCGGCGAGATGCGCCCGGCTGCGCGCCAGATTCGCCGCCGCCTCGTCAATCTGCTCGCGCTGCTTGGAGTAGTAAAAGACCGGCACCGTCATCATGATCTCTCCGGTCATCAGGTCGGGACGCACCGTGTCCGGCTTGCCGGTTTCGGGATGGGTGAAATCGTTGCGCGAACCATACCTGAATTGCACGGTGAAATCAGGCAATGCCGATTTGCGCGCGAGTTCCAAGGCCTGTTGGTCGCGTTCGACCGCTTTGGCCTGGCGCAGGATCGCCGGATTCGCGGCCAGCGCGAGCCGTTCCAGTCCGGCTTCGCCCCCAATGAGTGCCAGATCGGGGAGTTCGCCGAGCGGCGGAATCTTCACCCGATCGCGATCGAGCAGCACGGCGATTACCGTCTCGCGGCTCAAGCGGACGCGGCGCAGCGCGATCAGCCTGCTGTCCACGCTTGCAACGGCGGCGTCGGCGTTCAGGACGTCCTGCTGCAAGCCCGGACCGACCCGGTACTTGGCGGCTGCGATCGCAGCGAAGTTGGTCAGGCGCGCGCGATGTTCGCTCTCAAGTTGCAGGTCCTTGCCGGCGACGAACACGTCCGCAAACGCCGATCGCACCTGCGTCGCCAGATGCTGCATCGCCGCGTGCAAGTCCTCGCGGGTCAACTCGGCCTGCCGTTGCGCGACGTTGCGCCGGAGCGTGAGCTTGCCCGGGAACGGGTAGGTGGCCTGCGCGACGATCTGTTTCTCGGTCGCGTTCTCGCGCGTGAACGAGAAGGTGGTCGGCATATCCTTGAGTTGAAAGCCGAATGCCGGGTCGTCCGGCATTCCCGCCGGGGCAATCTTATTGTACTGGGCGCGAGTCTCGGCAAGCTTGGCGATCAGATCGGGATTCAGCTTGAGCGCCCCGGCGATGAGCCGGTCGAGTTCCTCGCCGGCCGCCTTCGGATCGCTCTCGATGTCCTGACCCGATGCGGCCGGCTCCCGATGCGGCCGCAAAGCCTCCCTCCGCGATGACGCGCGCTTCGCGGCCGGCGGCTTGCCCGCGGACTGAGACTGTGACGCCGAATTAGCCGCGCGCGCCGCCACCGGAGCGAAAAGCAACGTCCCGGCTATCGCAATGCTGCGCCATCTTCGCATTAGCTTAATCCCATCGAGTCCATCATCTTAATCATCTAAAGCCGCAAAAGTATCAATGGGCGAACCCTGCCGGTTTCTCACCGGCGACCAGTGCCTCGACCCGCCGGAGCATATCCGCCAGCGTGGCCGAGTCGAGAATCGCGGCGGTCGCGTCATAGACCTCCTTCATTGTGAGCCGGACGGCGCAAGTGCGCTCGTCGCGGCATTCGCGGCAGCGCATGTAGGCGGTTTTACTCAGGCATGGCAGGGGCGCAAGCGGCCCGTCCAATACGCGGATCACGCGGCCAATACTGATCCGATTGGGTGCATGGCCAAGAAAATAACCACCGCCCTTGCCCTTTTTGCTCCGCAGGATGCCTTGATGCTTAAGGTCGAGCAGGATCAGCTCGAGGAACTTGCCGGGAATCCTTTCACGCCGTGCGATGTCCGCGACCAGCACGGGGCCTTGTCCATATTCCTTGGCCAGCACCGTCAAGGCCTTGAGGGCGTATTTGCTCTTCTTCGTGAGCATTAGCCAAGCAGTCGGCTAGGCTATGGCTTTCCAAAAAACGAGTCAACTATCCGGAGCGCGATTGTCATAAACATTGGAGATGTCCGGGGCATAAACATTTAAAGATGTCCGGTGGGGGTGGTAAGGCCGGGCGATGGAGAACCTCGAAC
>JBOHWK010000095.1:0-25825 GCA_050736715.1 Binataceae bacterium (SeqCode) | reverse complement strand
CCGCCGCCGCCAACGCTGACCCGATCGCGCAACTGAACCGCAAACCAACCCTCGAACAATCCATCCTAACGCTCCAAAAGGAAGCCAAGTTCTTGCTATTCAGCCATTTTTCCGCACCCTGCTAGAGTCGTTGGGAATTCCCGAAGGCAACGTGGTTTACGATGACATTGAGAATTACAACGGCACCAGGCAATATGCTTACTGCCAGAGGGCTGCGATCGGTTTCTTGGACGGCTGGATTTCCGGCATTCGGGCGGCCGGCTATAAGGCCGGCGTGTATGAAAGCGGTTCCAACGCGGCCGATACGCTTGCGGCTGAGCCGGATGACGTCTGGATTGCCGCTTCTAAGGCAACGATCTGGGATGTGAATGGAGCGGGATATAGCTTAAGCGATACGGTATTCACCGATAATCAGCGAATGCGTCAGTACTCCGAGAATATTCTGCAGTCTTGGGGAGGCACGGTAAAATACCAGATCGACCAAGATCTGGTCGATGCGCCAGTAGCCGGTGGCGGCGGGACGAAGCCAGTACCCACCTTTAACAGCGTTGCCTTCAACGTGCCGGGCGCCCTAGCGACCATTCCGACCGCAATCGCCGATCCGGATATCGGCAACGGCGAGACGATCGGCCCGATTGTGGGGTTCTATGAGCTTCCGGTCTATGTAAACGCCAATCCACCCTTTTACACGGCCCAGCCCGGGGGCGGTTTTGTGTACAAAGACGGCTCTGTTACCCCGTTCAATTGCGGTCAGGCCGCCACCGGCGAGACCTACCCACAAGGAATCAACGATCTCGGCGACATCGTTGGGTATTACAATGTAACGCCGGACACCGATTGCCTCTACACGCCGGATGAGACCTGCTACCCGTACGCTTTCAAAAGCGCGGTTGGCAGTCCCGGCAGTTGCACCGAAGCCGGTTCCGAGGAAGTCTATGAGGGAATCAACGACGCAGGGTGGATTATGGGCGGTACAATTCTGGGGGGAAACCAATTTGTGGATGAGCCGCAGCAGGAAGTCCCGCTGTTCGACCTCCGGTTAGGAATCAATGGGTTCGGGCAAATCGTGACGTTCGACGACGGCGTGTACGAAGACGCCAGTCCGATGCCCGGCGGATCTACCGCTTACCCGGCGAATACCTGGGGCACGGGCATCAACAACAACGAAAACGTCGCCGGTCTCTACTTCCAATCAACCCAGCACAGTTCCTCTTACACTCCGGTCTTTTTCGACGATTTTACCGTGCCGGTGTCGCTGGGCGTTCCCTTCGGCGAGACAACTCTCCCGGGCACGTTGTCTGGCGGCGCACTCGGGGGAAACTACTGGGGTGCGGAAGTGAACGATTATTTACAATTGCCCGGATGCACGGCGTACGATCCCGGAAACTCCGGCGACATCGGCTGTAACGGCTTCGTGCTGCTGCCGAAAAATTGATCCGCCCGATGTGAATCGCGTCCCGCTATGTATCCGTGGGCGGGCCGGACGGAGTGGCGCGGACGGTTAGGACCGGGACCGGCGATTCGCGCACCACCCATTCCGCGACGCTGCCGAGCACCAGATGGCCGAGGCCCTTGCGTCCGTGCGTGCCGATCGCGATCAAATCGGCGCCGAGTCGGCGCGCCTCCCGGACGATCTCGACGGAGGGATCGCCGGCGACAATCGTTATCTCGTAGGGCGCTTTGTCTCCGATTCGCTCGCGCGCGATTTTTTCCATTTCCTTGCGATGCGCCTCTTCCTGGAACGGCATCGGTTCGAGCGGAATCGGCGCGGTCGCGCTCTCGCCGAGCGGGAGCGGGGCGACGTTGAGCAGCAGCAGCTTTGCGCCGTGCTGGACGGCGATATCGACCGCAAGATCGAGCGCCGCAAGCGACGCTTCGCCATGATCGATCGCGCATAGGATCCGCTTTATCGCCGTCGTCATCGATGAACTCCTCGGCGGCCAATATAGCGAGCCGGAGGACCGATTGATTCTACCATATCGGGCGGGCCGGCGGCATTCAGCGTCCGGGATGGCCGTCGTGGCCGCGAATCTTTCGCGGGCGGCCGCGCTTGCGCGGATTTGTGGCGGCTTCCTCGCTGTCACCCGCTTCGGAATCGAAGGAACTGGCGAAATGAACCGAAAAGCCTTCGCCTGCCGCCAGTATCGCGCCGATCGGATTGGCCGTCCCGCCTTCTTCGCCGAGCGGGAGCCATCGCGCGCCAACCGAGAGCTGGGGGCTGCCGCGTCCCTGCCGCGTCCCTGCCGCGTCCCGCGATTGGCCCGTTGCTGGCAATCGACGCATCGCACCGCGCAGGGAGCGGCCGCGAGCCGCGCCATCGGAATCTCCTCGCCGCAATCGGCGCAGATTCCATAGCTGCCGCGGCCAAGCCGGCCGATCGCGGCTTCGATATCGCGGAGCCGCGCGTATGCCCGCTCGATCAGGCGCGCCTGGGTTTCCGTTTCGTAGATCGCGCGCGCCGTGTCCACCTCATCGCCGGGCGGCAAGGCGGCATCCTCCGCCTCTTCGCGGCGGAAGACCTCCAGCCGGGAGATCGCGTCGGCGCGCTCCCGAACGAGCATCGCACTCAGCACAACGCGCCGGTCGCGTCCGGTCGAGTCAAGCCGCGATGGTTTCGATTCAATGTCAATGTCGCCGGGGTTCATGTTGCGCTCCATCCTGACGATGAGAGCATCGAGCGTGCCGGGCCGCGCGGTGAAAAAGGCGCGCAATTTCCGATTTGCGGGGTGGGCATAGCCCCGAACGGGCGCAATTCGGCACATGGCGTGCCACGCGCCGCGGGACTCTTTATGACCGGCGCGTTAAGCGCGCGCCTTTGCTTGGCGATCCGCGGGAACGTAAACTATCCGCACGGTTGATGGAGCCGATCGGAGTTGCGATGGGCAAGGAAATCGAACGCAAGTTTCTCGTGCGGCCGCGCGGCTGGATCGCGCCGGGTACCGGCGTCGCGATCCGGCAGGGATACCTGAGCGCCGGCGAGGACGGGACGGTGCGTGTCCGCATCGCCGGGGATCGCGCGTATCTCACGATCAAAGGCCCGACAACCGGGATGAGCCGCGACGAATACGAATACGAAATCCCGCCGGCCGACGCCGAGGAGATGCTCGCGCGAATGTGCCGGAAGCGGACGATCGAGAAGACTCGCTACCGGGTTCCCTTTGGCGGGCATACCTGGGAGGTCGATGAGTTTTCCGGCGACAACCGCGGTCTCGTTGTGGCCGAGGTCGAGCTTGCGGACGAAAAGGAGCCGGTCGAGATTCCGGAATGGATCGATCGCGAGGTGACCGGCGATCCGCGCTATTACAACGCGAATCTCGCGGAGCATCCATTCTCAAGCTGGCGATGACTCCCGTGTTTGGCATGGCAGGAGATCGAAGACAGAAGAAGTAGTTTTCAGGAGGTGCAGGGAAATGATTGTAGCGGATTTGATGACTACCGACGTGAAATGGTGCGGCATACACGACAATTTGAATTCGGCCGCCCACCTCATGTGGGAATACGATTGCGGATGCGTCCCGATCGTCGATGACGACGGCCAGGTCGCCGGCATCGTCACCGATCGCGACATCTGCATGGCTGCCTATACGCGCGGCCTGCCGTTGTTTGCGATCCCGGTGGAGACGGCGATGTCGCGGCAGGCGATCGCCTGCGCGCCGGAGGCGAGCATCGAAACCGCCCATCGTCTGATGCGAATAAATGAAATCCACCGCCTGCTTGTTGCCGACAGCAGCGGACGGCTCGCGGGCATCCTGTCGTTCAGCGATCTCGCCAATGCGGTCGCCCCCGACGGCGCCGCCGAGGCGAGCGACGCTTTCCATGCCGGCGAGCTGGCGGCGACGATCGCCAAAATCCGCAGGCACCGTACGCCCGCCAAGGCCCGTTCCGCGGCGCACGCGCCTGCGCATCCCGAGGCGCCGGCTCCGGCCGCGAAGAAACGTCCGGTTCGCCGCAAGCCGGGACCCGCAAAGCAAGTCTGATTGGACGGGGCACGGACCCGCGGCGGACCTGGAGGAGCCGGGCCTTGCGCCATTTGAAATGAGGCAATATATTAATTTCGCAGCCGCCGGTTAATTAAACCGTCCGGCTAAAAGGGGGGTCGCAAGTGCAAATCCCAATCGGGAGTAGCAACTATCATTGCCGCCGGCATTTCTTGGCCGGAATCCTGCTGGCGTGCATCGTCTTAAGCGCCGGATGCAACGGCAGCCACACGCAAACCACGGCGTCGCCGCCGCCGCAAGTGGTTCATTTCGTTCCGAATTCCCATTCCTTCTGGAGCAATCCGAATAACTGGACGACGCCATTCGGCCCCGCCTACGCGGACATCCTGCTCGCACCCACCAATTTCGTTCCCTGCCGGGGCGGACCCTACGCCTTGTGCTATTACTCCGGACCCAGTTCCGGGCCCGAGGATTTGTCCTGCACCACGACGTCCAACGGCAAGTACGCGAATTGCAATTGCTACGATATTCCCTACGGCGTGTACTTTGTCGATATTAACTCGATCCTGAACTACCACGTTCTCCAAAAGACCATCGCCGCTTGCGGCAGCGATGGCGCAAACTGCCAAACGCTTAATTCCGCGCCGGTCTGCCAGGCGGTCAACGATGGAACCCTGATTCCCGATGCGAAATTGTTCTCCACCTTTAGCTTCGACTGTGTGCCGACTGACGGCATCGGCCTAACCGACTGTGCGCAGGAGCCTTACGCCGGATGCATGACGGCGCCGTGCCACAGCACCGGCCAGTCCGGCATCGTGTCCTGCTCGTGCCCGGTCTTCGACGGGCCGTATCAGGTGGGGCAGAACGACGAGGATTGCTCGCTCGGCGGCGATCAGGTGTGGTCCGCGGCTTATACCGTGCCGTCGCCAACGCCAACCGCCACGCCCGGCGCAACCGATGGCGGCGCAGGCGGAAGTTCCAACACCGGAACATCACCGATGCCGGCCGCGTGCATTCCGGATGCGCCGGGAGGATTCGGGTGCCCGCTTTACGATCCGGGACAGACCGTCCTGCCGCCCGATAGCGGCGTGAATTGCGCCCTCGTTTGCAAGGAATACGAGACCTGCACCCAGAAAAAGGAAATCCAAGCCGGATTCACTTGCGATGCGACCCTGTGTACCGACGAATGCAACGACCGCGACCTCGTGCAGACGGCATGCCAGGGGCTTACCGGCTGCGACATCTCCGAAATCGTCAAGGCCGAGACCGCCGCGCAATGCAGTTGCTGCGCGAGCCAGCTTTGCAATTGTAATCCCACGGCAACGACCAACGCGGAGATTTCGGCGCTCAACCAGCAGCAGCGCGGCCGCGGGATCACGCCGCAATGCGATGTGAACGGCACCTTGTGCGGCACGCCGTGACCGCATCGGCGGCCCGGGCGTGCGGCGCCGGTTCAATTGCCGCTGTGCAGGACGAGAATCAGCGCCACCAGAATCAGCAGCAGCACGGCCCAAAACGAGAGCGCGGCCTTGATCGCCTTCCTCGCGCGATCGGCCTCCCACCAGGTTCTGGGCCGGACGTTCTGCGCCAAGAGCGTGACCACGCCGGCGAGATTTATGCAGATCACGTTGATGAGGAACAGCAAGAGCGCGCGCGATGACAGTTCCAAATGGCCGGCGCCCAGTAACAGCCCGAACGTCACCAGCGGCGGCATCAGCGCCACCGCGACCATGACCCCTATCAGGGCGGCCGGCGCGGCGGTGGTAATCGAGAGCACGCCCGCCGATCCCGAGGCGAGCGCGAGCACGATGTCCTTCAACTGCGCGTGAAGGCGAACCTGAATTTCGCCGGTGTGCGGATTGACGTTGAGCAGCCAGCCGAGCGGGATCGCCACCGCCAGCGCGATTAAAGTGCCGGCGATGCTGGTTTTCGCGGCGGATTTCGCGAGGTCCGTGTCGCCGAGAGTCGTCGCCAGCGAGAGGGCGACGTTCGGGCCGAGCAGCGGCGCGATCACCATCGCGCCAATCACCACCGTGACGTTGTCGTACGCGATCCCCATCGCGGCGACCACCGCGGACAGCGCCACCAGCACCACGAAGCTCCGGTTGAGTTGAACCCCCTCGTTCACCTGCTGGTAAATTTCCTCGCGGCTGATGCGCGGGCTGGGCGGCGCTTGCGGTTCCTTTTCGGGTGGCTCGTTGGCGGCGGCGCCATCCGGTTTCGGTTCCTCTTTCTTTTCCGGTTCCAGCCGCGGCAGCGTCGCTTCGACGGGCAGCAGGACAGCGCGGTAATCGGTTCCGGCAAACTGCTCCTCGATACGATCCAGAAAGCTCTCGGTATCCTCGGCCCGAAGCAGGACTCGGACCAAGGTCTGTTTCTCGGAGATCGGCTCGGTCCAATGCGCCACAACGGCGTCCTTATCCAAGCCGGCGCCGAGGCGCTCGCCCTGATCGGCGGGCAGAAAAACTTCAACGAGCCGAAGAGCCATTTTTAATTCCGCCGCCCAGGTCTATTGCTTGACCGCTTCGAGATCGATCGAAATCAAAACCTGGCCTCCGACCAACACTCCGCCGGACCCGATCGCGTGGTTCCAAACGATACCGAAGTCACGGCGCTTGATTGCCGCACTCGCCGACGCGCCCGCGCGCAGATGGCCACTCGGGTCCTTGATCGGTCCGGCGGGGCCGTCAACGTCGAGTGTTACGGAGCGCGTGACGCCGCGAATCGTAAGGTTGCCCGTGAGTTTCCATTTGCCCGGTCCGGCGGCGGCCAGCGTGATCGATTTGAAAAATATAAGGGGGTACTTTGCGACGTCGAGGAAGTCCTCGCTCTTCAGCTCCTCGTCGCGCGCCGGGACGCCGGTATCGATCGATGCCGCGTCGATCGTCACGTCGGCCTTGAACGTCGCCGGGTTTTTGCCGTCGATCGCGATTGTGCCGGAAACCTTTCTGAATTGCCCCCGGACGTGGGAAACCATCATGTGCCGCACCGAAAAGCCGACCGAAGTGTGCGGCGGGTCTATCTTCCAGACGTCCGCCCGCGCGGCCTGGGGCGCCGCCGCGAAAACCGCGCAAAAGACCAATGCCGCAACGAACCACGATCGCATCAAACCACTCCGCGCCTCCCGATAGAACCGGGATCTCGATCATTTAGCATTTTGCGCCGCGGATGTCCGCACCGAACGGCGAATCTTTCGGTGCGGAGGTTCACGGCGCCGGATGCGGCGGGTATGCCGGTACGAGCGGGAACGCCGATCATTGACGAAGGCTCTGCGCCGAGCGGCTGTGCTACGCTCCGGGAGGTGGGCGCCGAACTTCAGCCTCTCGGCGAGAATCTCTGGGTCGCGGACGGTCCGATCGTGGATTTCTATTCGTTTCCGTACTCCACCCGGATGGCGGTGGCGCGGCTTTCCTCCGGCGCGCTTTGGATTTGGTCGCCGATCCCGCTCGCCGATCCGCTGCGCGCTGAACTCGCGGCGCTCGGCCGCCCGGCGCATCTTGTCTCGCCGAATAAAATCCATCATCTGTTCCTCGGCGAATGGAAGAAAACGTTCCCGAACGCGAAACTGTGGGGACTGCCGTCGGTGATTCGCAAGCGTCCCGATCTCAACTTCACCGGCGCGCTCGCGGACGATCCACCCGAAGAATGGCGCGGCGAGATCGATCAGACGGTCTTTCGCGGCAGCCCGGCGATGGACGAAGTCGTCTTCTTCCATCGCGCGTCGCGCACCGCGATCTTTGCCGATCTGATTGAGAACTTTTCGATGGAATTTCTGCGGACCACACCCGGATGGAAGGGCTGGCGCACCGCCGTCGCGAAGCTATGGAAAATAACCGAGCCGCATGGTTACGCGCCGCTGGAATGGCGGCTTAGCTTCATCCGCCGTGCTCCTGCGCGCGCGGCGCTCGCGCGCGTGCTCGGCTGGGCTCCCGTCAACGCCGTGATGGCGCACGGCACAATTCAGCGCGGCAACGCCGTGGAATTTATTCGCAAGTCATTCACCTGGCTCTGATTGTGCAAGACACTTGTTTGTAAAAGGGCAATATCGAAGGCGCCTCACCCGCGACACCGGCTGGTTTTCGGCCCAGCCCGCTCCGTTCGATTGCGTCAAACCGCTATAAGATTGCCTGCTATAATATCCCGCGATGCGGTTCGTCGATGAAGCCAGGGTGTTTGTGCGCGCCGGGAAGGGCGGCAACGGCGCGATCGCGTTTTTGCGCGAAAAATTCCGCCCCTTCGGCGGTCCCGCCGGCGGCGACGGCGGCCGCGGCGGCAGCGTAATTTTCACGGTCGATGAGGGCCTCGCGACGCTGCTCGATTTCAAGTACAACCCGCGCCAGGTCGCGCGCGACGGAGAGCCGGGCCGCGGCAAGGACCAGTACGGCCATGCCGCGAAGGACGTGATCGTCCGCGTGCCGCCGGGAACGATCGTTTTCGACGAAGAGAGCGGCGCGCCGCTCGCCGACCTCGTGATCCCGGGTGAGAGCGCCATAATCGCCAAAGGAGGGGAGGGAGGCCGCGGCAATATTCATTTCACATCGTCCACGCGCCGCTCGCCCCGAATTGCGACTCCGGGAGGAGCGGGCGAAAGCCGATGGGTTCGGATCGAATTGCGGCTGGTCGCGGACGCCGGTTTGGCCGGACTGCCCAACGCGGGAAAATCGACGTTGCTGCGCGCGCTCAGTGCGGCGCGGCCCAAGGTCGCGGCGTATCCGTTCACGACGATTTCGCCCAATATCGGCCGCGTGATTGTTTCCGATGAGGAAGGGTTCACGCTTGCCGATATTCCGGGGCTGATCGAGGGCGCCCATCTCGGCCACGGCCTCGGAATCCGCTTCCTGCGCCATATCGCACGCACCCGGATGCTGGTGTACGTGCTCGACGTGACCGACAATCCGGAGCGCGCGTATGAAACGGTGCGCGGCGAGATTGCGGCGTACGATCCGGCGCTTGCCGATCGGCCCGCGATTGTTGCGCTCAATAAAATCGACATTGCCGATCCCGCCGATGTTGCCACTGCGGCGCGCAAGCTGCGCCGGCTCGCGCGATGCGAGGTCTTTCCGATTTCGGCGGACGAGAAGCTTGGACTGGCGCCGCTGGTCGCGGCGATCGCGCGGATGTTACATCGCAAGCCGGAAGGGCGAGCCGCATGTCGCAGTTGAATTATAAGGAGCCGCTCGTTGCCGGCGTGCGCCGCGCCGTAATCAAAGTCGGCAGCGCCGTATTGTCCGGAAAGGGCGGCCTCGAGGCGGGCGTTATCGCGCGGCTCGCGGCCGATATCGACGCCGCGATGCGCGCCGGGATCGAGGCGATCGTCGTCACCTCGGGCGCGGTTGCCGCCGGACGCGCGAAATTGCCCGGACTCGATGGAACCTCGATCGCGGCGCGGCAGGCCGCCGCCGCCGCCGGGCAAATCGAACTGATGTCGGCGTGGGCGAAGGCGTTCGATGCTCATCGTCGTCCCGTTGCGCAACTGCTGCTGACGCATCAGGATTTGGCCGAACGCAACCGGCGCAACAACGCGAACCGTACGATCGCCGAATTGCTCGCGGCGGGAGCGGTTCCGATTGTGAATGAGAACGACACGGTCGCCGTCGAGGAAATCCGCCTCGGCGACAACGACGAATTGTCGGCTCTCGTCGCGCAACTCGTGCAGGCGCAATTGTTGATTATCCTGACCGATGTCGAGGGGGTTCTGACCGGGAACCCGCGGACTCGATCCGACGCGCGCCTCATCCCCGTTATCCCGGATGCGGAGGCGGCGCTGAGTGGCCTCGTTGCGGAGAGTGGGGGACCACTGGGCAGCGGCGGGATGGCTACAAAGCTCAAGGCGGCGCGCGAAGCGGCGCGCGCGGGAATCACGGCGATAATTGCGCCGGGAAGAGAACCCGGCGCGATCGCGGCGGCGCTCGACCCGGCGCGGTCAATCGGAACATTGATTGTTCCGGCCGGCCGGCGCATGAAGGGGCGCAAACATTGGATCGCCTTCGCGCTCCGGCCGGCCGGTGCGCTCGCGGTCGATCGCGGCGCGGCCGATGCGATCCGCAAGCAGGGGCGCTCGCTTTTGCCGTCGGGAATCCGCGACGTGCGGGGCGACTTTGGCGGCGGCGATTGCGTGAGCATTGTCGATTCCGACGGCATTGAATTCGGGCGCGGCCTCGTCAACTATCCCGCCGGCGATGTGCGGAAGGTGGCCGGGAAGCGCTCGGCTGAAATCGCCGCGCTGCTCGGCTATAAAGTTGCCGACGAGATTGTCCATCGCGACAATTTCGTGCTGCTAAAGGATGGCGATGAGCATTGAGGCGGAAACTGTTGAGTTGCTAAAGCGGGCGCGCGCCGCCGCGAATCGGATGGCGCTGGCGAGCACGGCGGACAAAAACGATTTCCTCCAGCGCCTTGCCAAGTCGATTCGCGATTCGCGCGCCGCGATCCTCGAAGCGAACGCCGCCGATTTGCGCCGCGCGCGCGAAAGCGGGCGCACCGGCGCGTTCGTCGAACGGCTTGCGCTGGACGGCAAACGAATCGAGGCGATGGCAACCGGCGTCCTTCAGGTCGCCGCGCTCCCCGATCCGGTTGGCTCGGTCATGGAAAGCTTCAAGCGTCCGAACGGACTGGAGATTCGGAAGGTCAGGGTGCCGATTGGCGTGATCGCGATCGTCTATGAATCGCGGCCAAATGTCACCGTCGATGCGGCCGCGCTGACGCTCAAGGCCGGCAATGCCACCGTGTTGCGGGGCGGGAGCGAGGCGCTCAGCGCCAACGCCGGTCTGGCGGATTTGATTTCGCAATCCCTCGAATCGGCCGGCCTCGATCCGGATGCGGCGGCGTTCGTCCGCAATCCCGATCGCGAGACGATCCAGATAATGAAGCGCCATCCCGAATCGATCGATCTGATTATCCCGCGCGGGGGAAAATCGCTGAAGGCGGCGCTCGAAGGTTCCGCCGTGCCGATCCTGCCGCACTTCGACGGCATCTGCCACACCTACGTCGATGCGCGTGCGGACCTGAAAATGGCCGAGGAAATTTGCTTCAACGCGAAATGCTCGCGGCCGGCGGTATGCAACGCGATGGAGAACCTGCTGGTCCATCGCGGCGTGGCGAAAAAATTCCTGCCCGCGATGGCGGCGCGATTCAAAAGCGCGGGCGTCGAGCTTCGCGGCGACGAGGGCGCCTGCAAAATTATCCCCGGAGCCAAACCCGCCGGCCCCGAGGATTGGGACACCGAATATCTCGACTTGATACTATCGATCAAAATCGTCGATTCCCTCGATGCGGCGATCGAATTTATCGCGCGCCACGGATCGCATTTGGCGGACGCGATTGTCACCGCCGATGCGGACGCCGCGGCCCGCTTTGAACGCGAGGTCGATTCGGCTACCGTGTATGTAAATGCGTCAACCCGGTTCACCGACGGATTCGAGTTCGGCTTTGGGGCGGAGACGGGGATTTCCACGAATCGGTTGCATGCGCGGGGGCCGATGGGATTGAACGAGTTGACTACGTACAAGTATGTGATTCACGGGACGGGGCAAATCCGGCGGTGAGCCGGAAAGAGGATCGCGGGACGCGATGCGGGTAGGACTTTTCGGGGGCAGCTTCAATCCGATTCACTTCGGCCATTTGCGCGCGGCCGAGGAGGATCGCGAGGCGCTGGGCCTCGACCTCGTCTATTTCATTCCGGCCGCCTCGCCGCCGCACAAAATCGAGGGCGAACTGGCGCCCGCCGAGCATCGCCTGCGGATGACCGAGCTGGCGACGAAGGGCAACCGCCACTTCATGCTCTCCGACGTGGAAATCCGCCGAACCGGACGCTCATATACGATCGAGACGGTCCGCCACTTTCTCGCGACGCTGCGGAAGCCCTCGGCGGTTTACCTGCTGATGGGTGCGGATCAATTTGCCGAATTCGACACGTGGAGGGACGCGGAGGAGATCGCGCGGCTGTGCAACATCGCCGTGCATCGGCGGTCCGCGGCGCGCGCGGGTGCGGCGCATGGCTCGATTGCCGCGATCCGGCGTTTCGGCTACACTGAGGCGGACAAGAATTACGTGCATCCGGGCGGAACCACGCTTACGTTTGTAGAAACCACCTTTTTTCCAATTTCCTCGACCCAAATCCGGGCCAAAATCCAGCGCGGCGAGTCGATCGATTATCTGCTCCCCAGCGATGTCGCCGATTACGTCCAGCGCCACGCGCTCTATTGATGAAGGCATCCGCGGAACTTTCCAATGTTTGCGGCGAAGCGGCGTGACGACGCTGGAAAAGGTCTACGCCGCGGCGGAAGCGGCGCTGGAAAAGAAAGCCTACGATCTAATCGTGCTCGAAGCGGAGCATCTGAAGTCCATCGCCGATTATTTCGTGATCGCGACCGGGCGCTCCGACGTTCAGGTGCAGGCGATCGCGCGCGGAATCGAGGAGCGGATGGCGCGGAACGGCCGGCGTCCGCTCGCGGTCGAGGGCTTCAACCGCGGGCATTGGATCGTGCTCGATTACAACGACGTGGTAATTCACATCTTTTACGAACCGGCGCGCGAATTTTACCGGCTCGAAACCAACTGGCTCGACGCCCGCGAGGTGCGGCTGCCCGAACCGTTCCGCTCGCAAGCCCGCGAACTACGATTACGCGCGTAAGGGTGACAAAGACGCGCCGCGCAATTAGCCGCGCGCCTTTTCAAGCAACTGGTCGAGTTCCTCATTGACGCCCTTCATGGCGGTGAGGATGCGATCCAGCGCGGCATCCACCGTCGCTTTTTCGAGTTTTCCGTTGTGCGCGGAAATCTCGGTTAGAGCGTCGATTTTCTCCGAACTTTCCTTGGCCATCTTCACGAGGTCTGCAACCTTTTTCTTCGATTCAGCGTCGAGCGCAAGCTTATTCAATACGCGCGCCTTCAACAATGCCTCAATTGCAAGATGGCCGATTTGCTCAAGTTTGTCCATCGTTAGAATGCGTAGGGGATGTACCATATCGCGCCGCATACGCCCACGGATGCATTCGCAGCTTGGCGGGCAGCATCGGGACCGTGCGCCGGATAATTTCGGCTTGCAGGCGCAATTCGAATTCCTGTGCTGCTGACCATTGAATTTCAAGGCGCTCGCGAAGAACCGGCGGCAGCAAGCCCACCGTGCAGAGCATTCCCAGATGGCCGACACCCGGCCATATAAACCAATCCCAGAAAAAATCGGGGATGGAAATTGTCGGAGGCCGCGGCGCGTGCTGGAGCGCATCGAGGACCTGGCGGACGACATCATTGTCTTCGAGCGTCGTGCGGACCATTTCGTCGAAGTACGCGCGGAAGCGCGGCCAATCCGGCGGCATATCGGAGTCACGCAGGCCGTACATCCGGCCCGCTTCGCACATCGCCGCGTAGAAATTATCGAGTTGGCGCCCTTCGAGCGGAATTCCGAAGCGCCGCATGATGAGCACCGCGCCATCGACGAGCGTCGCATGGACCCAATGGAAAACGGCAGGCTCGAGCGAATCGTAGGGCTTGCCGGCCGTGTCGGTTCCCTTGATTCGTTCGTGGAGCTTGCGGAGCCGCTTGGCGGCGGCGATTGAGCCGCCGGGCCATCCGAACAGCACGCCGCCGACGTACATTTCGAGCGTTCCCCACAGGCGCTTCCACGGATCGGCGGCGAAATTGGAATGCTCGCCGACGCCCGCCGCGACAATCGGATGGGCGGTTTGCAGGACGAGTGCGCGTCCTCCGCCGAGCAAGATTCGCCAGTCGGACAGGTTGTCCCAGAGAATCGAGCCGGGCCGAATCGGCAGTTTCCACTCCGGAGGCCGATTTGCTGTGAACGCCGGGCCATTTTCAGCCATCGCCGATAAACTCATCCATCGCACTATGCCTGATCGTCAGGACTCGCACCACTTTGCGCGAGCCGTCGATTTCGTAGATGACCCGGTACACATCGCGCTTCGCGCCATAGAGCAAATGGCGCAGGCGGCGTTTGGCGCGTCCGCTTTCGGGAGCGACCGGGCAGCGCCGCGGCAACTGTTCAAGCGCGCAGATGGTCCGTTCGAGTCCCTTGAACCAGACGGCGGCGAGCGTCGAATCGGCAGCGGAGATCTGTTCGTACAGGTAGCCGAGGTCCCGCTCCGCGCGGCGTGTCAATTCAACGCGGTATGCCATGACGGCGGCGCAGCTCGTTGAACACCTTGCGCGCCGGGCGGGTCCGCCCGTGGGCGGCGTCGTCCGCTCCCTGCCGGAGTGCCTCGTACACGTCGGCGCTTGCGGCCGCATCGAGCAGCCGTTGATAGGCTTGCGCGTCCTGCACGACCGCTTGGGCTTTGCCGTTAACGGTCAGGATCACGGGCCGCTTGGTCGATTTGATTTGCTTCAGAAATTCGCCGGAATTGCGCCGGAAAGTCGTCAACGATTGAATGTCCTTTGTGATGTCGAGCATCGCGGGTCCTCCATAAGCAGCACCTAATTAGGTGCTATCAGCGGCGGAGCGCCTTGTAAAGGCGTGTACGGACCGCCCGCGCCGGGTTAGCAGCCGGGGGCATGATGGATTTTGCCGCGCTGGAAGGCGAGCGTCTGCAATTCCTCGGCGAGTTCGATCGTGCGCAGGCGGGCGGCGCGGGCGAGCCGCTGCGATTCTTCGCCGGTAGCGAGCTGGGTCAGGAACTTGACGCCCAATTCGTGATGGAATTTCTCGTCGGGCTGAATCGTGTCGCGGTAGAGGCGGGCGGTCGCGGCGTCGCCGGCGCGCTCGCACAATTCGATAAATTGCGCGTTCTTGACCAGCGCGATCGCCTCGCGCGTGAATTGCCCGGCGGCGACGCGCTCGACATCGGATTCAAGGGTGGCGAGATACTTGAACATTGGGCTGTAGCCGTTGGCGAGCGGATCGAAACTGTCCAGACCGTCGCCAAGCTCGCGCAGGCGATCTTCGATCAGCCGGTAATGCTTCGCTTCGTCGCCGCTTTGGCGGGCGAGTGCAAGCTTGAGTTGGGAATTAACGGTGCGCGGAACCCAGAGCGCGGCGATTTCCGCCGCCTCGATTTCATTGCGGAGCGCGACCCGCAGGAGATTGCGCGGACTCAGATCGCCGCCGCTCTCCGCACGGAGCGAATCGGCGGGCGCGAGCCGGCGCATGATCGATTCGTTGTCCGCGATTAATTCGCGGACGAATTCCCGCGCGTCCATCGAAGTCCCTCGCGCGCTACTTCTTCAGTTCCATCGGAACGCCGCAGCATTTGAGCATGCCGCCGCCCGCCTTGGTGACGATCACCTGCGAGCCGCATTTGCCGCAGACATAAACTTTACCTAGTTGATTGGCCATATTTATCTCCAGAAGGAACCGCCGATTCCGCAGATTAACACAGATTTTGGGAATTGTTATCCGTGAAATCTGTGTAATCTGTAGTTAAACATTCTCTCCTTACTTCATGCGCCTTTGAAGAGCGGTTTGCGCTTATCGAGAAACGCGCGGACGCCCTCGGCGCGATCGGAGGTCGTTTGTAGCAGGGCGTACAAGTCTTCTTCAAGCCGGATGCCCTGATCCAAGGTCATATCATAGCCCTTGAGCACGGCGTCTTTAACCAGCCGCACGGCGAGCGGAGCGCGGCTCAAAATCGCCCGCACGACGCGATCCGACAGGCGCGCAAGTTCGCGCCGGTCTTTCGCAAGATAATTGACTAGCCCGATTCGGATCGCCTCGGCGCCGCCGGCCGGCGCGCCGGTCATCATCATGCGGAGCGCGTTCGCGGCGCCCACCAGCCGCGGGAGGCGCTGGGTCGCTCCAAAGCGGGGCATCGCGCCGCGGCCGATCGAGGTGATCGCAAAGCGCGCCCGCGCGATCGCGATTCGTAGGTCGGCGGCCATCGCGAGTTCCAATCCCTCGTCGATGGCGTCGCCGTTGATTATCGCGACGGTTGGTTTGGACACGGCCGCCAGCGATTCGACCAGGCGCGGATCGACGCCATCGTCGAATCCGGTGCAAAAGGCGCCGGCGCCGCTGGTAATCGCGAGCATCCGCGCTTCGCCGTCGTCCTCGATTTGCTCGAACAGTTCGATCGTCCGCACTGCCATCGCGGGCGTAATCGAAGCGCGTGCGCGCGGATAGCGGAGCGTGATCGTGGCGCATCCGTTGGCGAATGCGGCATCGACCGCGCCTCCTGAGGCGGCGCGTTTGAGCACTACAAGCCTCCGGTGCCGGCGCGCAGGTCTTTGCGCAGGATTTTGCCGAGCGGATTCTTGGGCAGCGCGTCGATAAACTCGATGCTTTCGGGGCGCTTGAAGCTCGCCAGGCGCGAGCGGCAGAACTCCGCCAGTTCCGGCTCGGTGACGCGATGACCCTTGCGCGGGACGACGAACGCTTTGACCGTGTGCCCCCATTCGACCGAGGGCACGCCGATCACGGCGCATTCGTCCACGCCGGGATGGCTCATCAGGACGGTTTCGATTTCGGCGGGCGCGATATTTTCACCGCCGCGGATGATCATGTCGTCTTTGCGGCCGGCGAAGAAGACGTAGCCGCCCTCGTCGAGCCAGCCCAAATCGCCCGTCGCGCGCCATCCGTCGGGCAGGCGGGCGTCGTCCTCGCGGCCCGCGTAACCCTTCATCAGGCGGGGAGTGCGAATGATGATTTCGCCGACTTGGCCCGCGGGCACAAGTTTTCCGTCGTCGCCGCGCACGCCGATTTCCACGTCGGGCAGCGGCTTGCCGATCGAATTGAGCCGCTTCAGCTTCAATTCGACTTCGGCGGGCGGGCCGGCCAGGCGATGGTCATCGGGGCCGAGCACGGTGAGCGACGAGGTCGTCTCGGTCTGGCCGTAGGCGTTCACGAAGCCCACCGATTTCGGGAAAACTTCGATCGCGCGGCGAATCACCTGAATCGGCATCGCCGCGCCGCCATATGCGAGATTGGTGAGCGACGACAGGTCCGCGCTTGCGAATCGTGGATGGCCGATTAGCTGCTTCATCATCGTGGGGACGACAAAGGCATGAGTGATCCGCTCGCGTTCGACGAGTTCGAGCCAGCTTGCGGCGTCGAACTGCGGCATCGTGACGAGCTTGCGGCCCGTCCACAGATTGGTCATGTAGGCCGTCGTTCCGGCGATATGGTAGAAGGGCACGCAGACCAGCGCCGCGCCCCGCTCGGCGCCGTCGGCCAATTCGATGTTGGCGGTCACGTACGCCGTGAAATCGCGGAAGCTCAGCATCACGCCCTTGGGGAGCGAGGTGGTGCCGCTCGTGTACATCAAAATCGAGGTGTCCTCGTCGTCCACCTCGGCCTCGGATTCCTCCGGCTCGCTGGCGGCGATTAGGTCCTCGATTCGCTCGAGGCCGTCCTTGCCCGCGCCCATCGCGGCGATCCGCTTTGTGGTGAGCCGGGGACGGATTCGCTCGACGAGATCGAGATAGCGGTCGCCGGCGAGCAGGGCTTTGGCGTCTGCCGTGTTTATCATGTATTCGAGCTCGGCGTCCTTGGCGCGGTAATTCAGCGGCAGGAAGGTCAGCCCCGCCTGGGCAGCCGCGTAATAGCACTGGATGTAGAGATCGGAATTAGTGTCGAGCGCGGCGATTACATCGCGAGGCTTGAGGCCGAAGCGCTTGAAGACCGCGCAGAGCCGGGCGACCCGATCGGCTAGTTGCGCATAGTTGAGCCGCCGTTCGCCGAAGACCAAAACTTCCCGATCGGGAACGATCGACGAGGGAATCGTGACGAAGTTGACCGTGTTCACCGCGCGCCGTTCCTTTCGCCGCTCCCGGACATTTGTTCGAGGCGCGCGCCAAGCCGCGCTTCGAGTTCCAAGCCCGCCGCGAGCGGCAAGTCGAGGCCACCCCATACGGCGAGCTTCAGCAGCGCGGATCGCTCGCGCGGGATGCGGCCCATCGCGCGCGCCAATCCGAGTGCCGCGCCGTCCAGTTCCGGGAGTGAGACCACTTCGGCGACCAAACCTATAGATAACGCCTGCCGCGCGTCAATCCAACGCCCGGTCAGGCACAAGTCCAGTGCCCGCCCGATTCCGAGCCGCCGCGCGGCGGTTTGGGTGCCGGCCACGCCTGGAATCATCCCGGCGCCCGTCTCCGGCAGGCAAAGTTTCACGTCATCCGCGGCGATCGCAACGTCGCATAACAGCGCCATTTCAAGTCCGCCGCCAACCGTGTAGCCGTGAATCGCCGCGATCGTTGGGATCGGCAGCGCGCGCATCAGCCCCCATACGTCGCGGCGGAATCGCGCCCATCGCGCGACGATCGGCGACGGCGCCAGGCCGAATTCCGCCAGATCGCCGCCGGTCGAGAAGGCCGCACCCGCTCCCTGCAGGACCACCGCGCGCACGCCGGGATCGTCATGGATTGCGCCGAAGGCCTCGAACAGGCCGTCGCGCATCGTGAGATTGTAGGCATTCAGCCGTTCGGGCCGGTTAAGCGTGACCACGGCGACGGCGCCGCGCCGCTCGTACCGGACCGGGGGAGAATCGTGAGTGCGCATTAGATGTTGCGCAATTCCGCCGTGTCGCTCTGCGCGATCGGCGGACGGCCATGCTCGTACACAACGCGCCCGCCGATTATCGTCACATCGGCCGCCATGCTCATCAGGTCGGCGGCGCCGGCCGCCATTGGATCGCGGGGCAAGACCACCAGGTCGGCCAGCGCGCCCGGTTCGATCGCGCCGGCTTCCAACCGCGCCAGCAGCGCACCCTCAATCGTGAACAGCCCGAATGCTTCCGTGGCGGACAGCGCCTCGGCGGGGGACAACTCCTTGCCGTCGAGCGAAGCGCGCGATATTGCCGCCGCGATCGCCGCCAGCGGCCGGGCGGGCGTGACCGGCGCATCGGTCGCGCCGGCCAGATGCACTCCGCCGGCTCTGAGGCTCCGAGCACGATATAGATGCGGGATTAGGCCCGGTTCGCCGGCATACTTGGGTCCGCGAAAATGGACATAACCGGGATTGGTGACGACCCAGGCGTCGAGCGCGGCCAACCGCCCGATATCGTCGGGCGGAATCACGCCGCCATGCTCGATTCGAAGGCGCGCGCCGGGAGCGGCGCCCTGCGCGCGCGCCATTTCGAATGTGGCGAGGGCGTCTTCGAGTTCCTCCACTTCGGTCGCATGGAAGGCGCAATCGAGCCCGCGATCTAGCGCGCTTTTGACGATATTGGCGAGTTCCGCGCGATCATGGGCGTGCGGCGGCATGAACTTGACGCCCGCCATGCCAATTCCCGCGGCGCGCGCGATCGCTTCAGCCTCATCCGCTTCGGTCAGATGGGGCGCGCCGATCGTCATTTGGACACGCTGGCAGATTGCGCCCGATTGCACGAACTTCGCGAACATCGCGGCGTCCGCCGCGCCGTTGCGCACGGTCGCGTCGGTGAACGCGGTCACTCCCGCGGCGGCCAGTTCCCGGCTCATCACCCGCGCGCGCGATTCCGCCTCGGCGTGGGTCACGCGCGGCAGGCGGCTCGTCAGCCACTCCTCCATTCCCGCGACGAGGCTGGCCAGCCGCCCATCGTCGCCGCGGTGCAGCTTCGCACCGGGCGGCGGGGTGAAGCCGGGCGCTTCCAGGCCGAGCAGATTGATCGCGCGCGAATTGAGCCATGAGGCATGAAGCGTCTGATGGCGCAGCCGGAGCGGATTCTTCGGCAGGGCCAGATCGAGTTCCATGCGCGTGGGACCGCGCCGATCGAACAGCAGCGCCTCGTCGCAGCCGAACGCGCGCAGCCAATTGCCGGGCGGAACCCGTCCGGTGGCAAGGCGCAATTGCGCCAGCAGATCGGCGACGGTACGGCAGCGCTGGACGGAAATTCCCGTGGCGGCGGCGGCGGCCTCCATAAAATGGAGATGCGAATCGATAAACCCGGGCGTAACCGTGCGGCCGCCGAGCTTGATCATGTAGGTGCGCGATCCGACCCACGCCTTTAAGTCGGCGAACTTGCCGCGCGCCACGATCCGGCCGCCCGAGATTGCCACCGAGTCCTCCCCCGGATGGCCCAGAAGGATTCCCTCGTGGAGCACGAGGTCCGCCTTTCCGGGCGGCGCCACGGCAGGCTTTGGCGCTTGCTTTTCCATCCCCCGTGCGCGACGCCGGGCCGGCTCCATCCGACGCGCTTCAGTCGGAGGACGGAAGCGGCTTCGCCTCTTTTAGTTTCATCTCGTTGCCGCAGCATTCGACGACGCCGGCGCCGGCCTTGTTGCACAGCACTTCGGTTCCGCATTTTTCGCAGAGGTAGCGCTTTCCGATCAGGTTAGCCATCGTGGTTATCTCCCTCGTTTTCGGCGCCGGCGGCCGGCCCCGCGTTACTTAAAGCATTTCTTCAACTGTTTCCAAACGGCAGTTCGCACACTTCCGCGTCCCGGTTCCCGGCGCTTACCTGAGTCCCCGGCGTCCACGCGCTGTGATGCAGGATCGCAAGGCCGATCGCGCCGAATCGCGGCGATAGCGCGGCGCTCGTGATGTGGCCAACTTCCTTGCCGGCCTGAGTCACCGGCGCGCCCGCCGCCGGGAGGCTGGTTCCCTCCAGCTTAAGGCCCAGCAGCCGCTTTTTCAAAGCGCCGCGCGCCGTCGCCCGCTCGATCGTCTCCTGCCCAACGTAGCATCCCTTGCTGAACGATATTGCGCGCTCCATCCGCGCTTCAAGTGCGATCGTCTTTTCACCCGTATCGATACCGGCGCGCGCGATGCCGTTTTCGATTCGAATCGCCTCGATGACCGTTTCGCCGATCCGGCGCGCGCCGGGAACCGCCGAAACCATCCGCGCGGCAATCTCATCCGCCCGCTCGCGCGGCGCAAGCACGGCCACCGCGGGGCCGCCGAATCGCGCGAGATTTCCGATGCGCACGCCGTCTGCCGCGACGAATCGCCATTCCGCTGGCAATTCCGCCGCATCGCCGGCGATCGTGCGGGCGGCGGCGGCGCATCGCGGACCCTCCGCATCGATTACGGCTGTGGCGTTCGTATCGTCAAATTCAACGTCGTCGGCAACGAGGAGTTTTTCCAGATGGGGCCGCGCGCGGCCCCACCCCTCAACATCGATGTCGAGCAGCAGCGCGTCGTCCGCCACCCACACGAACAGCTCCGCAATCACGTGTGCGTGTTCGGTCAGAATCAGCGCCGGCAATACCGTTCCGGCCTTGGCGCCCTTGATGTCCGCGCTGCACATCCCGTGCAGGAACGGCGCGCGATCGTCGCCCGTCACGCGCACGACGGCGCGATCCGTAAGGATGCGGACGCCGGCCGCTTGCGTTGCAGCAGTGTAGCCGGCGGCAAAATCATCTGCGCCGGAGCGGCCTTGGGATGAATTCGATTCGAAGTGGTCCACTGGTTCTCCGCCCGATGCGGCCTCGATTCGCGGACGCAGGACCGATGGGCCGGTTCGCTCGCGCCACGGTTTCCAATATAATCGAATGGAACCGGAGGAGCGACACGATGGGCGCATTCATTCTCGGCCTGATAATCGGCGCGGCCGGCGCGTTGGCGCTTTTCATCTACGATGAAGGCGAATTGTTTTTGAAGCTTTCGCGCCAAATAAAAGTCGTCGTCGAGCGCTACAAACAGTCCTCGTAGCGGGAGGCAATAGTCCGTGGCCAGTGGCACGAGCCGAATTATCCGGGCGGGCGGGCGGCGATCTGTTCCGGTTCGCGCGGCGTTGCCGGTAACCGCGCTGTTGCTGATTTTTGCGGGAACCGCCCGCGCCGCCGCAGCCGATCTGAAAGCGCAAGCGGCACAACTCAGCGACAGCGCATTCGCCTTGCTTTATTCGCTCGGCGGCGCTTCAGCGAAGCCCGCTCCGGCATTGGCGCCCGTGGCGAATCTGGCCGGCGACGCGCAGACGATGGCGGAGGAGCTTAGCCGGGGCGGCCGCGCGGCGGCCGCGAGCGAGATGGGAGCGATTGTGAACGACCGCGCGGCGATCGACGCGGTGGCGAAAGATTCTCCCGCGCTGAATGCGACGCGGTGGAAGGCGATCGAACGGCAGATCGCGGCGCTCGAAAAATTGCTTCCTCCCGCGGCGATGGCGGCCGCGGTTCCGGGACCGCCGCCCGGCGCGCTTCCCGGCGAGGCCGCCGCCGCGCCAAGGGCGGTTATTGCCTCGCGCGTGTTCCGGGACGGCGCGGTGCGAGTGCGCGGATTCGTCGCGGGAAACGATCTCAGAACCGCCGGAGTTTACGATCGCGATGAACTCGTCAGAGACCTCGACATTTCTCCGTTGCCCGGCCCCCAGCGCGTTAATTTCGACGTCAGCCTCGATGCTTTATCGCCAACGGACGTGATTCGCGTGACCGATGCTTCCGGCCGCGAGGCGCGCACGCCCGTGGCGCCCGGCGGCGAGGCGGCCGGCTCGGTGGCCGGCAGCGCCGAGACGATCTACATCGAGCCGGGTGCGGGCGGCGCGAACGGACCGATGGCGCCGTCCGCCGCGCCGCTCCCACCGAGCAATGTCGCCGAGATCGCGCCGGCAATCGAAGAAAATCCGGCTGAGTGGCGGCGCGCAGGCTCGCTGCCCGGGGACGTGCGCATCGACGTTTTCGCCGCCGGACAATCGATTATCGAGCCGGAGGAGTTGGAAATCGTCGGGCAGATTGCCGGGACCGGAGTTGAACGCGCGGGCGTGTACCTCGATGGCCGTTTGGTGCGGCCGATTCCGGTTAACTCCGGCGGCGTCACTTCATTCGACGTGACGCTGCCGATGCCGCCGATCGCGGCGGCCACCACGATTCGCGCTTATGGCGGCGGCAAGTATTTTGTGGAGGCGTCAGTGGACGTTGACGACGATTCCATCGAGAATTTCCCGGCGCCGCCGGGGTATGGAGGATATCCTGCCTATCCGCCGTCCTATTCCGTGCCGAATCCGTATCGCTACGGATATCCGCCCTACGCTTACGGAAATTGGCGCCGCTACGGGATGAATCCCCACGCGCCCAATCCTTATAGCCATCCCGCCGCGCCGCCGCCCGGCAACCGCGCAGTCGTGCCGCCCGCCGCCGTGCCGCCTCCGCCATCGTGGCCGGGGAGGTGAATTACGGAGCGGGGTTGGCCCCGGCGAACTTGCGGGGCGCGGCGGCGTTGCGTAAAATTCCTCTTTCAACTTCCGCTTCGAGAGTGTTTAGACGATGCTGATTCAAGCGACGCAAGTGCGCCCCGGAATGGTCCTCGAATACAACGGCGATCTCTGGCGCGTCATGACGATTACCCACATTACGCCCGGCAACTGGCGCGGGATGGTGCAGACCAAGCTGCGCAACATCAAGAGCGGATCGCAAACCGAAAACCGCTTCCGCTCCGAAGACCGCGTCGAGCGCGTCATCCTCTCCCAGCAGCGGATGCAGTTCCTCTACCAGGAGGGCGACGATTACCATTTCATGAACACGGAAACCTTCGACCAGATCACGATTCCCAAGGAAATGATCGAGGACGTCGCGGGGTTCCTCACGCCAAACCTCGAAGTCGAAGTCGAGTTTTACGAGACGGCCCCGCTCAACGTCACCCTGCCCAAGTCGGTCAGCCTCAAAGTGACGCGGACCGATCCGGGAATGAAATCGGCGGCCGTGACCAACACGCTGAAGCCGGCGACGGTCGAGACCGGGATGGTGGTTCAGGTGCCGCACTTCGTTATCGAGGGCGACACCATCACGATCAACACCGAGACGCGCGAATACCTGTCGCGCTCCAAGTAGCGGGCTTCGGATGCGGCGGCGCGTGTGCTAAAACGAACACATGCGGGCACAAAGAAAAGCGACGGCTTCCAGAACGATGACGCTACGGCTGGACGCTAGCGAATTGCGGCGGCTCGATAAGCTTGCGGGAGCGACCGCGCGCAGCAAGGCTTGGCTTGCGGCCCAAGCGATTCGGGATTACCTCGACCTCAACGAGTGGCAAGTCCGCGCGATCGAAGCGGCGGTGAAAACCGCCGATCGGCCCGGCGCAAAGTTTATCGAGCACGACCAGGTTGACGCGTGGCTCGCAAGCTGGGGAACGGCCAAGGAAAGCGCGCGTCCCCGGTGAAAATCCGCTGGCTCCCGCAGTCCGTTGACGATCTCGAATCGGTCCGCCGCTACATAGCGCAAAACGATCCCTCCGCCGCAAGCGCAATGGCGCGGCGAATCCGGCGGGCGGTCCGGATGCTGTCCGATTATCCGGCCGCCGGCCGTCCCGGCCGGGTGCCGGGAACGCGCGAACTCGTGGTGGCCGGTACGGCGTACACATTGCCGTATCGCGCGCGCGCCGGAGTCATTGAAATCCTGCGGGTTCTTCACGGGGCGCGGAAATGGCCCAACGATTGATTCGATCGCGCGCCGTGCGGGGCCGTTCGGAGGGTGCTCTCGCGCCGGGGACGATTCGCTTCGGACCGAATCTTTACCTCGCGCAGACGCAGCCGGGCTTCGAGGCCATCGCGGCGGAGGAGATCGCCGCGCGAATCGGGAGGGCGCGCGAGATTGGCCGCCGGACGGTGCCCGATCGCGCCGGGATGGCGATCTTCTTCGCGCCGAACGCGGACGAGATCGGCAAGCTCCGCACCGCCGAGGATGTTTTTGCGATCGCGGGCCATCGCGCCGGGTTGAAAACGATCGAAGCCGGGCTGGAACAGGTTCGTGCGGTGGCGCGCGAGGCGCCGTTTGTCGAAGACGCATTGCGGGCCAGGATCGCGGTGTCGCCGGGTACGCGGGCGGGCCGGAGGCTCCGGTTTCGCGTGGTCGCGCGGCTGGTGGGCGAGCATGAATTCCGCCGCGTCGATTTTCAGCGCGCCGCCGAGCGCGGAATCATCGAGCGCGCCGACCATGCCTGGCGGCTCGAAGAGGAGCGCGCCGACGTTGAATTTTGGGCGACGCTGATCGGCGGCGAATTCATCCTTGCCGTGCGCCTGAATGGCGACGATATGCGCCATCGCGAGTACAAAGCCGCCCATCGCCCGGCCTCATTGCGTCCGGCCGCCGCGGCGGCGCTCGCGTGGCTGTCCGAGCCGCGCAATGACGACGTCGTGCTCGATCCGTTTTGCGGCGCGGGGACGATCCTGATCGAGCGGGCGCATCTCGGCCGCTACGCGCAATTGATCGGGAGCGATAGCGACAAATCGGCGATCGCGGCGGCGCAAGCCAACGTCGGTGCGCGCTACAAGCCGATTCGGCTCGAACGATGGGACGCGGGCGCGCTCGGCCTCGCCGACGCGAGCGTAACGAAAATCATTACCAACCTCCCGTGGGGCATCCGGTACGGCGCGCACGGCGATAATCGCCGGCTCTATCCGCGCTGGCTCGCGGAATTCAACCGCGTGCTCAAACCGGGCGGGACGATGGTACTGCTGACCTCCGAATGGCGTCTGATGCGCGAGCTTGAGCATCGCGGCATTATCGCGCCGCGCAAAATCTATCGCGTATCGATTCTGGGCCGTCCGGCCTCGATCTACGTTTGCCTGAAGCGATAGTTCCACGAATTGTTTTCACCGCTGAATTAGCTTTCTTCGTGGTTTAATCGTCATTGACCACTCATTTGGTCTTGACATTACAGGCGGGGGGGAGCTACCCTCGGTTGAGTTAGTTACCGGGGTTTCCGCAGGCAACTTTTCTTTCGGCTATGGAGGGAGCGCCGATGGGTTCGTCGCAGGGAAGGATTCGAATGGGCGCGCTGGGAGCCTCGCTGCTCGCGGCGGCAGGTTTTCTGGCGGCAACTTTCGCCGCGTCGCACGGCATCGGCAACCTAACCCCCTTGCCCCTTCCCCTTCAGGGAAGGGGGAACACAAATCCGGCGGTTCCCCTCTCCCTTTAGGGGGAGGGGTCGCTTCCGCCCGCGTCGCGAGCTTTCTCGGCAATCTGCCGCTCACGTTCGAGGCGAATCGCGGCCAGACCGATGCGCGAGTGAAGTTCCTCGCGCGCGGCGAAGGCTACACCTTGTTCCTGACCCGCACCGGCGCCACGCTCGCGCTGCGCAGTTCCGCTTC
>JBOHWK010000094.1:0-49873 GCA_050736715.1 Binataceae bacterium (SeqCode) | reverse complement strand
TGGCCGGATCGATGTAAAAGCGCAGGCTCATCGGCCATCGGGTCAAGCATACCAGCAAAACCTCCGGTTTGAATTATCCCAAAGGCGTTTCCACGTTTGCGGCGGCCGCCCCCTCGCCGACATCGCCCCGACCCTGCTCGGAATGCTCGGCATCGCCGGCACGTATGCGGCGTGGAATTATTTCCAAAGCGCCGGCCGGGCCGAAAACACCCGATTCGTCGCGGCAATTCGCGCCGATTATGGCCCGCGCCGCGTGACTTCCGATCCGATCGGAAAATCCCGTCCGGTCCCAGCTCTACCCGGACACTCGTTCGCCGGAAGAATGGAGGAAGTTTCTTGACCAGATCCCTTCCAGTGTAACGGCCGCCTGAGCGGATTCCGGATTTTCCGCGCTCTTGGTTGAACGATAACCGTACCCGCGCGTCTGCCGTTCCCGCGTCATCGGCGAACTATCGTTCGGTGTCAAACATTCCATGTAAATGGAACCCACGCGCGGCCATTTTGAGTAAAAGAACCGTCCGGATTATGTCAAATTAACGTCAATTCTACCCGGATCCCGCCCTTGTAACCTCGATTCCGCCACGATTTCAACCGGCGAACATGCCGAGAGAATAGCCAGCGTGCCTGCCCGGAAAGCATTCCTCTGCGTGTTCGGCGGGCATCCAAGCCCGGCTGGTCCCCTCGCTCACGCAGGGGCCGCGCCTGGAGAATTTCGCGAGAGGGAGATTCCCGGCCAGATTTCTCCGGTTATTGAACGCCTTCCTTCAAGATGCCGTCCCCGTCTCGATTCGAGGGCGGTTCGCAGGCCGCTCAAACCTGGACGGCACGCCAATTGCTCAAGGGCGTAGCGGTGCGGGAGAACCGGACTGAAGTATCAACCTATGAGGCGAAGCATTTAACGTTTTTGCTTTGACGGTTTGGAGGTAGCAGTGAAGCACAACTGGGGAAAAGGAACCGGAATCCTTATCGCCACGATTGGATTTATCGCGATCGGGGCCGCGTGGCCGGCCGGACCCGCCGTGGCGTCCGAGCCATCCGGGCCGCCGGCGGCGGTTTCTTCGGCGAACGCCAAACCGGCAAACACGGTGCTGGCGCAGGCCGGTTCGGCGGCATCGGGCGGCACGATCGAGGAGTTGAAGGCGGAAATCGCCGCCGAGCGCAAGCGGACCGACGAACTGGCGGCCGCGCTAAACAAACTCGAGAAAAAGCAGGCCGCGCAACCTGCCCAAGCCGCGATCAGCATGCCCGGCACCATAAAAATCGGTCGCGGACCGGAAACCACGCCCGGAATCACCACCGGCCTTCATCCGGCCGACATCTACAATAACGGTTTCTACGTCAAGACGACGGACAACAGCTATTCGCTGTATGTGAACGGCCTGATGCAGACGCGATTCACCGCGTTCAAGCCCAACGCGGTAAGCGCGTTCGGGTCCGGGGATCGCTACGAAAACACCTTCGACTTGTACCTGGGCCGGCTCGCATTGTCCGGCAATGTTTTCGATTCAAAGACCAAGTATTTCTTCCAGTTCCAGACCAGCACCGCCGGAAACACAAACACGGTGACGCTGTTGGATTGGTTCGGGGCCCGGACGATTTCGCCGTATCTCACGATTCAAGCGGGACGGTCGTATATTCCGTACACCTACGAATACTACGACAATCCGGGGACCTACTTGCTACCCGATCTGTCCGGCGCCGAATATGCCTTCCTTCTTCAGCGCGCGATTGGCGTCGAGGCTTATGGCCAGGTTGGCGATCTCGGATACGGAGCGGGAGTTTACAACAGCATCCCCGCCCTCGACGCGGGCGGGCAGGAGAGCGTCAACGGCAAGCTCGCCTACGTCGGGAATCTTTACTACAACATCCTGCAGCCGTACGGATTTGCGGGGGAAACCGATCCGTCCGGCAAACCCACCGACAAGCCGGCACTTACGCTGTGGGCGTCGGGGATGTACAATCCGGTCGATTACAGTTCCGGCTTTGAAAACGAAGCGAGCGGCGACCGCACCTACGGCGCCACCTCTTCGATCCTGTTCCGCTACAACTATCTGAGCTTTCAGGGAACTGGATACTATCGCCGCACCAAGCAAACCGCCGGATTGCCAAGCTACAATTCGTGGGGATATGGCGAACAGGCCGGTTACTATCTGATTCCAGCGCGGCTGGAAGCCGCGGAACGAATTTCGGGAATTTGGTGGGGCCAACCAGAGATTCCGTTTACCGGCGGAAATCAAGGAACCTGGTTCGATGGTCCGACAAATTTCAGCTACAAAAAAATGACCGAATACACTTTGGGCCTGAATTTCTACCTCTACGGGCATAATGCCAAAATTCAGACGGCGTATTCGTATCTTGCCGGAGAGGGATTCTCCGGGCTGCCGTCCTCAAAGGGATTCGGTGCAAGCCGCGTCTGGATTCAAGCGCAGTTGATGTTCTAAAGGACGGGTGCGAATCGAGTTATCGAAACGATTGACGAGGGCAATTATTGCAAGAGTGAGGACAGGATGAAGACGAGAACAAAATTCAGGATTACGATTGGAACGGCGGCGGCGGTTGGCCTCGCGCTGGCCGGATTCGGCCGGCCCGCGTTCGCGGCGGGCGCCGTGAAGGTGGGAGTGCTGCAGTCGCTGACCGGCACGATGGCGATCAGCGAGGTGACGGTCGAAAAAGCGACGCTCTTGGCGATCGACCAGATCAACGCCGCGGGCGGCGTGAACGGGAAGCAAATCGACGCGATCGTCGAGGACGGAGCGTCGGAGCCGGCGACTTTCGCGCAAAAGGCCCAGAAGCTGATTCAGCAAGACAAGGTCGTGACGGTCTTCGGCGGATGGACCTCGGCGAGCCGCAAGGCGATGCTGCCGGTGTTCGAGCGGTTCCACGGCCTGCTCTGGTACCCGGTTCAGTTCGAAGGCAACGAGTGCTCGCCGGACATCATGTATTCGGGCGCGCAGCCAAATCAGCAGATTCTTCCCGCGCTCGATTGGGCCAAGGAAAAGGGCTACAAGAAGTACTTTCTGCTCGGCTCCGATTACGTGTTTCCGCGAACCGCGAACTTAATCCTCAAGAAGCACATCGTCCACGACGGCCTGACGGTCGTCGATGAAGAATACGTTCCGCTCGGCGGCACCGACTTCAGCGCGATCGTGAACAAGATCAAGGCCGCCGCGCCGGACATCATCTTCAACACCTTGAACGGCGACAGCAACGTCTCGTTCTTCAAGCAGATGGCAGCCGCGGGACTGCCGCCGTCGAAGCTGCCGGTGATGTCCTTCAGCATCGCGGAGCCGGAGGCCAAGGCGATGGGCCCGTCGATCGTGAAGGACAGCTACGCGGCGTGGAATTATTTCCAGACGCTCAACGATCCCATGAGCAAGAAGTTCGTGGAGGCCTACAAGGCCAAATACGGCGCCGACTCGGTGGTGGACGATCCGATGGTGCACGGCTATCTCGACGTTTACGTCTGGGCGGCCGCTGCGGAAAAGGCGCATAGCTTCAACGTGGATAAGGTCCGCAAGGCGGCGGTGGAACTCGGCTGGCACGACTACGCGATGGGCAAGACGAAGTTCGCCAAGAACCAGAGCCTCTATCAAACGGCTTATGTCGGCAAGCTGAACGGCGCAGGCCAGTTCGACATTCTGTGGCATTCGCCGAAGCCGATCTTCCCGCAGCCGTACGATTCGCTTGCATTTCCCGGCAAGAAGTGCGTTATCAAGTGAACGCTTGATGTTTGTCTCGCGGGGCGGTTCTCCTGAGGAGCCGCCCCGCAGCAGGTCCGGCGAGTATGACTGAGTTAGCGCTACTCTTCGGCCAAGCCTTCAACGGCATTAGTGTCGCCTCGATTTTGCTCCTGACCGCCCTTGGCCTGGCCCTCAGCTTCGGCACCATGGGCGTGATCAACATGGCCCACGGCGAATTGCTGATGATGGGCGGCTACCTGACCTACATGACGCTGCTGGTCCTGCCGCATGGAATCGGCTACCCGATCGGAATGGGCGTGGCGTTCGCCGGCACGGCGATCTTCGGGGCGTTCCTGGAGGCGACTCTGATCCGGCGGCTCTACGGCCGCGCCTTGGACACCCTGCTTGCGACGTGGGGCGTGAGCCTGATTCTCCAGCAGGGTGCGCGCAGCATTTTCGGCCCAATTGGCGATGAGGTCACCGCGCCGCCGTGGCTGGCCGGTTCGTTCGCGATTAAGGGCGGTATGCTGCGGGGCTTCGAACTGCCGATGGTGCGCCTGTTCATCATCGCGGTGGCAATTCTGGTGCTGGGCGCGCTCGCGATGGCGATCGCGCGCACGCGGGTGGGGATGCTGGTGCAGGCCGTCAATCAGGATCGCGAGATGGCCGAGGCGCTGGGGGTCAACACGCGGCTGATGGACTTGGGAGTGTTCGCGATCGGAAGCGGGATCGCGGGCCTGGCGGGGTCCGCGCTTGCACTGATCGCTCCGGTCACGCCCACCGTCGGGCAGAGCTACATCGTGTACGCCTTTTTGGTGGTGATCGTCGGAGGACTGGGCAGTGTCTTAGGCACGACACTCGCCGCAATCGTGGTGGGAATGTTCTCGGCGGGATGCCAGATTTTCGCCAGCGTCAGCACCTCCGACGTGTTGCTATTGTTGTTCGTTATCGCGTTCATTCAAATCCGCCCGCGCGGAATCGTTAGCGTGAGTTCCCGCTCGCTCGAAGGAGGCTGAGGTGCGCCGTGCGGAGTTGGTCATGTGGGCGGCGGTCTTGGCGCTTCTGCTGAGCGCACCGCTATTCCTTGGCGCATACAATCTTTCGCTTTTGAGCCGCTTCCTCGCAATGGGAATCCTCGCGATGGGAATCTCGCTGGTCTGGGGCGATGCGGGGATTCTGCCGCTCGGCCAGGGGTTGTTTTTCGGGTTGGGCGCGTATGCGGTCGCGATGCACCTGAAGCTGAGCGCGCTCGGCCCCGGCGAGATCCCGGATTTCATGCAATGGGACGGATTGACCGCGCTGCCGTGGCTGTGGGTTCCGTTCAAGAGCGGCGCCTTCTCGCTGCTCGCGGCGCTCGTCATCCCGGCGGCGGTGGCCGGGGCGCTCGGATGGCTGCTGTTCCATCGCCGCGTCGGCGGGGTTTATTTCGCGATCATCACGCAGGCGCTGGTGCTGGCGGGAACGACCTTCATCGTCAGCCAGCAACCGTACACCGGCGGATTCAACGGGCTTACCGACTTCCGGACTTTTTTCGGAATCGTGCTCACTAGCCAGCGCGTGCAAACCAACCTTTATTTCGTGATCGTTGCGATTCTCGCGCTCTGCTATGCCGGCATGCGATGGCTGTTGCGGACGCATTTCGGAAAATTACTGCGCGCGATTCGCGACGGAGAGAACCGCGTCCGATTCCTAGGCTACGACCCGGCGCCCTTCAAGGTCGCGGCGTTCGCGATTGGCGCGGCGATGGCCGGCATTGCGGGAGTGTTGTTCACGCTTAACATCGGGGTGATTTCTCCCGCGATGATTGGCGTTATGCCCTCGATTGAAATGGTGGTATGGGTTGCGGTGGGCGGCAGGGAGAGCCTGGTGGGCGCGGTGCTCGGCACGCTGCTCGTCAATTTCGGCAAGGATCAGGTCAGCAGCGCGTTCCCGCAAGCGTGGCTGTTCGTGATGGGCGGGCTATTCATTTTGGTGGTGACCGCGATGCCTGAGGGACTGGGAGGATTGTTTGCCCTGCTTGAGCGCCGGCCGCGCAGCGAAGCGCGCACCACGATGGTGATTACGAAGATTGTTGCGAGCATCGATGACCGGGAGCAAGCCGCCGGCGGCCATTCCCGCAAGGATGCTTCCGGAAAAGCGTCCCACGCCCGTTCCAAGGAGGCCGGGTGACGATGGAACCGTTGTTGCGCGTCGAAGAACTCACGGTGTCGTTCGAGGGCTTTAAGGCGCTCGACCGGGTGAGCCTGTCGGTGATGCCGAAATCGGTACAGGTGATTATCGGCCCCAACGGGGCCGGGAAATCCACTTTGATGGACGCGATTATCGGCCGAGTCAAGCCGGAGTCGGGGAAGGTGATTCTGAACGGCGAAGACATCACCAATCTGCCCGAGTATGAAGTGGTGCGCCGCGGAATCTGCCGCAAGTTTCAGACGCCGGGAATTCTTTCGGGACTGACCGTCGAGGAAAACATCGTCGTCGCCGCCAAGAAAGATCGCGGATGGCTCGGGACGTTCAAAACCTCCATCAGCGCCGCCGAGCACGCCCGCGTGGAGGAAATCCTCGACCTCATCGCGCTCAGCGAGAAGCGTCATATGCTCGCGGCGCACTTGGCCCACGGCGCGAAACAATGGCTTGAGATCGGGATGGTGGTCGCATCCGACGGTGCTCTGTTTTTGCTCGACGAACCCGCCGCCGGGATGACCCATCAGGAGCGCGTCAAGACGGCGGAGTTGATTCGCAACCTCTCGGCGCGCCACGCCTTCGTCGTGATCGACCACGACATGGATTTCGTCGAACAACTCCGCGCCCCGGTCAGCATCCTGCACATGGGCCGGATGCTGCGCAGCGGCACGATCGACGAAGTGCGCAACGATCCTCAGGTCCGGGCGGTCTATCTGGGCCGCGCGCAGGAGCGGCAAGTTGCTTAAGCTGGAAGGAATCGGCGCCGCCTACGGAATCAGCCCGGTGCTCGCCGATGTCAATCTCGACATTGCGGCGGGCGAGGCGGTCACGCTCTTGGGCCGCAACGGCGTCGGCAAGACGACGCTCCTGCGGACGATCGCCGGGCTGCATTCCGCCACCGCCGGCCGCATCCTGTTCGCCGGCGCCGACGTGACTCGCGCGGCCGCCTTCCGGCGCGCGCGAATGGGCATCGCGCTGGTGCCGCAGGGCCGCGGAATCTTTCCCCATCTGACCGTCGAGCAGAACCTCTCAATGGGGTTGGAGGCGCTCACCGGCCGCAAAGACGCCCCGCGGGAGATACCCGCGTACGTCTATGAGATGTTTCCCGCACTGGTTCAGTTGCGCTCCCGCCGGGGCGGCGTGCTGAGCGGCGGCGAGCAGCAGCAGCTCGCGATCGGGCGCGCGCTGGCCTCGCGCCCGAAACTTCTCCTGCTGGACGAGCCGACCGAGGGAATCCAGCCCTCGATCGTTCAGGAGATCGGCCTGGCGCTGGCGCGCATCCGGACTGAACTGAATATCGCAATCCTGTTGGTCGAGCAGTTCCTTCAATTCGCGTGGTCGATTGCCAGCCGCTATTATGTAATGCAACGGGGGCGGATGGTCGCCGGCGGCGACACCAAGAGCGGCTCGGCCGATTCCATCGCCCATCTGCTGAGCGTCTGAAACCGGGATGGCGCGAATATGCGGCTGACACCGAGGGAGATCGACAAGCTGCTGATTTTTACGGCGGCCGAGGTCGCGCGCCGGCGCAAGGCGCGCGGCCTGAAACTCAATTATCCCGAAGCCAACGCGCTGATTTCCGCCGAAATCCTCGAGGGAATCCGCGACGGCCGCTCGGTTTCCGCACTGATGGAATTCGGCATGACGATCCTGACGCGCGATGACGTAATGGAGGGCGTCGCGGAGATGCTCGATGAGATACAGATTGAGGGCACGTTCCCCGACGGCACCAAGCTCGTGACCGTACACCGGCCGATTCGGTAGGAAACATGATTCCCGGCGAATACATACTGGCGAAGGACAGCATAGTAGCCAATGCGAATCGGCCAACCGCCGAGGTCCGCGTGGTCAATACGGGCGACCGCGCGATTCAGGTCGGGTCGCACTTCCATTTCTTCGAGGTCAATCGCGCGCTCGAGTTCGATCGTGCGAAAGCTTTTGGAATGAGATTGAACATCCCTTCGGGCGCTGCGATTAGGTTCGAGCCAGGCGACGACCGAATCGTGACGCTGGTGCGATTCGGCGGCAAGGCAATTGCGCGCGGCTTCAACGGCCTGGTGAACGGTCCCACCTCCGCCGCCAAGAAGGCGGCGGCGATGCGCCGCGGGGCCAAATGGGGGTTTGCGGGGAAATCCGGTGACGCTTAAGATTCCGCGCCGCCAATACGCCGAGCTTTACGGTCCCACTACCGGCGACCGCATCCGGCTCGCCGACACCGAGCTCTTCGTCGAGATCGAGCGCGACTTGACCGTTCCCGGCGAGGAGGCCAAGTTCGGCGGCGGCAAGGTCCTGCGCGACGGAATGGGGCAGGCCGCCGCGGCTTCGTCCGCCAGGGGGACGCTCGACCTCGTAATCACCAACGCGGTCATCCTGGATCATTGGGGAATCGTGAAGGCCGACATCGGCATCCGCGCCGGCCGCATCGTTGGAATCGGCAAGGCCGGCAACCCCGACACGATGGACGGCGTGACGCCCTCGATGGTCGTCGGGCCGGGCACCGAAGCGATTTCCGCCGAGGGAAAAATCGTGACGGCGGGCGCGATCGATGCGCATGTCCACTTCATATGTCCGCAGCTTGCCTGGCACGCCTTATCGGCCGGCATCACCACTCTAATCGGCGGGGGGACCGGCCCGGCCACGGGGACCAACGCGACCACCTGTACTCCCGGCCCGTGGAACATTCATCGGATGTTGCAGGCCTTTGAAAGTCTGCCGGTCAACGTGGGTTTGCTCGGCAAGGGAAATTCGTCGCTGCCGGCGCCCCTGAAAGAGCAGATCGAAGCGGGCGCGATCGGCCTCAAGCTGCACGAGGATTGGGGCACCACTCCCGCCGCGATCGACTGCGCGCTGTCCGTGGCGGAGGACTTCGACGTTCAGGTCGCGATCCATACCGACACGCTCAACGAGGCCGGCTTCGTCGATGACTCGATCGCCGCGTTCAAGGGGCGAACGATTCACACCTATCACACCGAGGGCGCCGGCGGCGGCCACGCCCCGGACATCGTCAAGGTGTGCGGCGAACCGAATTGCCTCCCGTCCTCGACCAATCCCACGATGCCGTTCACGGTCAACACCCTCGACGAGCATCTGGATATGTTGATGGTGTGCCATCATCTCGACCCAGACGTGCCGGAGGACGTCGCGTTTGCCGAATCGCGCATTCGCGCCGAGACGATCGCCGCCGAAGACGTGTTGCACGACTTGGGCGCGATCAGCATGATGTCGTCGGATTCGCAGGCGATGGGGCGGGTCGGCGAAACGGTGATTCGTACCTGGCAATGCGCCGATAAGATGAAGCGCCAGCGCGGCGCACTTCCGGGCGAAAAGAGCGGCAGCGACAATATCCGCGCGCGCCGCTACGTCGCCAAATACGGGATCAACCCCGCGATTTCGCACGGCGTCGCGCATGAAATCGGCTCGGTCGAGGCCGGCAAGCTGGCCGATCTCGTAATTTGGAAGCCCGCGTTTTTCGGCGTAAAGCCGGAACTGGTGCTCAAGGGCGGAATGATTGCGTGGGCCGCGATGGGCGATCCGAACGCCTCGATTCCCACGCCCGAGCCGGTGATTTACCGCCCGATGTTCGCGAGTTTCGGCCGCGCGCTCTCCGAATGCTCATTGACCTTCGTTTCGGGCGCCGCACACGAGAGCGGAATTCGCAGACGATTGGGCCTTGCGCGCGCCACCGCCGCGGTCGCAAAGTGCCGCGGGCTGTCCAAGCGCGACATGGTCAATAATAACCTCCTGCCCAAAATCGAAGTCGATCCCGACACCTACGAGGTGCGCGCGGACGGCGAGTTGCTTACCTGCGAGCCAGCGCGTGAATTGGCGATGGCGCAGCGGTATTTTCTGTTCTGATTATGCTGATCGTCGAACAGCTACCCGAAGTGCCCCCCGCCGAGTTGATCGGCAAGCGCCGCGACACGGTCACCATGACCGCGGAGGAGCGGCGATGGCCGCGCCAGCGGCTCAAATCCGCGCAGGCACGCGAAATCGCGCTCGCCCTGCCGACGGGCACGGTGCTCGCGCCCGGCGCGATAATCACGGTAGGGTCAGATTGGTATCTCGAAATTGTAGCTGCGCCGGAGCCGGTCCTGGCCGTCCGTCCCGGCGGCCGCGACGCGGCGATTCGAATCGCCTTTGAGGTCGGCAACCATCACTTCCCGCTCGCGATCGACGGCGACGAATTGATCGTGCCGGACGACACCGCGATGGTGCATCTGTTCGAGCGGCTCGGCGTCGCATGGCGGCGACGGAGCGCGGTCTTCAATCCGATTGCGCGGGGCCATTCGCATGACGGCTGAGTCGATGCTGTCGTTGCTGCAATTCAGCGACGGATTATTTCCGGCGGGTGCGTTTGCGCATTCCTTCGGCTTGGAAACCTATGTCCAGTCCGGAGAGGTTCGCGACGCGGACGGCGCGGAGAAATTCGTTCGCGCCCATCTGGCGGGGAGCGTGGCAACGGTCGACGCGGTTGCCGCCGTGAACGCGATGCACGCCGCGCGGGCGCGCGGTATCCTCGCGTGCGTGAGGATCGACGAAATTCTGGACGCGATGAAACCGGCTGCGGAATTGCGCGCGGCGAGCCGCCAACTCGGACGCCAGACACTGCGGATCGCCGCCGCCCTGCTCCTCGATCCGCTAACGGCGGAATTTTCGCAGCTCGCGGACGAAGATCGTACGCCGTGCCATCATGCCGTCGTCTATGGAATCGCCGGCGCGGCGCAAGGCTGGGGCGCCGAGCAGGCCGCCATCGCGTATCTGTACTCCTCATCCGCGGCGGTTACGGCTGCCGCCGTCCGGCTGATTCCGCTCGGACAACTTCAAGGCCAGCGAATAATCCGCAGCCTGATGCCCTCGATCGCCGCGCTGGCCGGCCGCGCAACGCAAACCGGCATTGCCGAAATGACCGCATTCGCACCCGCGCTGGAAATCGCCGCGATGCGCCATGAGCGCCTGGAGGCGCGGTTGTTCAGATCGTGACTCCTAAACCGCTCAAAATCGGAATCGGCGGCCCGGTCGGATCGGGCAAGACCGCACTGGTGGAATGGCTCTGCCGGTTGCTGCACGGGCCGCTGCAGGTCGCGGTGATCACCAACGACATTTACACGCGCGAGGACGCCGAATTTTTGACGCGCCGCGGCGTGCTGCCCGCGGACAGGATTTTGGGCGTGGAAACAGGAGGATGCCCGCACACCGCGATTCGCGAGGACGCTTCGGTCAATTTGGAGGCGGTGCGGCAACTTAACACTCGCTTCACCGATCTCGACCTCATCGTCATCGAGAGCGGCGGCGACAATCTGGCGGCTACCTTCAGCCCCGAACTGGTCGATGCGACGATCTATGTAATCGACGTGGCCGAGGGCGACAAGATTCCGCGCAAGGGCGGACCGGGGATTATGCGCTCGGGATTGCTGGTGATAAATAAGATCGACCTCGCGCCGTACGTCGGCGCCGATTTAGCCGTGATGGAACGCGATGCGCGCCGCGCCCGTGGAGAACGCCCCTTTGTTTTCACCAACCTCAAACAGGGAACCGGAGCCGAACAGATCGTCAACTGGATTCACCGGGACCTCCTGTTCGCGTCCTGATCGAGTCGGACGCGAGGGGCTGCTCCGGCTCGAATTCACCGCGCGCGGCGGGCAAACGATTCTATCCCGGCGGCGCTTTACCCATCCGCTCCAGGCGCTCGATCCGTTTCGCGCCGAGGACGGTTCGCTGTGCCTGATGATGCTCAACACGAGCGGCGGGATGGTGGGCGGCGACCGCCTTATTTCGCACATTGAGGTAAGCGAGGACGCGGCGGCGGCACTGATTTCCGCCTCGGCCGCCAAGGTCTATCGCACGCTCGGCCCGGCGGCGCGCCAGGAAACATTCATTCGGCTCGGCCCGCGCGCGACAATTGAATTTCTTCCCGACCACGTGATTCCCCATCCCGGCGCCGCGTACCGTCAATCGCTTCGCGTCGAGATGGCGTCCGGCAGCCGCGCAATCGTTTACGATGCCATCGCGGCGGGCCGCATCGGGCGCGGCGAGCATTGGCAATTCAGGGAATTGCAATCCGAAACGATCGCCGTGCGCGAGTCGCATCCGCTCTATATCAATCGGTCGCGCATCGTTCCCGCGGAACTCTCACCGGCGCAACTCGGATTCGCGGAGCGCTTCAACTACCTCGCGACGATGGTTGCGATCGACGAGCGGCGCGCGGCCTGGAATGACGTGATTTCCGAAGCGGATGAAGCGTTGAATTCATCTCCTGGATTGCGCGGTGGCGCGAGTGAGATCGCTTGCGGCGGATGCGCGGCGCGATTCATGGCCGAATCGGCGACCGAACTCGATCGCGGCTTCCACAGCCTGTGGGGAATAATGCGCCGCCGCGTCCTCGGCCGCGATTCATTCAGCATGCGCCGGCCGTAAATGCCGCCGCATCGCCGGCGCTGCCATCCCCGCTACCGCACGAATTTCGCGATGTTCCGGCCGCGCGCCTTCCCGCGCGTCCCCATCAGGTAGATTCCGCCCGCCAGTGGAATCGCGAACAGCATCGCGAACGCCAGCCCGCCGATCACCGCGATCGCGAGCGGCTGCTGCACCTTCGCTCCCGCGCCGTAGCCAAGGGCGAGCGGCAACAATCCCGCCGCCGTCGCCAGCGTCGTCATGATGATGGGCCGGATTCGCGTGCGCGCCGCGGCGGCAAGTGCGTCGCCGATCGGGGTTCCCGCGACCGATTCGCGCTCGGCGTGATCGAGCAGGAGGATGCCGTTCTTGGCGGTAATTCCGGCGACCATGATGATGCCCATGAACGAGGAGATGTTGAGCGTCATCCCGGTCGCGTAAAGCCCGATGAAACTGCCAGCCAGCGAGGCGATCGCGGCAATCAGGCACGCAAGTGCGGGCGCCATCCGCTCGAATTCCCACACCAGAATCAGGAGCATCGAGACGAGTCCCGCAACCAGCACGATCGTGAGTTGCGCGAATGCGGTCTGCTGCTGCGCATAAAGTCCGCCGTATTCTAGCGATACTCCCGCCGGCAGCGGCATTCCCTTGAGCCGCGCGCGCACCGCCGCCATCGCGCTCCCCAAGTCGATTCCCTCAAGCCGCGCCGTCACGTAATCGACCGGGCGCTGGCGCTCGCGCGCGAGTTCGCTTTGCGAACCGATGAAATCGAGCCGCGCGACGGCGGACAGCGGAACCCGCGCGCCCGACGGCGATTTGAGAATCATTTGCGACAGCACCGGCAGGCTCTCGCGATATTCGGCGGGATAGCGCACGCGGACATCGACCAGCCGCTCTCCCGAAGGGACGCTGGTTGCGACCGTGCCCTCGACGGCGGTTTGGAGCGCGGCGTGGATTTCCGCCGCGTTGAGGCCCCATCGCGCCGCCCCGAACTCATCGACGCCGATGCGTTCCTCCGGGACGCTGCGCACGATGCCGTCGAAGACATCGACCAGGCCCGGAATTTTGCGCAGGCGGGCCGCGGCTTCGCGCGCGGCCGGCTCGATTGCGCCGCGCGGGCCGAACACTTTGACTACGATCGGTTCGGGCGTGCCGGACAGATCGCCGATCAAGTCCTGAAGCACTTGCGAAAATTCGATCGTTACGCCCGGCACGGCGCCGAGGATTCGATTGCGAATCGACGCAATTATCGCGTCGATGCCGCGCGTGCGATCCGAGCGCAAACGAACCGTGATGTCGCCTCGGTTGGACTCGGTGAGGAAAAATCCCCGTTGCGTACCGGTGCGCCGCGCAAACGCCGCTACTTCCGGCGTCGCGGAGAGGATCGATTGGATTTTGTCCAGGAGCGCCGTGGTGCCCGCCATCGTGCTCTGGGGCGGCGTCAGATAATCGAGGATGAACGCGCCTTCGTCGAGCGGCGGCAGGTAGTCGGCGCCGAGGTTCCGATAGATGCCGTAGGCGGCGGCGACCGAGGCGAGCGCGCCGATTAGCGCGAGCGCGGGCACGCGGATGACCGCGCGCAGGCTTACCATGTATGCGGATTCGAGCGCGCGATACAGGCGGCCCGGCTCGCGCGCATGTCCGCGGAACCGTTCCAAGCCCAACTCGATCGCGGGCGTGAAGTAAATCGCGAGCACCAGCGAGATTGCCAGCCCCCCGCCCAGCGCCATTGCCAGCGATCGAAAGAACGTGCCGGTGATTCCGGAGACGAACACCAGCGGCGCGAACACCACGATTACCGTCATCGTGGAGGCGGCCAGCGGCCGGCCCAGCCGCCCCAGCGCGGTGGAAACCGCCGCGGCGGCCTCCACGCCGCCGGCGCGATCGCGATGGATCGCTTCGATCATCACGACCGCGTCGTCGATAAACAGCCCGATTCCCGCGGCCAGCCCGCCCAGCGTCATCATGTTGAAGGTCAGCCCGGCGGCCTTCATGATCGCGAACGTAATCGCGACCGTGCATGGCACGACGATCGCCGCGACCAGTGCGGAAAGCGGGCTCATCGTGAACGCCAGGACCACGAGCGCCGCCAGCCCAAGTCCGAGCAGGATCGCGTCGCGCACGCTGGCGATCGACTCGGCAACCAGCCCCGACTGATCGTAAGAGATGGAAAAATTAACGTCGGGATAGCGCCGCGCGAAGTCCGCCAGTACGCTCCTAACGGCGGCGGCGATCGCGACGGTATTGCCTTCGGGCCGCCGCGAAATCCCGACCAGTACCGCCGGGCCGTCCTGCGACGCACACCGGATGTAATCCTCGCGGATGCCCAGTTCCACCGTGGCGACGTCGCGAACTCGGAGCGGATTGCCGCCACGCGAGGCGATCGGCGCCGCGGCGATCTTATTGGCCTCGCGCAGATCGGTGGATACCACCGTCAGCAGCATCCGGTGCGACTCGGTCATCCGCCCCGCCGACGCGATTACGTTGTCCTTGGCCAGTCCCGCAATCACTTCCGCCGGCCCAATTTCATGCTGGGCCATCCGCGCGGGATCGAGCCGGACCACGAATTCGCGGTATTTCGCGCCCGCCACTTCGACGCGGTAGGTGCCGTCGATTCGATGGAACGCGGGCGCCAGATCGAAGTTCGCGATGTCGGTGAGTTCCGGCAGCGAGCGGGCCTTGGAACTCACGCTCACGTCGATTATCGGAAAGGTCCCCGTCGTCAAGAGCAGCGGATCGACCGAGGTGCCGGGCGGCATTCGCGAGCGCGCGTGGCCGATCGCCGCGCTCAACATCTGGAAGCTCGCTTCCGGGTCCGCGCCCGGCGCGAAGCTGACGTCGATCTCGGCGCTGCCGCGCGTGGTCGTCGAGCGAACCAGCGATACTCCCGGCACTCCATAAGCGGCTTCCTCGAGCGGGCGGGTGACGGCGGCGAGCATCGGTTCGGCCGGCAGATCGCCGCTATCGGCCAGCACGATCACGCGGCGGAACGTCATTTCCGGAAAGATCGCGCTTGGGATGTAGCGGGCGAGGATGATTCCGAGCGCGCTCGCGGCAAGCGTCGCGAGAATCGCGAGCGTAGAGGTCCGCGCGGTCATCGCGCGTCCCGATTGCTCGCGGCGGCGCGCACCTTAAGCCCGCCGGAGAGCGCGTAGCCGCCCGAGGTGATTACCAGGTCGCCGGCCTTAAGCCCCGCCGTCACCTGCACGCGATCGGATTCGCGGATGCCGAGCGTGACGGGCGTGCGGCGGGCGATTGCGCCCGGACCGATCGTAAAGACGTGGAACCGGTTAACTCCGGGGTCCTGAAAGAGCGCGGCGGCCGGAATCGAAATCGCATCCGGGATGCGCGCGATCTCGGCCCGGACTTCGACCGGAGCGCCGGATTGGGCGATTCGTTCCGCGCCGGTGAAATCGACCCGCACCGTCGAACTGGCGCTTGCGGAATTGAACGCGGGCAATACCGCCGTGACGCGGCCGGGAAACTCCGCGCCGGGGCGAAGCGGCGTCGTCACGGCCGCCGTCATTCCGGGCTGGAGCAGATGCACCTCGCCGATCGGAACCTCCGCTTCGACATAGAGGCTCGCCGGATCGATCAGGCTAACGAGCGGATCGAGCGCGGCTACGAGTTGGCCGTTGACGGCCGGCGGCTGCGCGACCACGCCGGAGTCGGGCGCGACGACCGCGATGCCCGCTCCGAGGCGATTGCGGCGGATGGCGGCGGCGAGCGCGGGCACTTGTTTGGGTTCGATTCGCTTCGCCACGGCCAGGCCGGCCTCGGCCGCCTCGATTTCGCGGCTGATAATGTGCGCGACGACCCGTCCCTTGCGGACCGCTTCGCCCGGCTCCAGCCGCATTCCCTCGACGCGTCCGGCGGCGGGCGCTCGCACGATTACTTGCCGTCTTGCGATCGTGCGGCCGAACAGGCGGATTTCGCCGGTCATCGGCTCGATTCGCGCGCGCGCGGCGCTCACGACGAGCACCGGAGTGGGAGCGGGCGCCTCTTCCGATTCTCCGCCCCCGCCTTTGCGGCATCCGCACAGGAGGATTGCCGCCGCCGCGGCGATCGCGAGCATCGCGCGGCCCAATTTCGGTTCGGTTCGCATCATTGTGTCTTGCCGTTTAGCAGATTCACTTCCGCCGCCGCCTCACGCGCGGCGAACAGTTGGCCGATTCGCTGGAGGCGCAGGCTATTCGCCTGCCGGCATGAATCGAGCACTTCCAGCATCGTGACGTTCCCGCCGCCCAAGAACCGGGTCCACGCGAGCGCGAAGGAGTCGTCCGCGGTGGGTTGCGCGCGGGCGAGCACGGCGATTTGATGAACCGCCTGATCGTAACGCGCGCGCGCCTCGGCCATCCGGCGCGACAGGAGATAGCCGGCCTCCCGCGCCTGCGCGATCGCGGCGTGCTCGCGAGCCGCCGCCTGATCGATCCGCGCCGAGATCGCGCCGCCGTCGAACAGCGGCATCGAAACCACCGTGTCATAAGAGCCGCCGAAGTTGCGGTCGATCGTGGCGGGCGGATCGATTCCGACAAAGCCGGCCGTGAACGCCAGTTTGACCGTCGGGTAGCGCTCGGCCCGGGCGGCCTTGATTTGCATTTTCGCCGACGCGATCGCGCGCTGCGCGGCTTGTTGGACCGGGCTTCGCGCAAGGTCGCCGCTTGGCTTGGGGGGAACGCCGGAGGGTTCCGCAACGTCAAAGTCGTTGCCGGACATATTGATTAGCGCGCCAAGATCGCTCGCGGCGCGCTCGCGATCGCCCGCCGCCGCCGCAAGCGCAAGTTCCACGCTGTCGCGCGAGGAGCGGACCTTGAGCACGTCGCTGACGGTGGCGCGTCCGCTCTTGCGCAGCGCCGCGACGGTGGCGACGTACCGCGCGAGCCGGTCAAGGCTCCCATTCAAATCGCGCACCGTATCTCCGGCGCGGGCCAGATCGAAGTAGGCCGAAGCGGTGTCGAACACGATTTGCGCGCGCGCCGCCGTGACGCCCAATTGCGCCGCTTCGCTGACGTATTGCGCCGCGCGCAGTTGCGCGGCGCGCCGCCCCCAATCCCACGCGGTGTAATCCAGGGAAAGCATCGCGGCGGACAGGCCGCGATTGGTAATAACTTGGGAATATCCCGGCGCCTGATAGTATTCCGCGCCCGCCGAGGCGGTGGGAAAGAGAGCCGCGCGATCCTCATCCGCGTGCGCGCGGCTGAGTTCTCCCGCCGCGTTCGCCGCTTCGACGGCAGGCGCGTAGCGCAGCGCGCGCGCAATCGCTTCGGGCAGCGTGATCGTGGCGGCGGAGCAGTTTGCGGCGAGGCCGAGAATCGCAACCGCAATCGCGGCCGCCGCCCCGGTGGATCGTAGCTCTCGCTTCATGCGGCGAAGGATAACAATTGCGCCGCGCCGGGCCGAATTAACAGGAATTTAGGTCGCGATTAACGGGCGTTTAGCCTGCGCCCGATCGGATTCACGCGGCCGGCGGGCCGGAATCGGGGGCGAGCGGAAACTTGACCGTAATTTCGCAGCCGCCTTCGGGACGATTCGCCGCCGAAATTTCACCGCCGTGGAGCCGCGCGATTTCGCGGCAGATGCTGAGGCCCAGGCCGCTGCCTTCGCCGGGCGCGGCCTTGCCCCGGAAGAAGCGATCGAAGACGTGAGGCAGGTCGGCCGGCGCGATTCCGGGACCGCTGTCGGCGACGCGCAGGATCGCCGCGCCGCCATCGCGCGCGATCGCGACTTGGATCGCGCCGCGCGCGGGGGTGAACTTGAGCGCGTTGTCGAGCAGATTGATCAGCAGGCGGCGGAGCTGGCCGGCGTTGCCCGTGACGAACGCCTCCGCCGGAGCGTTAAGGATCAGCCGCGTCTCGCGCGCCTGCGCCAGCGGTTCGACCGTCGCGAGTACTTCGCCCGCGAGTTCGCGCAGCCCGATCCGCGCGCGATCGGCGGCCGTCTCTCCGCCCAGCCGCGCAAGCATCAGGAGTTCCTCGGCGATCTTGCACAGCGCGACGGTCTCGCGATGGGCCGCGGCAAGGGCGGCGCGGGATTCCTCCACGCCGCGCTCCCGCGCGAGCGCGACTTCCAGTTCCGTGCGCAGGACGGCCAGGGGAGTGCGCAATTCGTGCGCCGCGTCGGAGGCGAAACGGCGCTCGGCCTCCGCGGCGCGCTCGATCCGATCGAGCAGTCCGTTGACGACCGCGCTTAACCGCGCGATCTCGTCGGCGGCGGGCGCGACCGGGAGGCGCGAACTCAGATTGGCGGGACCGATTGCCGCGAGCGCCATCGTCAGCGCCTCGATCGGGAAAAGCGCGCGGCCCGCCAGCCAATAGCCACCCGCGACGCATAGGAGCAGCAGCAGCGGCGTCATCAGAAGGAGGCTCGCCCGTAAATGGGCAATCGACTCGTTGACGAGCGCGGTGCTGACGCCGCTCTCCAGGCATGCGCGTTCGCCCGAGAACGCGAGCGGGACAATGGCGAACTGAGCGCCGCCGGTCCGGATCGCGATTTTGGCATTTGGACATGGCGACGGCAGCGCCGGCGGGATCGTATCCGGGTCGCCGAAATCCGCGATGACACCACGGCTGCTTATCAGCCGCACGCGCCGGCCGGGACCGATGTCGGTTTCGCGGCTCAAGCGTTCGAGGATTTTGGGCGCAACCGCGGCGGGGGCGTGATGAATCTCTTCGGCGGTGGTGTCCGCCTCCTCCGCGAGCGCCACCTGAAGCGCGGAGCGTTCCCGGCTCGCGAACAACCCCTCCACGGCGATCGCCCCGGCCAAAATGATCGCCGCCAGCACGGCGGCCCAGTAGAGCGTGAGCCGGAGCCGGATTGTCATGGGACTTGCGGGCGTGTCGATGCGGCCGTCATTGCGCGCGCATTGAGTATCCGGTTCCGCGCACGGTGACGATTCGCGGCCGGCCGACGCCAGCTTCATCCGCCCCGGCGGGGGCGTCCGCGGCGGGTCCCGCGCCGAGTTTCTGGCGGAGGCGATTGACGAAGACTTCGATCAGGTTGGTGAGCGCGTTGTAATCGGAATCCCAGACCGTCTCGGCGATCATGGCGCGCGTCACAACTTGGCCAGCGTTGCGCATCAGGAGTTCGAGCAATTGCTTCTCCTTCGGCGAGAGGCCGATCGAACGGCTGTCCAGCCGGACGCGCCGCTTCACGGTGTCGAATTCGAGCCGGCCGACCTTGAGAATCGCCTCCGGCGCGGCCGCCCGCCGCCGGGCGAGCGCCTTAATTCGCGCGAGCAGTTCCGCAAAGGCGAACGGCTTGGCCAGATAATCGTCCGCACCGCCGTCCAGTCCGGCGACCCGATCCTCGATCGCGCCGCGAGCGGTCAAAATCAGCACCGGAATCCTGCCGCCCGCCGCGCGCATCTCACGCAAGAGGGCGAGGCCGTCCTTGCCGGGAAGCGTCAGGTCGAGCACGATCAGGTCCGTTCCGCCCGCGGCGAGAATCGGTTCGGCGGTCTCGGCGCTGGGGGCAATTTGCACGCCGAACCCCTCCTCGGCGAGGCCCTTCCCGATCGCACCGGCCAAGCGCGATTCGTCCTCGACAATCAGGATGCGCAGCGAAGGCATACGCTAAATGCTGACACGGCGGCCGATTCAAAAAAAGCCGGTCCGGGCCATCTCGGGCAGCTGCTTCGACGCGGTCAAAAGCGGAACGCCGGGGGAGATCGGATGTCAGCCGCCGATGCTCGCGCGGCTGAGCGACTGCCGAATCTTCATCGAAAGTCGGCGTGACCTCCACCGCATGAGGACCGGCGGAATCGGGGCGGTGCGGGCGCGGGCGGATGCCAACCGTGTCGGAACCCTGATAGACTGGCCCCGCGCTGCCGCGCGTCATCAAGGACGCGGAAGGCATTGCGCGCGGCGTAACGCTCAAGAAGTAATTGCGCGCCGGGGAGCATTCAATGAGCGAAGCAGCGAAGCGGAGCGGGGGTGGAGCGAGACTATCGCACCGCCAACTTATTGGAATCGGCGCGATCGCGGCGGCGCGGATCGCGATTCCGGGCGCGGCGGCGGCGCGGATTTTTGCCGGAGTGCGGCGGCCCCGAAACTGACGGCGAATGGTGGGAGGAGGGCAATGGCAACGCCACCGGCGCCGGTCGATCCGCCCGCAAATCCGGGAAAGCCGCTCGTTACCGCCGCGGCGCGAAACGAGCCGGAGTTGAACCGCCCCGGCCGGACTCATCGGCAAGCGGCACCACCCTCCCTGTTCCGTTATTCTCCGGGACTCGTACTGATCTCGATAGCGATCGCCGACGGGATTCGCATCGCCGACCCCGACCTGTGGGGTCATGTGCGCTTCGGCCAAGACATACTGCGCGCGCATCGTTTAATTTTGTACGACACTTTCACCTATTCGGTTCCGGGGCATTTTTGGACAGACCATGAGTGGCTGAGCCAGGTGCTGTTGGCGGCGAGCTTCAATTGGCTGGGCGTGACCGGCTTGGTGCTGCTGAAGCTGGCTTGTACCGCCGCGCTCGCCGTGTTCATGGTTCTCGCGGTGTCCGAGACCGAAGCGCCGCCAGTGTACCAATTCGGGGTCTTTCTGTTTTGCGCGGTGGTGGTCAAACCGCAAATTCAATTTCGCCCACAGATGTTCACCTTCGCGCTGTTTGCGGCGGTAATCTGGCTGTTAACGCGCGACGCCTACCGGCGAACCGGGAGGCTTTGGCTCGCAATTCCGATCTTGGCGGTATGGGCGAACTTGCACGGCGCGTTTATCATGGGGATTGCCGCGCTCGGCATCTATGGCGCCACGGCGGGAGCGGCCGATTGGTGGAACGGACGGGGATGGCGCCGCGCGATCGAGTTGGGGACGGTGACTGGCGCGGCAGCTCTGGCGACCTTGGCGACTCCCTACGGGATCGTTACCTGGCTGGCCATCGCGCACGCGCTTGGCGACCCCTACCTTCGCGCCACAATTACCGAGTGGGAGCCGCTCAGTTCGGAGTTGATGAGAAGCTGGCATCAGCATGGACCGCGCATCTCAAATTACGAAATAGGCGTTCTACTGATGGCGGCAACCGCGGGTTCTTGGTCGCTTACGATCGAGGCGGCCGACCTGCCCCTGATTGCAATAGCAGCGATGATGTCGTGGGCGGCATTCTATACCAAACGCAATCTCCCGTTCGCGGCCATCGCGATGTCCCCGCCGCTCGCACGTCATTTAGCCGTTTTCCTCAAGCAGCCGCGCGGCGGCGCGAAACAGTTCCTGGTACCGAGAAAGCGTTCCTGGTGGATCAACCAAGGGGTGCTCGTAACGCTGTCCGCCTTTATTTTCGTCCACAGCGGCCTTCTCTCCACCTCGCTGAAATCGCCCGATCCCTGTCCCTCCGGCGCGTGCGCGTTCATGAAACAACATCGCCTGAGCGGCAATATCCTGAACGATTTCGATTGGGGCGAATATCTGATCTGGCATATGGCGCCGGATTCCAAGATCTTCATTGACGGACGAAACGACACCGTTTTCCCGATTAGGACTATCGCAAGATACGTGGCGTTCAACTTCGACCTCCACGGCGCGGCGAAAGTACTCAGCGCGTATCCGCACGATTACGTGCTAATCAGCCCCGAATCCAAGTCACGCAAACTTATGGAAACCCGGCGCGATTGGGTGCTGATTTACCACGACGAAGACGCGCTTCTTTATGCCCGCCGAGGATCCGCCGCGGCCAAAATTCCCGGAGTTCCGGTGGCCGGCAAACCATTGCCGTGCCGCTTCCCTTGACCATGACAGATGGCCGCCGAAGGGCTTGGCGCGGCTCCAATTCCCGTCAGGGAAGAGATGTGGCGGCGGCCGCGCCGTTTACGCGCGGCTTTGCGGCGGCAACGTCCGCCGTACGCAAGAGCCGGCGTTTATCAACAGGCAAGAGCCGCCTTGACCAGCGGCTCCAGCTCGCCGGTTTCGTGCAGCTCGCGGATAATGTCGCAGCCGCCGACGAACTTGCCGCCGATGAAGACCTGCGGGATCGTCGGCCAGTTGCTGAAGCGCTTGACCTCGTCGCGCAATTCGTCGTCTGCCAGCACGTCGGCGGTCTCGAACGGCACGCCCAACTGCTCGAAGATTTGCACGGTGGCGGCCGAAAATCCGCATTGGGGAAAACTGCGATTGCCCTTCATGAAGATCATGATTTTGTTGTTCTTGATCGATGACTCGATCTGTTGCGTGACATCCGCCATTTAATCTTACCTCTGGTTCCGATGCTGCGCGGGAGTGAGCGTCTTGAGCGTGAGCGCATGGACGCGCGCGCGCATCGCGTCGCCCAACGCGGCGTACACCAGTTGATGGCGCTCGACGTGGCCCTTGCCCTCGAAGGCGTCGCTCACGACGAGCGCCTCGAAGTGGTCGCCTTCGCCGGTGTAGTCCTTGACCTCGGCGATAGCGTCCGGTATCCCGCGCAGGATCAGTTCTTCGATTTCTTTGGGGTCCACAAACCAATTCCGCTTCTATATTAGCCCGTCCGCGCGGTTTGAATCCACCTTCGGCTAAAGGTCGATCGTCCTGCCGGCGCCTTCCTCGGGCGGTGCGGACGGAACGGACGGAACAATGCCGCCGCTCTTGCCGAGCAAATGGAGAGCGTTCGCGGTCAATTCGCCCGGTTCTCCCTCGCCCACGATTTGCGAGACGATGCCGCCGTTAGGCCCGATGAACAGCGTGGTCGGAATCGCCTCGATATCGAGCTTATCGGTCAGCGCCTCGTCGGCGAGCGCGATCGGGTAGGCAATCCCCAACTCCTTCGCGAACGGCTTGACCGCCGCCGCGCCGCCACCCTGAATCGCGTCGCAGGAGACGCCGATCACCACGAGGCCGTCGGAACGGTGGTACCGCTTGTAGATTGCGTTCAACTCCGGAATTTCGCGGCGGCACGGCGCGCACCAAGTCGCCCAGAAATCGACGATCACCGGATGTCCGCGATAATCGCGCAGCCGGATTTTGCCGCCGTCAAGCGCGCGCACCGTGAAATTCAGTGCGGGACCGTTCGATGTCACAGCGGCTGCCTGCACGGCGGGCCGACTCCGGCCGCCGAACAGAAACGTTCCGATCGCGGCCGCAAACATTCCGGCCACCACCGCGATAATCGCGACCCGCATCGTTCCGCCGTTCATCCGCCGAATCTCCGCGCGCGCCTCATACCTGCTCGATCACGGTGGCGATTCCCTGGCCGATCCCGATGCACATCGTGGCGAGGCCCAGCGGCGCGCCGCGCCGGCGCATTTCGTAGGCGAGCGTGACAACCAGCCGCGCACCGGAGCATCCGAGCGGATGGCCCAGCGCGACCGCACCGCCGTTCACGTTCAGCTTTTCCTCGTCGATCTTGAGATCGGTGTTGCAGGCGAGAACCTGCGCCGCGAACGCCTCGTTAATTTCGATCAGGTTGATGTCGCCGATTTTAAGCCGCGCGCGATCGAGCGCCTTGTGCGTGGAGGGCACCGGTCCCCATCCCATGATCTCCGGCCGCACGCCCGCGACCGCCATCGCGCGAATCTTCGCCATCGGCTTGACGCCCAGCGATTTGGCGCGATCCGCGCTCATCAGCAGTACCGCGGCAGCGCCGTCGCTGATTTGCGAGGAATTACCCGCCGTCACCTGTCCGTCGGGCTTGAACGAGGGCTTGAGCGACGCCAGTTTTTCCATCGAGGTCTCCGCGCGCGGCCCCTGATCGACATCGACCGCCACGCCGTCGGGCAGCTTGACCGGCACGATCTCCTCCTTGAAGCGGTCGCGCGCCGCGACCGCCCGCTGGTTCGACCGCAGCGAGAAGGCGTCGGCCTGTTCGCGCTTGATGTCATGCATCTTGGCGAGCCGCTCCGCCGTGAGGCCCATGAAAAACATGTCCTGCGGAAACATCGTGAGCAGCTTGGGATTGGGCAAGACGCCGGAGCCCATCGCGACGTGCGTCATGTGCTCGACGCCGCCCGCGATCATCACCTCGCCGGAATTCGCCATGATTTCCATCGCGGCGAAATTGACCGCCTGCAGGCTCGACCCGCACTGGCGATCGACGGTCGTGCCGGCAACTTCGACCGGCAATCCGGAGAGCAGCGCGATCATGCGGCCGACGTTAAGCCCCTGCTCGCCGCTCTGGTTGGCGCATCCCCATACGACGTCCTCGATCTCCTTGGGGTCGAGCTGGGGATTTTTTTCGAGCAGGCGCTTAACGCAAATCGCGCCGAGATCGTCGGCCCGGATGTCCTTGTAATAGCCCTTGTCCTTGCTGCCTTTACCCAGGGGAGTCCGGACCCCATCGACGATTACGACTTCACGCACTTTGTTATCCTCCGGCGGCCGCCTCCGGCCGCAATTGTTGAATCCTTTATAATACTCTTGCGGCGCAGCTCGGAAAGCCGCGCGATGCGTCCTACGCGGAGGCCGCCCAAGGATTGACATACAAGCGCGCCGAGCGCATATTCCAAAAAGAGCGCAGAAACGGGTGCAAGCGCTCACCCGCCGGACAACCGGTCTCCACCCAAGCGTGGAGATAACCAAGAGGCTCCCAGTTAAGAAAAAGGCTTCCGAAAGGAGGCCTTTTTCACATTGGCTCCTTGATTGGCCTGCCCATTGCCACGTTGTAGGCGATTACCGAAAACCTGATTGGCCTCGGCGGGTGTGGCCGCCGCCGGGGTATCTTGCCTTGCACGTAGGCGCTTTCGATGTACAGGTTGAGCCAGCCACGCTTTGATCTGCGCGACACCTTGAAATAAACCGAATAATCGAGACGGGTTCCGTCATCGTCAACGACCTCGATCGTAAAGAAATTGCCGTGGCCGGTGTGAAAGCAACGCCGAGTTCCGATGCCCCGGACGATCCCGGGCAGCCGCATCGAGAGACGATAACGCTGCGTGTCGAACAGGCGCGTCTCGCGGCTATCGCTGTAGGTCAACTCGTGGCGATAGCTTTCGCCGTCCCGGATTCCGCGAGTAAAACAATGCATGCTGAATATGACATTGATCCGATAGACCTGCTCCGGCTTGTTGTCCTTGGCGGGCACGACGAACTCGAAATCGAACTCATCGAGATGGCCAAGGCCGTAAGTCTCGCCACCGATCTGTGCGGCGCGCCACCTCAAAGCCGGAACTTCCTTCCCTCAGCGGCCTCGCGGCCGGCGTCCAACCGAAACAATTCGGAAAGGGCGCGCGAAGCGGGGTAGTGGGCTAATTTGAATTTGTGCTGCCAGTCGTTTGAGATTTATTCCAGTTGAACAGGATATGGAGCACCAGAAATACCGCAGCGTCTACGATTAGAAATACGAGCACATACGTCAAAAGGGTTTCGTGATTCAGCCCGCCGAAGACTAACTGGTTCATTAGTATCGCTAGAAATGTACCAACACCGCAGGCCAAGCCGGTCTGCCACGGTGATAGCCTTAGACTGAGTTTCACGCCTTTTATTTTAGCGGCCCAGCCCGCTATTTGCGACTCTATCCCGATTGCCGCTTCGATCAATTCCTGAATGGACCATAGCCGATCCGTCACGCTAGTGGCGAACGTACTAGAGGTAGTCTCATAAACATCAGCCACCCAAAAAGTGCTTATGATCGTTGGGGAAATTGGGTTCGTTTGGCATTTTTTCTTCTGATTTTCTGTGCGATCCGAAGTTTCTGAGACCATTTATGAGACTCCTTCTAGCACAACAAGGCCGGCCTAACCCTTGCGGCTGAGGCGTTTGTATATATCGCTGTCGTTGCGTTTGCCGACCAAGGCGACGTAAAGGAAATCGTGGTCGAAGCGGTACACGATTCTGTATTCTCCGATGTCGGCGCGCCAATAATCGTAGCCGGCGAGGGGCTTCGAGTCTTGCGGCTGCGGATTCGCCATCAGCGCAAAGACCTTGGTGACCACTTGCCGGAATTGTTTCGGCGGCAAGATTCCAAGGAATTTCAGCGCGTCATGGGTTAGATCGAGCTTTCTCACGCATCAGCCGGTTGATGGCTTTGACCGCCGCCGCCGGACCGAGATAACCCTTCTTTTCGGCCTCGCGGGCGCGCTCGGCCCACCATGCGTCGTCGAGCGCGGCGAGCCGTTCGTATTCATCCCACGACAATAGGACGGCGACCGGCCTGCCGGTTTTGCGGACTTTGACCGGCTCAGTCCTTGCGTGGTCGAGAAATTCGCCGAAGCGGTTCTTAACGTCGGTGGCATTCGCGGTTTTCATTTGATGTGACAGCCAAAATAAACATTTTAGCTGATATGGCCATTCTAGCCGCCTTGCATCGCTTACACAAGCCGAATACGCCTGAGGGTGAGGGCCGGTTTCACAAGGAGGCGGCAATGATCGCGATACGCAAGGCGGACGAACGCGGGAACACCCGGTTCGATTGGCTCGACAGCCGCCATACTTTTTCCTTCGGCGACTACCACGATCCCGCGCATATGGGCTTTCGCACGCTCCGGGTAATCAACGAGGATCGCGTCCGCCCCGGATTGGGCTTTCCCACGCACAGCCATCGCGACATGGAGATCGTGACCTATATTTTAGAAGGCGCCCTCGAACACAAGGACAGCCTTGGCAATGGATCGGTGATTCGCCCCGGCGAAGTGCAGCGGATGAGCGCGGGGCGCGGCATCACGCACAGCGAGTTCAATTCGTCGAGCAACGAAGCGGTTCATTTTCTTCAAATATGGATTTTGCCCGAAGCTGCGGGGATCGCGCCCGGCTACGAGCAGCAACGAATCGACTTGTCATCGGCGCGCGGCAAATTTCTCCCGATCGCGTCGCGGGAAGGCGGGCCGGGAATGGTGAAGCTGCATCAGGACGCCGCCATGTCGGTGGCGATACTGGAACCAGGTGACAAGCTGGTTCATCGCGTTGGCGGCGATCGGCACGCATGGCTCCAAGTTGGGCGGGGTGAAATCGCGCTCAATGGCGACGCGCTCAAGGCCGGCGATGGCGCCGCAATCAGCGGCGAGCCGGAGTTGAAGATCGAAACGCTTCGCAACGCCGAAATCCTTCTATTCGATCTCGCCTGACGGAGCGATGCGGCGGCAGTCAGGCGTTTGCGGCGCGCGCATGGGCGATACGCCGTTGAACGCCAGATCGCTTGAGCACCGGCAGCGCCTTAATCGCTTTCCCCGCCTTGCGCTCGGCCAGCCGGAGTTCGTAGAGCGATTGCAGATTGAGCCAGAACTGCGCGCTGGTGCCGAAAAAATGGGCGAGGCGCAGGGCGGTATCGCCGGTAATCGAGCGCCGTCCGTTGAGGATGCCGGTAATCCGGTTGGTGGGCACGCCAAGCCGGCGCGCCAACTCGGCGGCGCTCATGTTCATCGCTTGCAGATCTTCAGCGAGATGTTCGCCGGGGTGAATCGCGGGTAGGGCCATTTCAAATCTCCTGAACGATTCTTCAAATAATACTCTTGCGGCGCAACTCCGAAATCCGCGCTGAATCGTAGCCGAGCAATTCCGAGAGCACCGAATCGGTGTCTTCGCCGAGGCGCGGCGCGCGGGTCGCGGGCGTTGCGGAGTCGCCGGCGGTCTTGAGCGGAGAGCCGGGCACGATCAGATCGCCGAAGCTTTCATGCGCGGCGCGGAGAATCATGTTGCGCGCGATGAGATGCGGATTCTCGGAGACTTCCCGCACGTTCGCGATCGGAGCGCAGGGCACCTCCGCTGCCCGTAACGCGGCAAGCCAATGCTCGCGCGGGCGGCTGGCGAAATGGTCCGCGAGGATCGCTTCGAGCGCGGGATGGTTCGCGGTGCGATCGGCGTTGGTGGCGAATCGCGGGTCGTCCTTCAACTCCGGCCGTCCGATCGCGCCGCACATCCGCTTCCAGATCGCCTCGTTGCCCGCGCCCAGCACGAAATAATCATCGGCGGCGCGAAACCGCTGGAAGGGAGTAATCGACGGATGGCGCGTACCGATTCGTCCCGGCGCTTTCCCCGATACCGAGTAGCGCGCGAGCGCGTCCTCCAGCATCGCCACCTGGCAATCGAGCAATGCGATGTCGATGTGGCGCCCGACGCCGTCGCGATCGCGCACCCGCAACGCCGCGAGTATCGCGATCGTGCCGTAGAGCGCGCCGCTCAGATCGCCGATCGATACGCCGCATCGCATCGGCGCCCCGCCCGGTTCGCCGGTGATGCTCATCGTGCCGCCGAGCGCCTGCGCCACAATGTCGTAAGCGGGTTCCTGCGCCATCGGCCCGGTCTGCCCGAAGCCGGAAATCGAGCAGAGAATTATTTTCGGATTCGCGGCCTTGAGCCGATCGTAGCCGACGCCGAAACGATCCATCGTGCCCGGCGAGAAATTCTCGGCCACCAGGTCGGATTTCGCGGTGAGCGCGAGAAAAATTTCCACCGCTCCCGCCGCGTGCAAATCGAGCGTGATGCTCCGCTTGCCGCGATTGACGCTGTAATAGTAGCCCGAATCGCCCGGCGGCATCGTCGGAGCGAAGCCGCGCGAATCGTCGCCGCGGCCGGGCATCTCGATCTTGATCACCTCCGCGCCCATATCGGCCAGATTCATCGTGCAGAACGGACCCGCCAGCACGCGGGTCAAATCGAGGACGCGGATGCCCCGCAATGGTTGTTGGTCTATCATCTCAGCTGCATCTACAATCGCTTCGCAGGCATCTATAGGCGCTTCGCAAACGCGCCGCGATGAGGCATCGTAGCGGAAGCGATGGCGGGAGAAAATCGTAAGTTGAGGAAGGTTCGGCGCGCGCCGGCCGTCAAAATCCGCACAGCGCGCGCCGCCGATCTGCCCGCGCTCGCCGGTTTGTACGCGCAATTGCACCTGAACGATTACTCCTACCGGACCCCGGCGCCGGCCGTGATGCGCGGCGCGTTCCGTGCGATTGCCCACCGCGGCGACCATCGCCTGCTCGTCGCGGAATCGGGCGGCGAAATCGTGGGCACGTTGCACGTGATGATTTTCCGGCATCTCGGCCACGGGATGCGCCCGGTGGCGATCGTCGAAAATGTCGTCGTCTCGGACGCAATGCGCTCGCGCGGGGTGGGGCGGGCGCTGATGGAAGCGGCGGGAAAAATCGCGCGGCGCAACCGATGCTACAAAATGTCGCTCACCAGCAACGTCGCGCGCCGCCGCGCGCACCGATTTTACGAGCGCCTGGGATGGCGCCGCACGCACTTCGGCTATTCGACCGATCTTGAATGAGCTCATTCGCCATCGCGCAGATCGCTGCTGCGAGCGCCGGGTATGGCGCTGGCTTTGTCGCGTATGACTTGACGATAAGTAATGTTATCTGATACACATTCAAAATGATCGCGAGCTTCCGGCACAAGGGGCTTAAGGAGCTTTTTGAGACCGGACGCAGTGCCAGAGTACCGCCGGCGCTGAAGCAAAGATGCAGCGACCGGCTGGAATTTATGGATGCCGCCAACGGTCTCAAAGATTTGAACCTGCCCGGCTACAATCTTCATTCGCTGCGCACCCGGCCGGTTCGCTACAGTATTCACGTCAATGGTCCTTGGTGCATAACGTTTGAGTGGGAGGCGCCAAACGCGCTCAGAGTTGATTTGGAACAGTATCACTAGCGAATTAAGCGACTGCCAGGCTCGCGAAGGAGTCACCATGCGTGCGGAGTATCCAGTAAATCGGGAAGCTATCGTCAGGCCGCCGGCCCATCCCGGCGTTCTGTTTGCCCGGGACATTTTGCCCGCGATGGGCCGGCGCACGATCGGCGAGATCGCGCTGATGCTCGGCACGAGCCGCCAAACTTTGCATCGGGTGATGTCCGGCAATGCGGCGATCAGCCCGGAAATGGCCGTCCGTCTCGGCAAGCTGTGCGGCAATGGTCCCGAAGTGTGGCTCAATCTCCAAGCGCGTTACGACGCATGGCACGCCGCGCGAAAACTCGGCCGGGAAATCGACAAAATCCCCACTTTGGGCTGATGATTGCGCGAGTTTTTGACCCGGCTCGGCTGCGACGGGAGTATCCAAGTGTATGAAAGGAAGCGTCCGGCGATCGGCAAGCTGACGGTCAAGGCGGCCTAGGCCGCGCGGCCTACCGGCGGCGCGAACGCGACTGTTGTGCCGCAACCGCTTCGGCGGGGGTCACGATGAGGTGCGGCTCCTCGGCGCGCTTCTGCTTTTCGGCGGCGGCGATCGTGCCGATTTGCGTGCGGATGAAGCCGTCGAAGAACGGCGCTCGCTTCAAATCGGCGCCGTCGCGGAGCCGCTTGGCCGCGCGCGCCGCCCATCCGGCCTGCGCGCGGCGGCCGTCGCGCGCCATGTAATACGCGATGTCCTCGAGCCGGCGACGAATTTTTCGCCCGCTCTCGCCCGCGAAGAGTTCCGTAGCGGCCCGCTCGACGACCGCATTGACGCGCTCGCTCCGCTGGATCGGGCTGACCACGATTGTGCTCTCTTCGGCGCTGGCGATTTCGTCCGCGAACGGCTTAATCGCGGCGTCCGGGAGGCGCCAATCGAGGAATTCAGGCTCCTTGAGCAATTCGATCGACGGCTCGGCTTCCGCTTCGGCCGCAAGCTCCGCATAAATCGGATGGACAAATTCGGCGGGCGGCGGCGATTCGATTAGCTCCGCGCGAAGCGCCGGGAAGTTGCCGACCTTGGCGCGGTGCGATTCTGGGGTATCGCGCCACGCTTCGCATACGATGTAATCCGCGAGCCGCCAATCGGCTTCGATAAATTTTAGTTTCGCGCGCCGCTCCAACTCCTCGCGTTCGGCCTTGAGGTCGCGGCGCGACATCCCGGAATTACCCGCAATCATCAAGCCTTCGTCGTCGGAAATGAGCGCCTGCATCCGCAAGACGCCGCCCTGAACACGAGGCTTGATCAGCCACACAATGCGCGCGCCGGTTGCGTCGATCGGCGAGAGCATCGCGGTGAGTTCCGGCTCGCGCGGGACCGCGACAACCGGGGTTTGCGATTCTGACGCTGGCGGCTCGATGCCATGTTGCTTCAACCGGAACAGCGCGCGGCGAATCTCACGGCGGAGCGCGCCCGTCGCGCCCGCTTCCATTTCGGCCAGCATCGCGGCCGCGCCGGGGTCGATTATCGCGCCGAGCGCCCGCGCAATCGCGAGCTCGCGACCGCCCGTGCCGCGCAATTCGCGCAGCTTTGCGATCGCTTCCACCGGCACGGTTGTTGGATCGAAGCCGGCTTCGCGCAACTTCACCTCGTCTGGGCCGATTTCTCTGGGGTGGGTCAAACTTCCGCTCGCTCCATGCGCACTAGCGTGCGAAGCTATGCGCGGGCTTGCGTATGTGTCAAGTTCCGCGCGGAACACCTGGGATGAGGAACCTGGAGGCGAAATTCCGGCTCGCCGATCTCGCGGACGCCGAACGGCGCGCGGCCGGACTCGGCTATGCGCGGCGCGCGATTCTCCGTCAGCGCGACACCTTCTTTCGCGTCGCGAACGGCAAGCTCAAGCTCCGCGAGGAACCCGGAAACTCGGTGCTGATTCACTATCGGCGCGGCCATCGCGGGTCCCTAATGCTGAGCGACTACGAGATCGTCCCGATTTCGGAACCGGAGAGAACGCGGAAAATGCTGACCGATGCCTTGGGCACGATCGCGGTTGTCGAGAAGGAGCGCATCCTGATGATCCGCGAAAATGTCAGGTTCCATCTCGATCGCGTCGAAGCGCTGGGCGACTTCGGCGAGATCGAGGCGGTTATCGGCGACGGCGACGATCCCGAATGCGGCCGCGCCGCCGCCGATCGATTGCTCGCCGCGCTCGGCATTGCGCCGCCGGAGCTAATCGAGGTGTCGTACTTCGAGTTGATGCAACGCCGCTAGGCCGGCGCGTCCACCGTCAACTGCGGCTTACGCGGCGGTGGGAGATTGTCGTACAGGTCCGCGATCAAGTCCGACTTGAGCTTGGCGCATCCCGGATCGTTCCACAGATTGCGCCATTGCAGCGGGTCTTCCTTGAGGTTGTACAGCTCGCCCTCGGTCCCGTCGTAGCGGATGTCCAACACTTTCTGGCTGCCGGGGATAAGCCCGCCGATTTTCGCGAGATCGTAGCCAACGTCGCGCGTCGATTTCTCGTACACGGTCAGCGTGTAGCCGTCGCGATGGATGCTCCGCAGATGCATCCCGATTTGCGCGAACTGGCTGTCCCATTCGGTCAGCACGCGCTCGCGTCCCGATCCGGGCGCGACGGGCAGCGGCTTTCCCTGCATCCAATCGGCGGGAGGAATGCCCGCGATTTCGCAGAAGGTGGGAGCGAAGTCGAGTTGGCCAACCGGCTCTTCGACCACTGCCGGCGCGACCTTGGCCGAGGGCGCCGGCCGCCAGATGAGCGGAATCCGCATCAGCGCATCGACGTGATAGGGGCCTTTGTAGAGCAAGCCGAAATCGCCCTGCAATTCGCCGTGGTCGGTGGTGAAAAAGATGTCGGTGTTGTTTTCCCAGCCGCGCTCGGCGACGCGCTTGATAACGCGCCCGCACGCTTGGTCGATTAGCTCGTTCTCGACGTGAATCATCGCGGTGACTTCGCGGAGTTGATCCGCGGTCATCTCGCACGGAACGAAGGTCGTCGGCCCGCCCTCGAAGTTGCGGAAGCGGCCCTCGTACCAATCGAGCCAATGGCGCGGCTTCTGGGCGAGAATCTTCTCGGTCTTTTCGCGCGAGCCGGGATAGCCGGGCGGCAGGTCGAGGTCCTTCCACTTGATTCGGCGCGCTTCGGCTTCGGGCGGATCCCACGGATGATGCGGATCGGGAAAGCTCATCCAGACGAACCAATTCTCTTTGGGATCGAGCGAATCGAGGAACGCGATCGTGCGCTCCGCCACCCAATCGGTGTGATAATGCTCGCGCGGGATCGGATTGTACTTGACCTCCGGCGCTCCCGTGTCCCCACCCGGCTCGCCGGTCAGGATGGGAGCGAAGCCGCCGATCTCGCCGGGATAATTCTTTTGCAGCCACAACGAGTAGTGCCATCCGCCCAGCGGCACGTGCATCGCGAGTTCCATCCGCTCGAAGCCGCGAAAGGGCCCGGTCGAGCTTTCGCGCGCCATCCGGTTTTCAAACCAACGCCCGCGAAAATCCATCGCCGGTTCGAAGTGCGCCTTTCCGAGCAGCGCCGTCCGATAGCCTCCCTTCTCATGGAGGTAGGCCGCGACGCTGGGCGCATCGGGCGGAAGCGGAACGCCGTTGGCGAACACGCCGTGCGTGCGGACGTACTGGCCGGTGATCATCGTGGAGCGCGCCGGCATGCATACCGTGTTCTGATTGTGGGCGCGATGGTAATTGATTCCGGCGGCGGCAAGGCGGTCGGCAACCGGCGTCTTGGCGATCGTGCCGCCGTTGCATCCGAGCGAATCGTATCGCTGCTGGTCGGTCGTGATGAAAAGAATGTTGCGTCCCATGCGCGGCTAAGCCTCCCACAAAGTAATTACAGAACCGATGCAAATTCTAGCGGCGCGCCGCGACGACATCAAGGGTGATTCTCTTTTTCTGCCTGCGGATCGCGGCTTCGTTCGATTATTGCGGGATTAGGCTGCGGATTGCGCGGGCCATCGCGGCGCGCGCTTCGGCCTCGGAAAGTTCCTGATGCCGGCGCATCTGCTCCCATGCGCTCCACGAGGCGATCGCATGGAGGGCGGCTGCCGTTTCATGCCGCTCCGCTTCCGGGAGCCGGGTTAGCTCCGGCGCGAAAATGGCGAGTGCGGCCGCGCGCATCTCGGCGCGAACGGCTGCCAGTTCCTCCGCGAGCGTGGGCTGAAACGGCTCCATCAACAGCGCCGCGCGGCGCACCGGCGTGATTGCTTCGAGGATTCGGGAGCGCTGCGTCACGAATTTTTCGATTCTATCGGGCAGGGGCAATTCGGGCGAAATCGGTTGGAATAGCGGCCGGATTCGCTCGCTCTGGCGGAGCGCCACTTCGCGGTAGAGAGCCTCAAGATTGTTGTAATGATGGAACACCACGCGCAGCGATACTCCCGCGCGCGCGGCGATTTGCGCCGAGGTCGGTTGCAGGCCGCCCTCGTTCAGGAGGTCGAGCAGCGCGTTGACGACCGCGGTGCGCGTGCGCATGCTGCGCAACAGGCGTCCGTCAATTCGGGTAGCTACAGCCATTGGATTCAAAATATTACATCTCGTATGTAAGTACAAGCTCGATTTGGGTTGTCCGCTTACGGCGCCGAGCCGGCGAGCAACTCGATCAGGTCGAGGGTGATTCGATAGGTCAGTCCCCAGATTGTCCGGCCTTCATAAAGAATCGCCGGGAACTTCCCCGTCCGCCCGCCTCCGGTCCATTCGTAATCGCCGCGAAAACGCGGGTCGCGCAGGGCGGAGAACGGCACGTCGAAGATCTCCGCGACCTCCGCCGGATTCGCGCGCAGCGGCGCGTTGGATCGAATTACTCCCGCGAACGGCGCAACCACGATTCCGCCCGTAACCGTGCGCATCGTGGGCAGCGCGCCGAGCACCTCGACGCTCGATGGATGCAATCCGACCTCTTCGTTAGCTTCGCGCAGGGCGGCATCGAGGGGAGTCGCGTCAGCCGCGTCCAGGCGTCCGCCCGGGAACGCGATCTGTCCGCGATGGGTCGTCACGTGTTCCGAGCGGCGGATATAGACGAGGTGCGTCGCGCCCGCCCGCTCGGCGATCGGCACGAGCACGGCGGCCGCGCCGGCGTTATTGGCGAGGACGGAACGGGGGGCAGGCGCGGCGGCGGAAAGTTTCAGCCGGAGAATTCCGACCTGGCGATCGAATTCGGCTTTCGCGGGAATTGGCGAACGCTGGGATTCCACTGGCATCGTTCCAGCTAATCGCGGCGGGCATTCGCAATGCAAGCGCGGCCGTTTCGGCGATCGGCGCGCGTGCGCTAACCTGAACCAGCCGCGCCGCGCGGCATTCCGGATGCGATACCTGATCGGCAGATATCACGAAATCGCGCTCAAGGGGCGCAATCAGTGGCGCTTCGTGAACCAGCTTAAGGACAACGTGCGCGCCGCGTTCGCCGATGTCCGCCTCGGCCCCGTCCGCAGCCAGGGGGCGCGGATGCTAACGCGGCTCCCCGATGAGATCGATGACGCGGCGGCGGCGGCGCGCGCGGCGCTGATCTTCGGCATCCAGAACTTTTCGATTAGCTACGCCGTCCCGCGCGATCTTGAGGCGATCGCGCGCGAAGCGATCGCCCGCGCGTCGGCCCAGCACGGGAAAACATTCGCCGTCCGCACCCGGCGTGAGGACAAGCGATTTCCGATGAATTCGATGGAGATCGATCGCGCGGTCGGCGCCGCGGTGAAAGCGGCGACCGGCCTCGAAGTCGATCTCGGAGCGCCCGATTTGACCGTTTCGATCGAAATCATGGATGACGCCGCGTGCGTCTCGGCCGGCAAGATTACCGGCGCGGGCGGATTGCCGGTTGGAATCAGCGGGCGCGCGGCCGCGCTGCTCTCGGGCGGGATCGATTCGCCGGTGGCGGCGTACCGGATGATGCGGCGCGGGCTGCGCTTGGACTTCGTCCATTTTCACGCGCATCCGCTCGTGTCGCCGGCCAGCCGCGAGAAGGCCGCCGAATTAACCGCGCATCTGACGCGCTATCAGGCGCGGTCAACGCTGATGCTGGTGCCGTTTGGAAATTTGCAGCGCGAGATTGTCGCCAACGCGCCGCGCGCGCTCCGCGTCGTGCTGTATCGCCGGTTCATGCTGCGAATCGCAAGCGCGCTTGCGATTCGCACGGGCGCGTCGGCGCTGGTCACGGGCGAGAGCTTAGGCCAAGTCGCCTCGCAGACGCTCGAAAACATGACGGTCATCGAGCAGGCCGCATCGCTGCCGATCCTCCGCCCGCTGGTCGGGATGGACAAGAACGAGATCGTCGAACAGGCGCGCGCGCTCGGAACCTTCGAGACCTCGATCCAGCCCGACGAGGACTGCTGCACGATGTTCGTGCCGGCGCATCCGGAGACCCGCGCGCGGCTCGACGCGGTCGAGGCGGCGGAGGCGCGGTTCGACATTGAACGCATGGTGACCGACGCGGTTGGCGCGACGGAGCTTCAGCGCTTCACGTTCCCGCCCGCGTGCAATGAAGCGGCGCAATCCGGCGTGATGCGGCAAAATTGATCGCGACGCCGGGACTTTCAAACCGCGAACGGAAAGGGGCACAATCGTCGATGCTGGCGTCACGCCCGCACGATTCACGCGCGGCGTTGGAGAAGCGAAGAAAATTCGAGAAACGAACGTCCGCGTTATCGGGTCCGCACCAAGCGGGCCCGGGTGAGCAGGGTTGAGCGATGTACATCGTCATGGTGGCGCCCGAATGCGCGCCCGCCGTCCAGACCGGGGGCTTGGGCGATGTGGTGTACGGGCTTAGCCGCGAGCTTGAAATCCGCGGCAACTCGGTCGATATCATCCTGCCCAAATACGACGAGATGCGGTACGACCGCATCTCGGGGCTGACGCTCGATTATCGCGACTTGTGGGTGCCGTGGCATGGCGGCGCGATCCACTGTTCGGTCTATTTCGGCTTCGCCGGCGGCCGCCGGTGCTTCTTTATCGAGCCGCATTCGCGCGAAAATTTTTTCCATCGGCCCGGGACTTACGGGTACGCCGACGATGCGCTGCGCTTTGCGTTTTTCAGCAAGGCGGCGCTGGAGTTCATGCTAAAGGCCAACAAGCGGCCCGACGTGATCCATTGCCACGACTGGCAGACGGGCCTCCTGCCGGTGCTGCTGTTCGAGATTTATAAGAATCACGGAATGCCCGATCAGCGGGTCTGCTTCACGATTCACAATTTCCGCCATCAGGGCCAGATTGACGCGGGAATTTTGACGGCGACGGGATTGGGGCGGCCCGATTACTATTTTCATTACGATCGCCTGCGCGACAACTTCAACCACAAGCTGCTCAATTTCACCAAAGCCGGGATCGTTTACTCGAACTTCGTCACGACCGTATCGCCGCACCACGCGTGGGAGGCGATCTACACGGATCAGAACTTCGGTTTGGGCCACACGCTATGGCTGCATCGCGCGAAATTCGGCGGCGTGCTGAACGGGATCGATTACAACGTGTGGAATCCCGAAATCGATCCGTTGATTGCGCGGCGCTACACCGCGGATTCGATCGATCTCAAATACGATAACAAGCGGGCACTGCGCGAGCGGCTGTGGCTGCGCGACGGCTTCAAGCCGATCGTCGCGTACGTCGGCCGGCTGGACAGCCAGAAGGGCGTGCATCTGGTGCGCCACGCGCTCTTTTACTCGCTGCGCAACGGCGCGCAGTTCGTGCTGTTGGGCGCCAGTCCCGACCCCGCGATCAACGCGCAATTCCAGCAGTTGAAGCGCGAATTGAACGACAATCCGGATTGCCACCTGGAGCTGCGCTTCGATCCCGAGCTGTCGCATCTGATTTATGCCGGCGCCGACCTGCTCGTCGCGCCGAGTAATTACGAACCGTGCGGCCTGGTGCAGATGATTGCGCTGCGGTACGGGACGGTGCCGATCGTGCGGGCGGTCGGCGGCTTCACCGACACGATTTTCGACCGCGACCATTCGGATCGTCCCTTCGGCGAACGCAACGGCTACGTATTCAATAGCGGCGATATTGCCGGCCTTGAGTCGGCGATGCGCCGCGCGCTGGGCTTGTGGAATCACTATCCGGATGAGTTTCGCCGGCTGATGCTGAACGGGATGCGGTACGACTATTCGTGGAATCGTCCGGGACAGCACTATCTGAACATTTACGATTACATCCGCCACAAGTAGCCCTGCCCGAATGTTAGAGGTAGTCTCATAAATATCGCGGCCAGGATCGGAACGAGAATGTCAAAATTATTGAGGCGCTGCGGCGGTTTCCGCGGCGCGCCAACGGCGCGCCAGGATATTAGCCCAGGGCAACGCCCTGGGTTATGGGGTAACATTGATAAATCGCGCCCTGTAGGGGCGCGAGGGTCTGTCCTGAGCCTGCCGAAGGAAATCCTCCCGCCCTTACAGGGCGGGAACGATTTGGTCCGTATTAACCCAGGGCGTTGCCCTGGGCTAATTTCCTTCGGCGCTTTCAGCGCCGAGAATTTCCCGGAAGCTGCGAACGGAACCATTTATGAGACCACTTCTACTTATTTAGGCAAATGAGGTAACTGCCATGAGCAATCTTCCGGAATATATCGATGGCCTGCCCAATCTGTGCGGCTCGGAATCGGCCGTGGACGATGCGATTCGGGAACGCCGCGGCCGGAACGTCTTCCTCGGCGATAGCCGAATCGACTTCGGGCGAATCAAGAGCGCGGCGGCGATCGCGCTGCACATGCATCAGCCGCTGATTCCGGCCGGCGGCGGCGAGCTTCACACGGCGGCGATAATCGGCAACCTGAAATACATGATGGACCACCCGGACCTCGGCGATAACCACAACGCTTCCGTATTTCACTGGTGCTACAAACGGATGGGTGAGTTTATTCCGCAGCTTATCGACGAAGGCAAAGAGCCGCGCGCGATGCTCGATTATTCCGGCACACTGCTGCACGGCCTGCGCCAGATGGGACTGAACGATGTCTTCGACGCGCTGCGGCGAATCACCTGCGAGCCGGCGTACCGCCGCGCGGTGGAATGGCTCGGCTCGGCGTGGGGCCATCCCGTCGCGCCCTCGACGCCCGTGCAGGATTACCGCCTGCACGTGAAGGCGTGGCAGCATCATTTTGCCGCGATTTTCGGATTCGAGGCGCTTGCGCGAGTGCGGGGATTCTCGCCCGCCGAGATGGCCCTGCCGAACCATCCCGACGTCGCCTATGAGTTCGTGCGGACGCTCCGCGATTGCGGTTATCAGTGGCTGCTCGTTCAAGAGCACACCGTCGAGCAGCCCGACGGCCGCGGCTTCGAGCGCAAGCATATTCCGCATCGGCTCGTCTGCCGCAATTCGGAGGGCAAAGAGGCGAGCATGATTGCGATCGTCAAGACGCAGGGCAGCGACACCAAGCTCGTCGCGCAGATGCAGCCGTATTACGAAGCGAAGGGGTTATCGCGATGGGAACTGGGCGGCATCTCCGTGCCGCCCTTGGTAACTCAGATCGCCGACGGCGAAAACGGCGGCGTAATGATGAACGAGTTTCCGCCCAAGTATCACGATGTGGTCCGCGAATGTTCCGGCTCGGACACGCCGCTGATGAACGTCACCGAGTATCTGGAGCAACTCGCCGCGATCGGGGTGAAGGACGAGAGCCTTCCGGCATTGCAGCCCATTTTTCAGAAGCGCATCTGGGACCGATTCAAGCCGGGCGACGGACCGGACCGGCTAAACGGCGTAATCGAACAATTGCGCAAGGAGGACTCGCGCTTCCACGCCGAAGGCGGAAGCTGGACCAACAATATCTCCTGGGTGAAGGGCTACGACTCGCTGATCGGCCCGATGGAACGGCTGAGTTCGCTGTTCTATGAAAAGGCGCTCAAGCCGGGCGTGCCCACCTCCGAGCATCGCTACCGCAACGCCCTGTTCCATCTGCTCGCGTCGCAGACGAGTTGCTACCGTTATTGGGGACAGGGAATCTGGGTCGATTACGGGCGCGAGATTTGCCGCCGCGCCACCGAAATCCTCAACCACGAATTCTGAGCTTCGCCGCGCCGCCCGATCGCCGTCCGGATCGATTGCGGAGAAGGGTCAGCCGAGCCGTTGCGTGCCCCGCCGGGCGGGCGCCGCGGGCAAACCGCCGCGGGCCGATTCGGAAGTCGATCCGGGGGTTCCGTGGAAATTGCGCGGCGGCTTATTGATTCGAGGGGGTTTGGCTGGGGGTCGGAGTGGGCTTGTTTGCGAGCTTGGGCTTGCGGACGACCAGCGTCTCATGGCCGCGCACGCGGATGGTGCGGGCCGGTTCCGAACTGAAGCTCTGGGCCGGGCCGTCGGGACGCCGCCGCGATTTGGCCGCCGTGCTGCGATGGAGCCGCCAGTCGCTAAGCTCCTTCGACAGCTTCGACGCCATCGAATCGTTGTTAGGGCCGGCGGAATCCGTTTCCCGCTCCGGGCCATCCGGGCGGTCTTCGTTCCCGCCGGAACTCATTGGCACTCTCTCATCTGGCAACGTAACCATGTCCTCCTTGGAACTGAATTGTGGGGTACTCCGTCATTATGAAACGGGAATCGCGCCGGCGATCGAGCCGCGGCGGCCGCGCCGCCGTTCAAACCGATGGGGTAAGAATTATATTATTCGAGAATCGCGTACCGAACCAAATCCGTCTCGGCGCGTTTTTACCTGGAATTTATGATTTTTAGGGGGGATTTTTGTTTGATTTCGCGCCGCCGGGCCTGACGGCAGGCCCGGCGGCGTCCAAAGCCGTTATCGGCGTTACGCGGTCAAACCTGGAACAGGCTCTGCATCCTGAGCGCCAGCCCCATGTCGCCGGCGATGCGCAGCTTGCCGCTCATGAAGGCGACCTGGCCGTTAAGCTTGCCGCCGATCATGTCGAGGTAGTCCTGCGCGCTCATTGAGATGGTGATGTTCGGGCTGGCCGCGGGGCCTTCCTTCACCGTGCAGGCGTCGTTGGCGATAGAGACGGCCCATTTGCCGCCGCCGTCGCCGGAGAGGTCGAACTGATAGGTCGCGTTCAGCCCCTTCGCCGCGTCTTTGTTGAAACGGGTGGGCATCAGTTCGAAGATTTGTTTGCAAGTTACTCCAGCAGGTATCTCAGGCATAAAACGAATTCCTCCTAATGGTGGGAGCGGCGGTAGCCGCGCTCTTTTCGCCATCTAAGCGTTGATCCGAAATATTGTCAATAGGTGCGGAGGCCAAAAATCGCGGCGTCCGCGAATTTAACAGTCGTTAGGCTGGGGGCGATTCCAGCCGCGTCCGGCTGCCGCCGCAACGCAAGCCGCGCCGGCCGCCTAATCGATGCAATCACCGGCCGCTGCTTCCTTCTCGCCCGCCATCCTGAAACGCCGGCTGCGCCGTTTCGTCCGCTCACCCCAGCAGGGCGCGGGCGACCGTCTCGCGATGGGCCGGGGCGTTGCCGAAGTTCGCCTCGCCGGCGAGCGCCCGGCGATGGAACAGATGCATGTCGTGCTCCCAGGTGAATCCGATTCCGCCATGCACCTGAATCGCGTCCGAGGTCACGTTCTTCGCCATGTCGGAGGCGTACGCCTTCGCCATCGGAACGGCGGTCGCCGCCTCGGGGTTATTCGTATCGACCGTCCATGCGGCGTAGTAGGCGAGCGAGCGGGCGTTCTCGACCGCGACCATCATATCGACGCATTTGTGCTTGACGGCCTGGAACGATCCGATCGGCTTGCCGAATTGGACGCGGGTCTTGGCGTATTCGATCGACATTTCGAGCGCCCTTTGCGCCGTGCCGACCAGTTCGGCCGTCAGCCCCGCCGTGGCGATATCGAGCGTGCGGCGCAGGATCGGCCAGCCCTCGCCCTCTTTGCCGATTAGGCCGGCGGCGGAAACTTTTACATTGTCGAACTTCAGATGGCACAGCCGCCGCGTCATATCGACGGTCTTTAATTGCGTAATCGTAAGGCCCTTGGCGTCGGCGGGCACGCCCAGAATCGTAATGCCCTTCTCGCCGCTGCCGCCGGTGCGGACGGCGGTCGCGATCCCGTTGGCGACGTGCGCGTCGGGCACGAAGAATTTCTCGCCGGTGATGACGTAATCGGCGCCGCTCTTGGTGGCCTTAATCTGGATGCCCTCGGCGTCGAAACGGCCGGGCGCTTCGGCAATTGCGACGGTGCCGATATATTCGCCCTTGGCCATTTGGGGGAGGAGCCGCTTCTTCAAGTCGTCGGAGCCGCCCGCGATTACAAGCGGCGCGCCGAGCAGCGCGGTGGCAAAGAACGGTCCCGGCACGAGCGCCTTGCCGGCCTCTTCCATGATTACGGTCATGTCGAGAAAGCTGCCGCCCTGCCCGCCGTAATTTTCCGGGATGAGCAGGCCGGGCCATCCGAGTTCGACCAGCTTCTTCCAGAATGCTTTGTCGTGAGCCGAATCGTCAGCCATCGCCTGACGCACGAATTTGCTCTGGCAGTTGTCGGCCAAAAAACGCTTGGCCGCATCGCGCAGCATCTCTTGTTCTTCCGAGAATCCGAAGTCCATCGTGACAATCCTCCGTGCCTACCGAGTGTTAGGCCGTGGCATTTGGCCATCTTCAGGTAGCATTTACGGTTTGCCCAGTGCAAGCGCCGCACGGACGGCGGTGGCGCGGCTTGATCGCCCGCGGCGGCGCTCGCCACAATGGCGTTTCGCGCGAGAAGCGAGGGCCGCATGGCGCACAAAGAGACCGTCCAGGAAGAATTCACCCGGCAGGCCGAAGCCTTCGCCGCATCGCCAACCATCAAGGACCCGGATCGCATCCGCCGGTTGGTCGATGCCGTCGCGCCGGCCACCTCCGATCGCGTGCTCGAACTCGCGACGGGGCCGGGACACGTTGCGCTCGCATTTGCCGCGCGATGCCGCGACGTCGTCGGGGTGGATTTGACCGCGGCGCCGCTGGAAATCGCGGAGCGGATGCGCGCCGAACGGGGAATATCGAACGCGCGATTCATGCGGGCGGACGTGGAATCGCGCCTGCCCTTCGGCGATGGCGAGTTCGCCGCGGCGGTATGCCGCCTGTCGTTCCATCATTTCGAGAATCCCGCCGGCGTGGCGGCGGAAATGGCGCGGGTTTGCAAAGCCGGCGGAAAGGTTGCCGTCGAGGACATCGTCGCGAGCGAGCATCCGGAGCGCGCCGCCTATCACAACGAATTCGAACGCCTGCGCGACACTTCCCACACGCGGTTCCTTCCGCTTTGCGAATTGATTTCGGCAATCGCTAAGGCGGGATGCGACATCGTGAGCGTCGCGGCCGAGGACGTGCCCAATCCCGTGAATCGTTGGCTCGCGACGGCGCAGACGCCGCCCGATCGCGCGGCGCGGGCGCTCGCAATGATCGAGCGTGACCTCAAGGAAGACCGGAGCGGGACGAATCCGCGGAAGATCGGGGGCGAACTATTTTTCACCCATCGGATGGTGACAATCGTTGCGCGCAAGCTCGATCCGCGCCCCGCCTAATCGCGCGGGTCACGCCTTCCGGTTCGAAATCATCGCGAGCACGCCCGAATATTGCAGGATCGAGGGCCGGCCGCCGATCGCGCCAATCTCGAAGCCGCTGAACCATCCCGCCATCGGGAACGCTCCCAATTGACGCCGGATATAAGCCGAATCGTGGCCGGATAAATTGTAGAGCGACGACCCGCGCGAGACGCAATCCGTGTACAGGCCGAACGCCGGCGGCGAATCGAAGCCGGCCGCCGCCTCTTCGAGGGCGGCCTTCAAATCGTTGCGCGCGTGGGCCGCGTCGCGCAGTACGAAGCCTATCTCATCGCCGACTTTGAGGCGCGCGGCGACCGCGATTGCGCCATGCTCCTCGCTTGCGCCGATGATATTGCGCACGAGGAATTGGCCGCGTTCGAGCCGTTCGGCGCCGGCCGCGATTGGAATTCCGGCGAAGACGAACGCCACCGCGCGCTTCAGGTCGTCGGCCAGCGGCCCGGCGGCTGCGGAAAATACCTCGAACGCGGGCCGCCCGCCGAGTTCCGTCACGAAATTCCCCCGCATTGCCGTTACGCGATGGAGCGGGCCGAGCGGCGCACATGCGATTGAACTGACAATCGAAAGGCCGAAATTTCCCGAGAGCAACATCCCGGACACCGCGTCGGAGCTGGCCACGTCGCCGCAGAAGACGAAGGTCTCGCCGAGCGAGCCGTCCTCGCCGGCGCCGCCGCCCGCGATCGGGACGCCGGGCAATTCGCGCCCCAGCGCGCCGAGCGTGGCCTCGGCCTCAATGCGGTAGGTGTCGGCGAACAGGATGAGCAGATTCGTTTCGCCAAGCCCCGGACGGACCGCCTCGGCGATCTCCGCGGCTACGCGATCGGATCGTCCGCGAAGCGATGGCACGAAAAATCGCCGCGCGCGCAGTTCCTCGCCCCCGAAAGCCAGCACCGCGAGGCCGGGTCCGGTCTCGGTTTCGGTCTCCCCCGCGATTACGCCCGCGCCGGAGCATCCGGCGATATCGATCGTTCGCGCGCCGGCGGCGACTTCCCGGAGAATCATCGGAAATGCGCCGCCGTAGGCCGCCGTGGCGAAGCATAGAACGCCGCCGGCGCGCTCCAAACCCGCGGCGGCGAGCGCCGCAGCCGCCGCCTCGGCGGCCGCGGTGCGTGGATTGCGCGCGCTCGAATAGCCGATTCCAGCCCGAATCATCGCGCGTGCCCGATCAGGGACGGCCTCCAAAGATGCGCAGCAACTCCACCATCCGGCGGATCCCTTCGCCCAATTCGGTCACCTTGATGTGTTCGTCGATGCCGTGGACGCCATGAGTCTCGGCGGCGGTCAGTTCGATCGGCATGAATCCGTAAGAAACGATTTTTTTTCGGCGGAAATAGTGGCTGTCGGTGAATCCGATCGTCATCGCCGGCGCCACCTGCGCATCGTCGTGCCGGTGCGCCAGCGTCTCGATCGCCGTCATCAACGGAGAGCGCGAGGGCGACGCGGCGGGCGGAAAGCTCAGCAGTATGTCGAGCCGGATCGAATTGTCGCCGATCGCCTTGCGGAGCTTGGCGATGAACGCGGCGGGGTCGTCCCCCGGCAGGAGGCGGCAATCGAGTTCGGCGTAGGCGGACGGGGAAATCACGTTGGTATCGATTCCGGCGGCGAGAATCGTCGGCGTAATCGTGTCGCGCACTTGCGCGCTGCGGCCGGGGCCGGACAGGAATTTCCGCAGGTAGGCGGGATTTTTGAGCGCGGCGGCGAGGTCGAGATATTGCTTCGGCCCGCCGTCGATCCTCGCCAGCGCGCGGTAGTAGTCGCGCACCGGGCCGGTGACCCGCACGGGAGTCCGGAAGTCGATAACTTTCTGGAGCGCGCGCACCAGCCGCGTCACCGCCGTCTCCGGCGGCGGCTCGGACGCATGGCCGGCGGGGCCGGTAGCGGTGAGCTTGATCCAGAGCGGAGTTTTCTCCGTGACCGCGACGAGATAAACCTTGCGCCCTCCCGGCCGCGCCCGGATCGCGCCGCCCTCGTTGAGCAGGTAGCCGGCGTCGGAGAAGATCGCGTGCTGGTGGTCAGTGAACCAGCCCGCGCCCTCCTTGCCGCCGGCCTCCTCGGCGCCGGTTGCCACGAACAGCACGTCACGATCGAGCAGGATGCCGGCGCGCTTGATCGCGATCATTGCCATCGCTTCGATCACGCCCGGCCCTTTGTCGTCGATCGCGCCGCGGCCCCAGATTTTTCCGTTCTTGACCTGCCCGGAAAAGGGCGGCACAGACCATTCCTTGGGATTGGCGGGCACCACGTCCAGGTGGCTCAGGAGAACGATCGCCTTGGAATGCCGGCCGATTCCGCGCAGGCGCGCCGCGACGATTCCGCGGCCCGGCTTCGGCTCCCAAGTGGTCGCAGGGATTCCAGCCTCGAGGAATTCTTCCTTGAGCATTTTGGCGGCGGCCAGCTCGTTGCCGGGCGGATCGGTGGTGTCGATCTGAATGTACTTCGACAGGAGTTCGGTCGCCTCCTGGGTGATGCGGTCCCAGTCGATCGCTTTGGGCGGCGGCGCGCGGCGCACGAATTTCTGGCGCGCCGGCCCGACGTTGACGGGCGCCGCAGCGGCAGCGTCAATCGCGGGCGCGCACAGGACGATCGCCACGGCTGCGGCCAGCGCGCGCTTGAGCATCGAGCTGAATGATTTGCGCCGCATCGGATTCATTCGCGGCGGCGCGAATCGCGCCGCCGCCTCCCCCGCGATGGGAAGCTATTACCATCGGGCGGGGGCGTCAAATGATTCCGCGCGGCGCGCAAGACGCCGCTCTAAACCCCGCCGAGCGCCGCTCTTAGCCGAGCGTCAACGGTTAGAAGGTTGAGCCCCTCGATTTTCTCTCGGGCCAATAGGAAGGTTGCAAGATGAAGGGCGTCAAGCGTGCGAAGCGATTTTCCCGGGGCCACTTGGCGTGCTTTCTCGCACACCGAAGGCGTCAACTCCCAAAGCTCGCACCGCGCCCACAACGCGTTAACCGCGCGCTCGGCATCGGCGAGCCGCACTTCGCCGACCCGTCCGAGTTGCCGCAAGCGATGAAGCGCGCGCGAAGCTTCGACCGGAGCAAGCCGCGACGTAACGAGGGCGGGCGCCGCGGCGATCGAGGCTTCGACCTCTGGGCTGGTGCCATTTTCCAGGACGGCGCGCAGGACAGCGGAGGTGTCGAGATAAAGACAGGCAGGCATCGCCGCGTCACCGGTCGCTGCGAATTTCGTCTAAGAGAGCATTTGCGGACCCGGCGGCGAGGCCAAGTCCGGCTGCTTTCCATTTCCAGCGGCGCTTCGGCGCGCTGGCGCGGGTTATTTCTCCGCGCGCGGCCAGCGAATCCAGCAGCTCATCGAGTGAATTTCCCGCGCCCGGCTGCCGGCGCGCCGGCCGCAACTCCGCCACCACCTCGTCACGGTCGGAAACGAGCACCGTCTCGCCGCTCCGGACGAGCCGCAGGTATTCAGAGAGCCTTGATTTCAATTGTTTAACGCCGACCGATTTCATTACTCAATGGTAGCCACCGGTGGTTACGAAATCAACGGCGCAGCGGGAGCAACGCCGGCGCGATGCGATCTCAGCCGGGCCGCGCCGCGCGCCGCTTTAGAAACCAAACGGCGCCTGCGCCAATCAACAACAGCGGCACGAGTAATTCGAGGGCGAGCAGCAAGCGGTGGCGAATCGCGCGATGGCGGCGGCGGACTTGCCGGGCCGCCTCGGTTTGTACAAAGTGTGCGGCTTCCACGAAATCCGGTTGGGGACAGTGGCGCCCGAAGTGCGTCGCCCACGGCACCACCGCGCCTTCTTTTAGATACCGCTGGTAGAGTTGGCAAGTGAGATCTTGGCGAGTTACTGCCACCTCGCCTCCCCACGATCCCCACCATCGTTCCCACCTGCGGTGAGCGCCCGCACGTGACGCCGCCAAGCGATACGTGGGCAATGCGCGCAATTTCACGGCGCTCTCAGGGCACGATTCTCCGTCAATCATCCAGGAAGTGGCTTGGCACAAAACGGCGGCGAATGCCTGCGAACGTGGCGGCAACAGATCGGCGGCGTGGATTGCTTCATTGACGGCGAGATACCGATAATGAAATGGAAAATCAGGCTTCGCCACAGTCGCTTTGAAACGCCGGCGCTCGTCCTTGGTTATGAATGCGTTGGGAACAGGAAGGGACGATTGGCCGGCGCCAAATGTGTAATAATCCGGCTCACCGTCGTAACCCATTATTTCCATGCCGGAACTATAATTGCCAAGTAATGCCGCTGCTCGGTACCAGCCACGGGCGCGGTTAACGCTCGACTGGCCGGTGTTCGCATCATGCAGCGCCTTCACATAGTTGGTCACATCTTTGAGGGCCTCAGGGGCCTGCTTCCGTGCTTGTGGAACATTCTCTTGGCCCGCATCGTCCATAATGAGCGCCATAACCACAGCTTCGCTCTTTCCGGTACGCACCGCCCCAAAACGAGTAATTGCGTGCGGCCGCCCTATCGACAAGCCGTGTACTCCCGCCGTCTTCCGAATTTTAGGCGCGGAGGGCTTCTCTTCTGGCAGTGCGAAATACTTCAGGGCCTCCTGATAGCGGCCCGCCCGCACGAGCCTCCGTCCCAAAAGGCCACGCAGCCGAGCCTGTGGATTCCGCTCCAGCCTACTATCCCAACTGTAAAACCACGGGCCGGACTCCACCTCTATATCCCCTGGGGGATAAGGAAGCGAAATATTCTGAAGAGAGACAAATGGTTTTACCGCGGTATCCGCGTGGGTATCGACAAATTTCTTAAGCTCATCGATGGTCAGCACCCGTTCGGCGATATACGCGACATCTCCCCAGTACGTCGCTGAATATGGATAGAGCTGATTCAAGGCGTCTATATATTCGCCGCGCGATAGCGTAAGGACGCCATTTTCTCCAACCAGCAGGGCGTGGTCCGCCTCGTCCGAAGTAACGGTGTCTCCCGAAGCGGGAAAGGCCTTGGCCGCTTCGGCGTAAAGTTCGATCGCCGAGGCAGTATCCCCCTTTTGCATGGCGAGCCGCGCTTTTATCCATGTCGCGAGCGGAGTATTCGTCTGTCGCACGAGGTGGCTCGCAAGGCGGTAGTTTCCTGAGTTGTAAGCGAGCGCGGCCAGCTCGTCAGCCTCCGGTATTTTCCGAGGGCCGCGCTTTTCCATTGCTGAGACCAATTCAGAGAGCAGCGAGTCGCCGGGCTTGTCCGGAGGATTGTACATCGCCCACCCCGTTATCGCGCGGGCAATGAGCAGGCGCTGAACCATCGGATTGGAAATCGACGCGGAAAGTTTTGTCTGAGTGTCGGGCACCTCATTCGCCACGATCCCCAGCGAAGCAACCGCGCTTCTCGATCCCCGAGCCGCTTGTTCCGCGTAAAGACTTACCGCAGTGGCAATGCCGCGTCCGTAGGGACGCCGCAGGTTCGGTGGCAGCTTCCCGCCCTTTTTGAGGAGTTTATGCGCACGATCGAGATAAAGCCGGGCTTCCTCGCCATAGCTTGCCACTGCCAGTCCCAACGGGTCGGGCGCGCCCTCGATCGCGAGCGCGCGAGTCAATGCGAATTCGCGCGCGGCTTCGCGCACCTTGCCGGCTTGTCCATAAAGCCTGCCGAGCATAAATGCGGCCCATACGGAACGTGAACGGCGATCTGCTTTGGGCAGACGAAGGATCGCTCGGAATCGCGCGATCGCTTTGGCCGCGTCGCCCCGGTGATAATCGACGGCGCCGGCGGTATAGAGCCGGACGGCAATCGGCAGCGCCGCACCTTCCTTGAAGGCCTGATCGCCTGTCTTGGCTTGGCGCATTTGCCGCACAATCGCGTCCTGATCGTCGGACAGTCCCTCCGCTTCCGCGCTGGAGAAGACTTCGGCTTTGGCCTCGCGGTATGCCTTGTTCCAATTGACCTGCCATGTGTTGTAATCGACTCTATTACTCGGCGATCCCCGCCGTTGGGCGTAGAATATCTGCTGCGCTCTTTCCTGTAGGTCGCTGTCTTTTAGCTCCACCGGCCGCAAATTGTCTTTTGGCCGCGGAACTAGATGCGCGGCGGCGAACGCGAAACTGTTATCGACCGGCATGGTATTAAGCGTGGCCGCGCGATCGTCGAGCAGTTGCCACGGAAACACCTGCGCACAGGCGAGAACTTTTGAAAAGGATGAGCAGGAAAGGATACAGACGATTATCAGTATAAGGCTAAGGTTCCGCATGGATTGCCACCTGATCGGGCGTGCAGCGCACCCAGCCGATCCTTCGCTGACTATGCCCGTGCAAAAGTCCGGCCTGCTCACGTTCGAGCGATAAGCCGGAACGATCGTATCCGAGCGTGTAGCCATTGATTCCATCGGCTACCGTGCAAGAGGCCGGCAAATCGATTCTCGCCGGCAATTTGCCGTCCACGTCCCCCGCGTTGATGAGCACGATATTGCTCATCCCGGGCGTAGCGCTTTTTTTGGCAAGTACTTCGACGCGCGGGTCTAACGCCTTGCCGAGCACGACCGCGCGCCAAGTATCAAAGCTCCATTCCCTGACATCGCCTGCGACTGGGAGCCGGAACCATACGATCCCGCGCATCGAGGGTGGCGGGTCCTTTTCTAGCAGGGTGCGGAAAAATGGCTGAATAGCAAGAACTTGGCTTCCTTTTGGAGCGTTAGGATGGATTGTTCGAGGGTTGGTTTGCGGTTCAGTTGCGCGATCGGGTCAGCGTTGGCGGCGGCG
>JBOHWK010000093.1:0-6587 GCA_050736715.1 Binataceae bacterium (SeqCode) | reverse complement strand
GGACTGGGGTGGTCGAAAACCTTGCCCATCCGGGTCTGGCCGAGACCGGCGATCGCGGTTTTGGCGCGGAGGCTCATCGCGATTCATTTATTACGCCAGTCCGGCTACACCGCGCCAGCCCGGCCGGGCGATTCCGGCACTTCCAATGCGATTTTCCTTGACTCATCAATCGAAGGGTTCTATCCTTCCGCGAGCGTTGGCGGCAAACCGTTACCGGAAGCTCTGCCTTGCTCTCCGCGTAAAATAGGCGGCGCCATTCGCTTTGGAGTGTATTCGATGATTCGCTTGGGTGGAAAAGTTTCAATTTCTGTCGCGACCGCTCGGATTCTTGGCGCATTGTTCCTCGGCGCTCTGCTTCTCGTTGCGGACGGCTCTTCCAAAGCCGCGGCGAAGGCGGCGCCAGATGGCGACGCGGCGATGGTCCGGATTCCGGGCAACGTTCTGCCGGCGTTGGCAATGGCGAAATTAGCGCCGGATCAAACGGCGGCCAGCGCCAAGCTGACCATCACGCTAACGTTGAACCGCGACGATCAGGCCGGCTTCGAGCGCAACCTGCACGCACTCTACAATCCCCATTCGCCGAAATTTCATCGGTTCCTGACCCAACGCGAGATCGCGGACCGATTCGGCCCCTCACGCGGCGATTACGGCGCGGTGATTAGTTACCTGCGCGCCAACGGGTTCCACATTGTGAAGCGGTCCATTAACCGGCTGACCGTCACCGCGCGCGGGACGCGCACCGATGCGGAGCGGGCGTTCGGCGTGCGGATCGCGGACTACAGAATCGGCAAGCAGACTTTCCATGCCAATGACATCGATCCCGCCCTACCGCGCGACCTCGCACCGATGGTCGAGGCAATTAGCGGCCTTTCCAACTATGCGCAGCCCAAGCCGGGCCATATCGCGATTTTTTCCTCGGTGTGCGCGATCGAGATCGGCCTGCTCGCCAATTTTATCGGCCTCGATCCGAATACCGCCAATGGCAAGGCGTGCATCCTTGGAATGCTTGCCTCCTGCATCAATTCAAATGCGAACGCGGCGGGATATGGAACGCTCATCAACGCGCAAATTCCGGCGTGTCAGTTGTTCCCGGGATTGGATAAGACCTCGCCGGCCCGCGGCACGACCGCCAATCTCTCAGCTCCCACGGCTTCGCCCTCGCCTTGGTATCAATCCGACGGCGCCGGACAGACGATCGGGCTGGTCGAATTCGACAATTTCAATTCGTCCGACGTAAGCGATTATCTGAACTTGGCCGGCTTGCCCGCCACTGAAATCGGCAATCTCAGCGAGGTGAATGTCGATGGCGGCGCCTCGATCGGTCCCGGCGAAGACGAAGTGCTGCTCGATATCGACACCGTAATGACGGTCGCGCACGGCGCCCGCGTAGTCGTGTACGATGCGCCGTTTACGGGAGCGGGCGGGGGATTTTCGGGCGGCAGTTTTCAGGACGTGCTCAACCAGATGATCGACGATCATGTCACAATCATCAGCAACAGTTGGGCCTATTGCGAGGATCAAACCACGCAGGCCGACGTGGATAGCATCGATACGATTTTCCAGAACGCCGCCACCGCTGGAATCAGCGTGTTCAACGGCGCGGGCGATTCGGGCAGCGCCTGTCTCGACGGCAGCCCCAACACGATCTCCGTGCCCGCCGATTCGCCCAATGCTACCGCAGTCGGCGGCAGCTCGTACGCGCCCGGACCGGGATACAGTTACGGGACCGAAACCTGGTGGAACGATGCGACGACTTCGCCGCCGGCGGGACAGGGCGGATTCGGCACCAGCCGCTTCTTCAGCGCGCCGCCGTATCAATCAGGGTTTGCCTCGGGGATGCGATCGATTCCCGACGTGGTGAGCAACGCCGATCCGTTCCACGGTGTGGAGATTTGCCAGGCCGACAACGGCGGCTGTCCCAACGGCAAACAATACGGCGGCACCAGTATGTCCGCGCCCGCGTGGGCGGCGTACACCGCGCTGCTGAATGAGGCCGATGGCACGAATCTGGGCTTCGCGAACCCGGTCCTCTACCCGCTTGCCAATAGCGGCGCGTTTCACAACGCTGCCGCCTTGAGCAGCGATTTTTCCCACGTCGGACTCGGCTCGCCCGATTTGAACGCGATGTACGCGGGCCTTTCGCATCAGACTGCGGGCGCGGTCGATGGGACCGTATCGGAAGTGACGCCAACATTGCAGAACTGGCTGTGGCCCGCGGGCGCGCCGGACCCTTCCGGCGAGCCGGCCGATGGGACCTCGCAGACCGTAGTCAATGTGCATCTGTATGACAGCAACGGAATCGCCGTCAGCGGGAAGACGGTTACGCTCGCGGCAAACGGCGGCAATCAGGCGACGATCGCCCCGTCGAGCGGCGTTTCGGATTCCAACGGCGGCGTCCTCTTTACGGTCACCGATTCGACGCCGGAAAACCTGACGCTGACCGCCACCGACACTACCGACGGCATCACGATCGGCGAGCAGCCCAGCCTGCCATTCGTGACTCCGGTGGCGGCGCAGGCCGGATTGAACGCGTTTCCGAGCACAGTTACCGCCGATGGCGCGACGCCGGTGGACATCACCGTGACGCTCGAGGACTCGAAGAGCAATCCCTCCCCTGGAAAAACGGTGCAAATCGTCCAGACAGGAGGCAATTCGGTAATCACCGGGCCAATTCCGCCGGTGACCGACTCCAACGGCATGATCGAATTCACCGCGGTGGATTCGAACAACGAAACGATTACCTATTCCGCGGTCGATGTGACCGACGGCAACCTGGCGTTTCCGGAAACGGGCATGGTCACGTTCGATAGCGCGCCCGAGCCGGGATGCTCCAACACCGTCGTGGCGGCGCCGGGATTCGTCGCGACGCCGTACGCGAGCGGATTCCTCGCGCAGAACTTCTCCTTCGGCAACATCAATGTCGGCGGATGCCCGGGCGTTTACGGAATGGCGTTCGATTCGAGCGGAAATTTTTATGCCGGCGACGAAGTGAACGGAAATCTGTACAAGTTCCCGTCCACCGGCGGCGTGGCCGGCGACTCATATCTTCTCTCCACGCTCGGACCGACCTTGGGAAGACTGGTCTTCGACAGTAGCGGCAACCTCTACAGCGCTCGCGACGCCACCACCGGCGATTTCACGACCGGCGCCGTGTTCCAAATCGATCCCACCACGGGGGCGATTATTAGGACGGTGGCCTCGAGTCTCACCTGCGCCTCTCCGCTTTCAATCGACTCGATTAGTGGCGACTTGTTCACCGACGATTCATGTTATGGCGCAGGCGCGGACAATGCCGACTTGTGGCGAATCTCCGGGCTGGATACCGATTCGCCGACGACGGCAGTTTATGCGACCATGCCGACAACGCCGAACGGCGAAATCGATTTCGCGCCCGGCGGCACCATTTATGTGAACGAATACCTTACTCCCCAGGAAGCGGTCGTCACTGGAACCAACTCCGCCAATCCCGGGCAGGTGTCAACGTTTAGTCTCCCAATCTACGGAGGGCCGGCGTTCGGGATGCAGACGAATGGCGACGCGCAATACCTGATCGCAACTTATGCCGCCAACACGAACATCACTCCGAATACGCCTGAAACGGTTGGGGTTGCCGACTTGACGGTTTCTCCGCCCACTGCCGGGGCGCCAATCATCGCAAACGGCGGCGGTTCCATGATCACCGGACCCGGCGGATGCATTTACGTGGGGGCGGGCGTTGCGGTTTGGAAGATTACCGATACAAACGGCGAATGCAATTACACCGCGTCGAATCCCGCCCCGTCCCTTTCGCTCAACCCCACGTCGTTTGCCGACGATGCCGCGCAAGGCAGCCCCATCAGCCTTACCGCGACACTTCATTTCGCGCCCGTCGCGGCGGGCACTCCGGTCACCTTCCAGATCAATGGCGCCAACGCCCAGACGCTCTCTTCCAGCACCGATTCCAGCGGCAATGCGATACTGACCTACATTGGAGCGCATCAGGGGACCGATACGATTACCGCGTCGGTCACCGTATCCGACTCGTCCGTCCTGTCTAATCAGGCGGTGGTAACTTGGGGACCGGGCACCGATGTGACTTTCCTCACGCTGAATGGCAGCCCGGAGAGTACGATGCCCGGCCAATCGGTGATGGTGAAGGCGAACCTGAGCGATGTTTCCACCACTCCGGCCTCCACGCTTTCGGGCCAAACGGTTAATTTCGCGATCGGCGGCGAGGGATGCGAGGCGGCGACCGACAGCAACGGAAACGCCAGTTGCGCGATTGCGCCAAGCGGCGCCGGGATTATGACGCTCACCGGGAATTTCGCGGCGACATCTCAGTACAACGCTTCCAGCGATTCCAAGAGCTTCAATATCGTCGCTCCTGAGCCGACTCCCACTCCGGTCGCCGGCAAGCTGAAAATCCAGCCGAGCCGCCTGAATTTCGGCTCGGTGACCGTTGGATCGAGCAAAATGAAGACGCTCAAGATCGCCAACGGCGGCAAGATCACCAAGAAGAAGACCGCGTCGCCGATCGTAATCGAGGCGCAGTCCGCCACGCCCGATGCGTTCGCGGTTACAATGAATTGCCAGCAGCAGCTTGGCCCGAAGTCCAAGGGCGTGGCCCCCGGCACTTGCATTGTGGAGGTGACGTTCACGCCATCCGCGGCGATGAAATACACGGGCAATCTGGTGGTTTACGACAACGTCGATCCGTCGCAGGTGAAGAAGTACCCGCCGCTGATGCAGACGGTGCCGATGACCGGGACCGGCAAGGCGCCGAAGTAGCGCGCCGGTTTGCTAGGCGGCGAGTTTGGCGCGCGGCATTTTGCAGTCGCCGTCGAATTGCGCGCCTTCGTTCAGCACCAGGCTCGGCGTGCTGATCGTGCAATTGACGCGCGCGGTCGCGGTCAATTCCACGCGCTCGCGCGCCGTCACTTCTCCGGTGAAGGCCCCCGCGATAGTGACCTTCGCGGCCGAAATCCGGGCGCTGACCGTCGCGCCGTTGGCGATCGTGATTTCGTCGCCGGTAATCTCGCCTTCCGCCTCGCCCTCGATTTTCACGGGGCCGCGGAAGTTGAGCTTGCCGGAAACCTTGGTTCCCTTGCCGATGCGGGACTCGAATGCGGAATCTTCATTAAGCGCCATTGCCGTAATTCCTTTCCCAAACCCGGCTCCCACTATTGCCGGAATCCACGGCGCGTGCAAACGGCGCGCGGTCGGGTTTTTGTAACCGCTTGGAGCGCCTCTTTACAGGCGCGTGGGTCCGCGTGGCAGAATAGAGCCGCGCAACGGAGAGAATTACCGCAATGCCCCGAGAATACGGACCGGAACGGAAGGGAGGACAAGGACTCGATCCCCATCAATGCGAATCCGGCGACCGCACGATCCTCGCGCTGCTCGCCGAAACGCCCGCCGCCGAACAAGTCGATATCGTGGCGACCTGGCGCGCCGGCGCCTACGAGGTCTGGTCGCGCCGCGGAATGATCCGCTTCCGGCGCATCGCGGGCGAGGGCGGCGCGCTGTCGTTCGAGATCGTCGAGCAGATCGGCGAGAATCCCGTCGCGAACCAAGACCCGTTTGCTATTTCGACGATCGAAGAGGAACTCGCCGCCGCGCGCGCGAGCGGCCATCCCACGGACGATCCCAACGATGCGTGGCTGGAGCCGTCCACGATCACTCATCCCTACGCCTATGAACGGATCGCGCAGGTGTTCGACAGCCCGCGCGGCCCCGACTTGATTATCAGCCCCAAGGCGTACACGTTCGGCGTGCAGCCGGGACAGCACGGCGCGCTCGATGTCGTCCAATCGCGCGCGCCGCTGGTTTTCTGCGGCCCCGGAATCCGGCGCGGAAGCTTTCAGTTGCGGGCGCGCGCGGTCGATATCGCGCCGACAATCGCCAAACTCATGCGCTTCCCGGAAATCGCCGGCGTTGGCGCGGCAGGCGCTCCAGGGCGCGTCTATATCAAGCGCCAGGACGGTGTTCCGCTCGACGAACTGATCGACGATTCCGCCGCGCCGCCGGCACGCGCCTACTTGTTCCTGCTCGACGGCCTGTCGCATTCGGAACTGCGCCATCAACTCGAAACCAACCGCGAGGCGATTCCGAATCTCGCCGGCCTCATCGAACGCGGCGCGATGCTCTCGCACGGGTCGATAGTCAACTTCCCCAGCATCACCTGGCCGAGCCATTCCACGATCCTCACCGGCGCCTGGTCGGGCCATCACGATGTCGCCAATCCGACTTTTCATTTGCGCGAGCATCGCGAGACCGTGCCAATTCAGGGAACGATCTTCGAGACCGAGAAGTATCTGAACCGCGACGTGGAAACGCTGTACGAAGCATTCAAACGCGCCTCACCCGCCGGTTCGATCACCGCGTCGATCCACGAACCGCAGGGCCGCGGCGCCGATCACGCGGTCTTCGAGCGAAGAATCGTCGGGGACAAGGCGCGGCTCAAGGCGCTCACGCAAGAAATGATTTCCGACATCAGCCCGCGCTGGATGGCCGACAAACGTCCGGTGATGGAACGCGAGGAAATCGTCGATGTGCGCGGAATGGCGCCGGCGATCAACCTGTTCGATAGCGCGGACGGGCGGCCGCCC
>JBOHWK010000092.1:0-11955 GCA_050736715.1 Binataceae bacterium (SeqCode) | reverse complement strand
CATCAACTGCGGGGCAGGGTAGGGCGGGGCGAACGGCCCTCGCGATGCTGTCTAATCGCATCGCGCGATGCCGGACCCGTCGCGCTCGAACGGCTTGCCGCGATGCGCGAATGCACCACCGGCGCGGCGGTCGCGGAGGCGGACCTGAAATTGCGCGGCCCCGGCGATCTGCTCGGCGCGCGGCAGGCGGGCGCATTACCGCTCAGATTTATCGACTTAGTTCGCGACCATCGGATGATCGAGCAGGCGCGCCGAATGGCCGAGGAATGGCTCCGCCGCGACCCCAGCCTCGAAAGTCAGGAATCCGCGGGCGCGCGCGCCGCACTAGCGCGGATGCTCGCGCTGGGCTTCAGCCTCGGCGACGTGGGGTAGCGTGGGGGCTACCGGCTCAATCGCGCTTGATTTCCAAACCGCCGGGGCGAGCGTGGCGAAATAATCCGCCGCGTAGCCCATCGCGATCAGCACCGCGCTGCCGCGCGTGGCGATTCGATATGGCGGCTTGTCTTTCCGCACCCGATCCAATGCCGATGCGTACACTGTGGCGAAGCGGTGGGCGCTATTGGCGTCGGCGAACGCGATCATCCAGATGACGCTGGTGTCCTCGCCATGCGTCAGAATCGCGATCTGGTCGCCATGCCATCGCGACGCCAGCCCCACATATGGCGAATTCTCGCCCAGCTCGTTTTGGAGGATCACGCGCAGGAGCAGTTCACCCATCGTGTCATCCTCGATTTTTTTCCATCCCGGCATGAGTCCTTCGTAGCCCGCGAGCTTGACGGTGGGCGCGGGTGCATCCGGATTGGCGAAGTAGCGCGCCGGATCGATAATTTCCTGAGTCGATTGCGGCGGATGCCGGTAGAGCGCATCGACCGCCGCCCATCCGCCATGCCGGTAGGCTTCCGCGACGAACTTTACGCCGGCGGAATATTGGAAGAGGAGCGGCTCGCCGATTCCGCGCGGGGTGCCGGGCGCTTGGGCCGCCAGGGCGGCCGGCAAGTCCTGCAATTTAGAAGCGACCCAGTCTGCGGTGGCGGCGCTCATCCCGCCCATCACGTAGGCGAAGCCGGCGATCGTCGCGTCGCCTTCGCAGACCGACTTGAGCGCGAGCGTCCGGTCGCCGTTGTCCTTGACGCGATCTAGCGCGGCGCCGAGGCCGAAGTTCTGATCCTGAAGCGCGTGGGTCAATTCGTGCGCCAGCACCATCTGGCCGACGATGTCGCGCCGCATCAGAAATTCGGCGGTATCGCCCCAGAATCCGATTCCCTCCGCGCCCGCCACGAGGACCATTTTTTTGCCGCGCATATCGTAAAAGCCCGCGACCTGGCTCTTGAGCAACTTCAATTGCTCCGCCTTCAAGCCGATTCCCGGCGGATAGAGTCCGATCATCGCGCCCGCCGCGCCTTCGGCCGCCAATTGTTCGGGGGTGTTGTCGCGCATCAGATCGGTTTCCATCATCGCTTCGGCCTCGTCCCGCGATTTCACCGTGATCGCGACCGGATGCTTGAAATGGAGTTGGCGCAGCGTCTGGATGTCGGCCTCGATGCGGCGGACTTTGGCCTCATCGACGCGGCCGCCGCTGATGATTAGATACGAACATCCCGTGGCGAAGCAGAGAACCGCCGCCATCGCGGCAATTGCGATGCGGCGCGGCGAAACGAATCCGGTTTGGCGCCGCGCGTTCATTCCGAGACGAGTATCATCGGCAATCCGAACCGGGCCGAATCTTCCGCGCGGGCGCGCGCTCCGGCTTGCGTCGCGAACGCGCCCATTCGGACGCGATAGTAGCGGCGGCCGCCCGCTTCGATCGGATCGACGGAAACGTCGGGATAGTACACGGCCATCCGCGTGCGCAGGCGGTAGGCGTTACCCGGTTCGGCGAAGGAGCCAAGCTGGACGAAATAGCGCGCCGGCGTTCCGATCTGGCGCGAATATCCCGGCGCGGCCAGCAGGACCATTCGCACCGGCGCGGTGCCGGGGCCGATCATGGCGAGAATCGCCGCCGCGCGATGCGACAGGTCGATCTTGCGATCCTTCACGTATGGGCCGCGATCGTTAATCGCGACTTCCACCGAGCGGCCGTTGTCGAGGTTTGTGACCATCACGCGGCTACCGAGCGGAAAGATCGTCGAGGCCGCCGTGAGGTCTTCCTGATTGTAAATCGCTCCGCTCGCCGTGCGATGGCCGTTGAAGCCGGGACCGTACCAGGAGGCGGTCCCTTCGGTTTGGTATCCGGGATAGACGTGCGGCGGGGGAATCGGCGCGGCACGATAGGTGGAGCACGCGCTAAACGCCATAGTAACCGCGAGCGCGAGACCCGCACGCGATACGATTCGCCCGCTCCTCAACCTCCCACCTCTAGCCAACCATCGCGATTATAGGCGGATCGCCCCGCTCGTGGTAGCATCCCCAGAGACCTAACCCCCTGTCCCCCTTCCCCTTCAGGGAAGGGGGAACGCGAAGCGATACGGTTCTCCTTGCCTTTTGGGGGGCAGGCGAATGGCTTATAAGATAAGTTCCGATGCTGCGAACCAGACACGATCAGGAGGAAATCGAAGCGCGGACGCTCGCGCCGTATGCGATGCTCTCACAGTTAAGCCGCGGGCGCCGCGTCGCCGAGCCGGAGCATCCGATTCGCACGATATTCCAGCGCGATCGCGACCGCGTGATCCATTCCGCCGCGTTCCGCCGCCTCGAATACAAGACCCAGGTCTTCGTCAATCACGAGGGCGATTACTACCGCACCCGCCTGACCCATACGCTGGAAGCGGCGCAGATCGCGCGGACGATCGCGCGCGCGCTCGGCCTGAACGAGGAACTGGCCGAGGCGGTCGCCCTCGCGCACGACCTCGGCCATCCTCCGTTCGGCCACGCGGGCGAGAAGGCGCTGAACGATCTGATGGCGCCGCACGGGGGGTTCGATCACAACGCGCAAAGCCTGCGCACCATCGATTGGATCGAAGTGCGCTATCCGAATTTTCGCGGATTGAATCTCAGCTTCGAGGTCCGCGAGGGCATCGTCAAGCACGGGGATTTTCAGGATCGGCCTGCGGCGCGGGAATTCGATCCGGCAACCTATCCGTGCCTGGAGGCGCAGATTGTCGATCTGGCCGACGAGATTGCCTATCTCGGCCACGACGCCGACGACGGATTGAAAGCGCAAATGCTCACCGCCGCCGATTTGAACGGCTCGGTCCTCTATCGCAATGCGGCCGCCGCGGCGGCGGAGGCATTCCCAACGGCCCACGCGCGAGTGATCCGCTACCAGACGGTGATTCGGATGATCGACGCTATGTCGAGCGATTTGATGGCGAACCTCGCCGCTGAAATCGAACGTGCGGGCGTGAAAAGCGTCGATGAGGTGCGCGGCGCGGGGCGGGCGCTGGCGGCCTTCAGCCCCGCAATGGCGCCGCAAGTGGACGAGATCAAGCAAATCATGCGCGATCGGCTCTATCGCCATTACCGGGTCAGCCGGATGACCGAGAAAGCCGGGCGCGTGCTCGCGCGACTGTTCGAGACCTACATGACCGAGCCGCGCCAGATTCCCGAACACGTCCTGGCGCGCTCCGAGCGCGATGGCGAACCGATCGCGCGCGTGGTGGCGGACTATATCGCCGGCATGACCGATCGCTTCGCGCTCGACGAATACCGCAAGCTGTTCGATCCCAATGAGCGCGTCTGACGGATCGCCGCCGTCCGGACGGAGCGTCCGGCGGTTGACGATTGTGATTCGGCGCGAGGATCACGTCGGCGATCCGCTCGGGCTGATTTTTCTGGAGGCGGAGATCGACGCCGACGCCGTAATCGAACGGCTCCGCGATTATCTGGGCGCGAAGCTCAAAATCAAGAAAGCGGAAGTGTCGCGCGCCGAAATTGCCGTCGAGGTCGAACCGCGCGGATGGCGCGACGAAGGCGCGCGGCTTGCCGCGGCAGCCGCCGCATTGCATCGCGTGGGAGCGCGCCGCAACGCGCTGTCGATGTATCGCGAGGCGCTCGAACTCGATCCGGCCAACGCGGAGGCGATGCTCGGAACCGGAATGGCGCTTGCGGAGCTGGAAAAATTCGCCGAGGCGCTCGCGGCGTTGAAGCGCGCGCGCGAGTTCGGCGCCAAGGGCGTGGAGCTGATGCTCGCGATGGGGCGGTGCGCGGCGGAATCCGGCCGGGCTTCCGTTGCGATCGGCTATTTCGAGGCGGCGCTAAAGACTGACCCGAAAAATTTCATTGCGCGCCGCGCACTAAAATCGCTCGGCAAGCGGGGCTGATTGCCGGCAACCAGCCTTCCAATCCAAACGCGGCGCTCCGCGCTCGTTTGCTCCAGAGGTGATTATCTGCAATGCTGCTCTCAAGGCCGGCCGTTAGTACGGAGGATAATCAAGTGATTCCGCCAGCGGGGAGAGTGCGGATTGGCATGGCGGCGATGCTATGCGTCGTCGCGGCTGCGATCGCCGCACTCGCAATTTCTCAAGCCTCGCACGCGACGGCGGCGGCGCCCTGGCCGATGTTCCATCACGACGCGAGCCATACCGGCCTTAGCTCGTACAGCACCGCGAACAACACCCTTTCCCAGTTGTGGCTGGATTCCACCGGCAGTTCGTTTCTCTACAATTCCCCCGCGATCGGCCCCGACGGAACCGTATATGCCTCTAATTCCGGCGCCACGATTTATGCATTCAACCCCGGCGATGGTTCGGTGAAATGGTACGATGTAACTGGAGAAGAGTTCCTCAGTTCCCCGGCGATTAGCGCCGATGGGAGCACGGTTTATTTCAACGGCCCTGAAACCGACGCCGCAGGTTGCACCGGCGGCGAGTGTCTCTATGCGGTGAGCGCCAGCACTGGGCATCTGAAATGGGTGTATAACATTGACGATGCCAATCAAGCGCACGACCCGGTGATCGGTTCCGACGGCACGATCTATTTCGGTTCGGAAGACGGCGGGATTTACGCAATCACCGATAACGGGACGAATGCGTCGGCGAAGTGGATCTACGATACCGCCGGCGTGATCAGTTCGTCGCCGGCGATCGGTTCCGACGGGACCGTTTACGCCGGCGATTCGTACAATCAAGTCATGTGGGCGATAACGTCCGCCGGCGCGCTCAAATGGTACTATTTGGCGGGTGGCCCCATTTACTCGTCGCCCTCGATCGCTTCCGACGGCACCATCTATTTCGGCTGTAACGACGACAATGTGTATGCGCTGACCGATGCCGGCACACAAGCCAATTTCAAATGGGCCTATACGACGGGAGATTGGGTCTGGGCGTCGCCCGCGATAGCCAGCGACGGCACCATCTATTTTGGTTCCTACGATGGGTACTTTTACGCGGTCTATCCGAACGGTTCACTCAAATGGGCCGGTGGCCCGCTCAACGGCTCGATCATCTCATCTGCGGCTATTGGCGCCGACGGAGAGATTTATTTCGGCGCGGACGACGGCAACTTCTATTCGGTGAATTCCACCGACACGCACTATTATTACTTTACTATAGGTGGTTCTGTGGACGGATCGCCGGCAATCGACGCGAACGGCATCGTGTATGAACCGGCGGACATTCACGGCGATTTCTACGCGTTCGGTCCCGCAACCTCGCCAAGTCCTACGCCCACCGCCACTTCGACGCCGACGCGGACTGCGACAGCCACCTCAACCGCCACCCGAACGGCAACTCCGGCAACCACACCGACGCGCACCCCTTCGCCCACCGCCACAATCTCCCCGACCGCGACGCTCAGTCCCACCGCCACCGAAACGCCGTCACCCACTGCAACGCTCTCGCCGACCGGGACCGAGACGCCGACGCCGACAAGGACCGCCACGGCTACGACAACGCCGACGGCCATGGCGACCGTGACCCCCGTGCCGGCCAAACTCTCGATCGCGCCCGCAAGAGGCTCCTTCGGGAACAAGCCGCTTCACTCGCCGACGGTGAAAACCTTCAAGGTCAAAGCCGCGGCCACAGCGAAGTCCGGTGTTTCGGCTATTCTGCTCCAGAGCTTCTCTATCGGCAGTTCAAGCGGTGACTACACCCGGGACCCGGCGACGACCTGCACGGAGCCCGATTCACTCGCGCCAAAAGAGACCTGCAATATTGTGATCGATTTCACTCCGTCGGCGCCGACCAAGGGCCTGACCGACACCGGGATGCTTACCGTGACGACCAACGCCGAGACGATCAAACCGGTAGGCGGGGTGGTTCAATTGAAGGGTGGCGGTAAAGCACCCAAGTAGTTCTCCCGTCCGCGCTCGTATTGATGCGGCGGCCCGCAAGATGACAGGGTAGGGGGACGCCGATGGAACCGCAGCATAGTTGGGCCGATTCTCCCTTTATCGGGATGTGCATCCGGCCGCGCGAAACGATCCGCGCGATCGTCGATCGCAATCCGCGCGAGGGCGTAATTCTGCTCGTCGCCGGCGGGTCGTTCGTGATTGCGATGCTGTCGTGGGCGGCCAGCCCCAATCCCGGCGTCTTCAAGATCGGCGGCGAAACGATTCCGCTGCTCGACCCGCACACGATGCGGCTGGCGGCATTCGCCGGTATGTTCGTGTGGCCGGCCCTCGCGGTTGTCTTTCTTTACATCAATGGGGCCTACTTCCAATGGCTGGGCGGCCTTTTGGGCGGAACCGCGACGGCGGTTGAAGTGCGCGCCGCTCTCGCCTGGTCCTACGTTCCGGTGGTCGCGATGAATCTGGTCACGGCCCCGATCGCATTGTTTACGGGGATGCCCGCGCACGCACCGCAAACCGCGGCGGAGACGATGGCTTACGCGCAGTCGCTCGTGCCGCTCGCACTCGTGACGATCCCGCTCGAAATCTGGTGCGTCGTGGTGTGGCTCAAGGCGTTTGGCGAGGTCCATCGCTTTTCCACCTTGCGGGCGCTGGGCGCGTCGCTAATCGGACTCGCGCTCGCGGCGGCGGGCCTAATCGTAATTGCCGTCGCCGCGGCCGCGATCTTCGGCACGATGCTAAAATAGCGAAGCAGAGCAGGGGCATCGTCATGATCAAGCTCGTCTATTGCGTCACGAAATTGCCGAATCTCAGCGCGGAAGAGTTTCATCGCTACTGGCGCGACGTGCATGGCCCGATCGCCGCGCGGATTCCCGGCGTGCGAAAATACGTGCAGAGCCATGCGATCGATCGCGCGCTCGGCGGGCGGATGCCGTCGTACGATGGCGTTGCCGAGTTATGGTTCGACGATTGGGGGGCGCTGGAGCGCGCGATGGCGTCGCCTGAAGTGCGCGCCGCGATCGAGGACGAGCGCAACTTTATCGACCATTCGCGCACCGCGCTGTTTGTCGCCGAGGAGCATCGGGTAGTTTAAGGAAATGGCGCTCTTGACGCGTGTCAACGTTGCCGGTTATGAGCGGACGATGAAGATTAACGCCGGCCAGGCCGTCCCCGCCGTCATCGCAATGCTCATGGTGGCCGCCGTTCCGTTAGCCGGGCATTGCCAGCAAATGTCAGAGGCTTCTCACTCCTGCATCCGCGACTACGCCAGCCATCACCTTGCCGCCGCCTTGCGATCCTGCCGCGCGGCTTCGGCGGAAGGAAACGTAGAGGCACAAACCAGGATCGGGAACATCTACTACAATGGCGGGCCCGAAATGGCGCGCGATTACGCGATGGCGCTTAGATGGTATCGCTATGCGGGTGCCAACGGGAGCGCGTTCGCCCAGACTCGTGCCGGGATGATGTACCGGGACGGACGCGGAACCGGCTCCGATCCAGCCGAGGCGCTCCGATGGTTCAAGATGGCGGCTGCCCAAGGCGATACCGGCGCGGAATTCATGATCGCGGGCATGTACCGTTACGGCAAGGGCGTCCCACGCGACGACGCCGAAGCATTGAAATGGTACCGAAAGGCCGCCGCGGCGGGCGACCAGCCGGCGCAGATGGCGCTCAAGCAGATGACAAAGCCCAGTGGTGCGGATGAGAGCGCCGCAGGTGAGGGAACCGTTACCCATCGTACGGTCCACACTGAGTGGTAGCAGTTTCTGAAAAAGGAAGGGCCAGCGGCCGGGGGAGCGTCCGCTGACCCTAAAACCGCGACCGCCCGATTATGGGAGGAGAGCGATCCGCGTTTGCAACATTTTTATCACATCGCCGGCCCGCTGGAAATAGGCCGCGTATGCGCCCCCTTACCGATTTCGGGGGCATCTGCCATATTCTTCTCGAGTGGAGAATAAGCGGTGAAGGTAGGAACGTTCAAAACCACGCGCACCGTAGCGGTTATTGCCGCCGCGAGTTTGCTCATTATGCCGAGTTTGGCGATTGCCGGCGCTGGGTATGCGCTGAATAAGGAGCCGGTTAGCGTCGCAATCGACGCCGCCGCGGCCGGCTCATCGACCGACACCGGCGCGCCTTGCGCCGATATCGCGTGCAACGCCGGCGATACCTGCGATTGCATGATCGGAAGCGCTCGCGAACTGGGGGCTAACCCCACCCCCGACAAAAGGCCGCATGTGACTTCCATGAATTATGAGTTGAGCATCGACGAGACCGCCGCGTTGGACGACGGTACCAGCACCGGCAAGTGTATGCCGGCGGCCGGCAACGGCGTCATGACGCTGGAATACGATGGGTTTGCCGACTTTCCGCGGTACCCGGTTAACTTTCTAATGACCGGGCTGGATTGCACTGTGCCCGGCATGGCGCCGGGTGGTCTGTTTAACGGCACGATTCAGTTCACTAGTGGGTCGAGCCCCGACTACGGCTATGGGCTGGGATCAATCAAGATCGGCGATATGGACGGCGGCATAACGGAGGTCATCGTGACGGCGGACGTGGATTGGAGAGAGAAGGGTGCGGTTAACCCCCCCAACGATAGGGCGCATCGCGCACGATAGGTATCCGCGCGATTTACTCCGCAGTCCCGGATATGGCAGCTTGAGGCGGTGGAAACCGGAGACCGCGACCGAACTTGAGCTTCCGCCGCCTGATAACCCTTATCTTTTGCGCGATCGTCCTCGCGGTTCCCATCTATTTCGCCTGGCCGGTAATCGAGCAGAAGCCGTACTACGCCGTGATTTTGATCGTGTACGCCGGACTCGTGCTGTACGTGATTCGAAACATGGCCGAATAAAGTCCGGCTAGGCGCAGCCGTCACCTGATGGGATTGGGATGGGAGACCCGTACCGAATCGCGCGCCAATCGGGAGATTGGCGCGCCCGGGAACGCCAATCTCCCGATTGGCGGGTGTAAGAATTTTCGATGCCGCAATTGGCGGCTGCCGAAGATTCATCGCGCACCGCGATTTGTCGCGCTCCCCGCGATATGGCAGTTTGAGGACATGTAACGTGGGGTGAACCTACCCCGAAGAATCGAGATCCGCAACGGTGGCGCCAGGAACCATCGCCATCGATTGTAGAGCCGGCGCGGCGATTATGGCGTGGGCAGATTTTCGATGGGCTGCTGCGCGGGCGCGACGACTCCGAGCGGCGACTCGCAAACGCGCGTCCAATAGGTCATGACTTGCGCGCCGGTCATGTCCGGATGGCGATAGGCGAAATCGATCTCGCGATCCATCAGCACCGCGAAATCCTGCGTCCACTCGAGCGTCGCGTGGGTTCCTGAAACCAGCCGGTTGAAACCGCAGATGGCATCCTGGAGTTGCTGGTCCCGGGTCAGGCCCTGATCGCGCGTCGTCGCGGCCACGGCGGCGAGCAGCCCGATCATTCCGCATGGGTCATTGTTGGGCTGGGCCGATTTCACCGAATCCACGACGCGGTTCAGCACTTGAAAGTCGGTGCCTGCCGATTGCGGCGCCGCCGCCTGCGCAAACCCCGGCACCGCGGCCGCGGCGGCGCCTTGGGAGTATCCCCCCGACGCCCCGGGCGCTACCCGCTCCCAATCGTCGGCGCGGACAAGGAGAGGGACGCTTAGGAGCAGCAGGGCGGTTGCCACCATTGCGATTCGCTTCATACGGGCACCATTTCTACTACGGAACGCGGCAAAGCGCCAGTGGTCCGGAAACAGCCCAAAATGATTGGCAGCCTGGAGCGGTTGCGGTTATGATGCAAGACGCGCGGCGCCCGCGCAGCTCGTTGGCTCGTGGCCCCAAGCGGGCGAAGGTCTCGGTCCGGCGGCGCATCGCGCGATTCGAGAATTTTCGGCAGGAGCGAGAGAAATAATGTGGATGCGCCTTACCCAAAATGAAAAACCGCTGATGGTCAACGCGGAGCGAATCTTGAAGATCGTGACGGTCGGGGATTTGGACCAGCGCGGAACCCATTTGTACACCTCCGACACCGACTATTTCGAGGTCGATCAAGGCATGCAGGAAATGATGAATATGCTGGGGTTCGATCGGCGCGAGTAACCGCCCGCTAGACATGCGCGAGGACTTCCTCGCGCAGCCGCCGAAGTTGATCGGGATCCATCCCGCCGAGCGACCCGAAGACGAATTGTCCCACCCCCCATTCCTTCACCCGCCGCCTTAGCTCGGCGACGCATTCCTCCGGCGTCCCGATCAACACGCTGGGCGATTGCAACAGCGCCGCGGAGTCCATCCCAAAGGCTTGTCCCATCATCCCCGCCATTTTGGCCGTGCCCTCGTGCGAATCGGTGATTCTGAACGTGAACATCACGTTACTAATCTTGATTTCATCCGGCTTGCGGCCCAGCCGCTTCGCCTCATCGCGCACGAAGGCGGACTTCTCGCGAAAGGCCTGGTCCGTCATCCGCTTTATGTTCTCGATCGAGATTTTGCCCGGCTTTCCCGGCGGCGGAATGATATTCACGTAGCTGGCGTGCTTGGCCGCGATTCGCAACAAGCCCTTGCCGCCGCCGCCCACGATTATCGGAGGGTGCGGCTTCTGAATCGGTTTCGGCCACAGGATCGCATCGTTGAACTGGTAGAACTCCCCGGCAAAGGTCGTGCGCTCGTTGGTCCACAGCGAGCGGATACAGGTCAGCGCCTCGTCGAGCATTCGCAGCCGCGCATCGATTGGCGGGAACGCGATGCCGGTCATCTGGAATTCGGTCTCGGTCCATCCGCCGCCCAGCCCCGCAATCGATCGTCCGCCGCTGATGTGATCGAGCGTCATCAGGCTCTGCGCGGTAATCGCGGGATGGCGGAACAGGTTGCACAACACCAGATGGCCGATGCGGATTTTCTTGGTGGCCTCGGCGATGACTGCCGCGATCGTGAGCGGATCGTAGGCAAGCGCGCGCGGGTCGTAGGACCGCTCCGGCCCTTCCATCACGATATGGTCCGGGAGCACGATCAGATCGAAGCCGAGCGCCTCCGTTGCCTGTGCGATGTCCCGGAACCGTTGCGGCTCCATGTTTCCGATTTGAATTCCGAATTCCATGATTTTCGCCTCAATGGGCGGAGAGTAGTGGAAAGCGGTACAGAGAGCAAAACGCGGCCGTGAACGGTCGATGACGAACGGTCCCGGCTGCCGCCTTTCACTGGGGGGGCTTAAAGGTCGATGCCGAAGCGGTGCTGAAATTCCTCAGCATCGAGTGGGACGCCGTGTTCGACTGATTCACGCTGAATTAGTTTGACTTGACTTAAACCGGGCTATCTGGAACATTGTAGCGGACGATACGGCGGTTGCGCATCGGGGAATAGCGTATCGGTCCAGACGCCGGCTTCGAGGAGGGAGGTTGGTTATGAAATCGTCCGCATGGAAAGTGTTCGGCATCGCCGCCATCGCCGCAATCGCGATTGCGGCGGGCGCATCGCTGCTCGCAGTTCATGCGCGCGCTTCGTTACGATCGCACGCGGCTGCGGCGGTGCAAAACCTAACCCCCTTGCCCCCTTCCCATGAATGGGAAGGGGGAAGTGCAGCCGCCACGGCCCGCGTCACCTCCCTTCTCGGTCGGTTGCCGCTCACGTTCGAGGCGAATCGCGGCCAGACCGATGCGCGAGTGAAGTTCCTCGCGCGCGGCGAAGGCTACACCTTGTTCCTGACCCGCACCGGCGCCACGCTCGCGCTGCGCAGTTCCGCTTC
>JBOHWK010000091.1:0-18796 GCA_050736715.1 Binataceae bacterium (SeqCode) | reverse complement strand
GCCTCCCGCCATATCCGCTGTTCGAGGTTCTCCATCGCCCGGCCTTACCACCCCCACCGGACATCTTTAAATGTTTATGCCCCGGACATCTCCAATGTTTATGACAGTCGGCGCGACACGCTGGCGGGGTAGCGGAAGATTTGCTAAGGATCGCGGGAGAGCGGGTGTAATTCAGCGGTAGAATGCCAGCTTCCCAAGCTGGACGTCGCCGGTTCGACCCCGGTCGCCCGCTCCACCTCACGATTTAGGCGGCGCGGTGCACTTGTTCCCACGCGCGCTCGCGGTGGCGCGCGGTTCGCATTAAGACCGAACGGAAACGCATCTCAACCGCTTTGACGGGTCGCACGGTTCGAATTCGCATCGAAGCTATTTGTTTCTCGTCAACGTCCAGCCTGGGCGCTTTCTCGGCCAGGAACTCGGCGACGATCAAGCGCAGAAGTTTTTCGCTCGTTGGGCCAACCGGCTCCCGCCCGTTTTCCCAGCGCGATACAGTTTCATCGCGGACCTCAAGCTTCGCCGCAAGCTCCTTTGATGGCCACCCAAGCGCCTTGCGCAAGAATCGCACATCGCGGCCGTTGAGTTTCGCGGCGGCTCCGACTCGCGCGACGGCGATGGCGCTGATGAGACCCTCCAGGTTAGAGAATCCGGTGGCCGCCACCTTGCCGCATTTCCCGCATCGCACTTCCTCAACCGCATCGAGAATCACGACGCCCGGCATCCCTATCAGGGCGTCATTGCGGTACTCGTGTACCGTTCGCGTAACCAGTGCTCCGCCGCACTTCTTGCACCTTGCCTTGATCGTTGAAACTTTCATCGTGCGCCTACCTTCCAGACCGTGATGACAAAGACTCGGCGTCCGGCCCTGATTGTCGCTTGAAGCTGGCAAATCGCGACAGCCGCAATTCCGTCGCTGGTACGTCCTTCAACTCTGTACCGTTCGCTAGGCTGTTCTTCGACAATCCGGCCGTTACCGATAACCGCGAGCATGTCCGCCAAGTCGAAGCCGTCTTTTGCCATCTCTTTCATCGCGTGAGTGGTGAAGAAGATCGCGCCGCCGCGAGCCAGCGACCTGATTTGAACGGACAATTGGGCTAGCGACGGTCTCCGTTCCTTGCCCACCAGCGAAGATAGCCGTCGTCTTGAGGTAATGTCAACCTTTGAGTACGTGAGCGGGGAGCGGCTTGGATGGAGCGTGACTGCTGTCGCGCCAGTTCGGAATGGACTGATTGCGAAGGGCATGATTTACAGTCCGGCCCACGGCGATACAGCGTTCACCGTCACGCTATTCGATTGGTTCATGAAAAGGATCATGCTGGAGATGACGAGCTAACGCGCCATCCGAGATGAGGTGTATCCCGGATTATGCGGCGCGGCCCGCCTGCTCCCACGCGCGCGCGCTGCGGCGCGCGACTTTCATCACGACGGGTCGAAACCGCAGGCGTCCGCACCGGCTGCCACAATCGCCAGGACCGAGCGCGGTCTCGAATCTCCCCGCTATGCGCGATTGAGGTTACGCCGCGAGGATCCCCGGCTTCGCCTTGCGCGCGATCGCTTTCACCCTTCCAAGCGACTCGCGCGACCTCGCCGTCTCGAAGCCGGCCTCCCGGAGCATTCGGCCCAACTCCTCGCGGGTCGGAACTTCGGTTCCATGATGCCCGCCAGGCGGCTTGCCGGCCTTTCGAATCGGATCGATCAACGCGAAGGTGCCCGTGGACTTGAGGACGCGCGCGATTTCGCGAAGCGCATCGAGATAACCGCAAACGTGATGGAGTCCGTACAGACAAACCACCAGGTCGAAAGCGCCATTGCGAAACGGCAAATGCTTGCCGTCCGCCTGGCATGGCGCGGCGTTGGCGGCAGCCCCGTGCGCGCTCAGGTATTCGCGCGTGCGCGGCAGGACAGTTCCATCGTAATCGAGCGACACGATTCGGGCGGAGGGATCGCGGCGCGCAATTCCCGCGCTCGCCCATCCCAGCCCGGTTGCGATGTCGAGGCATTTGGCGCCGTGCGGAAGTTCGACGCCGCGAAGCAACCCTGGAATCTCCACCGCCATCCCCAGCCATGCCCGCGGCCGGCTGTACACAATCCAGCGCCCGATGCCGCGCATCGGAATTCCTTGGCGGCCTTGGCGTTCCATATCCATTCAGCTACGCGGCTTACCGGCAAGCGTCAAGCTTGGACAACCGATAGAGAGGTATTGCGGCTGCTCCCGGATCGCGTCAGCGCCCGTCCCAACGACCTCAAGAGTCTGCTTGAAGGCGTGAGCGCGTACATCGCGCGGACGGTCGATGGCGAACGCACAATTCACGCCACCGCAGCCTGCCAGGCAGCGGCAAATTCCTCCGGATCGCTGTCGGCGCGTGCGCTGTGCGGACGGACCCGGTTGTAGCCGTACCACCCTGCGTCGATGGTCTCCCGCGCCTCGGCCAAGGTCATGAATGCGCGCTCGTTGAGGCAAGCGCGCGTCAACGCGGGCTTGCGTTTTTACTTCCGCATCGAGGCGATTCCTACCGCCAGGAAGCCCCATGCGAAATGGTTAAGCTTGCTGGTTTGGGCGAAAATTTTGGCTGATTCGCGATCTCCGGCATACGAACTCCGGCGCGAACGCAGTGCGCCGCCGGCACTTGATTGATGCGGCGGATGGGCTAGGCTATGCGGGTCATGGACGCGCCGATGATTGCCGAGGTGCTGCCCGATCTGCTCGAGGAGATCGCATGGCTGTTCAAGCAGCAGGGCGCCGATCCGTTGGAGGAGCGCATCCGCGCGCTCCGGATCGAATCGCTATGCGATTGCGGCGACGAGAATTGCGCCAGCTTCGCCACCGCCGCCGAGGTCAAAGTGGCCGATGCGGTCGAACTGGAAGCAACCGAAGGGCAACTGATCGTCGACCTCGATTCGAGCGGCGGCATCTGTTTCGTCGAGGTGCTGGGCCGCCCCGACATCAAATATCTGCTCGAAGAATATTACGGCTCGCGCGGCTAACCGCACCGCTTATCCCAGCGCGCGCTTTTGCGGGGCGGCGCGCAAGCCCATCACGAATTCGCCTACCTCGTCCGCCACGCGCTCCTTGTCGCTGTCCACCGTGATCACGTGATAGCTGTCCTCCAGCTCGATCGCGCGCTTTTCGACGCTGCCGAGATGCCGCATCACGTAATCCAGGTTCCGGCGAATCGGGCAGGTGTGGTCTTTTTTGGAGTGAATCACGAGCGCCGGCTGCGCGATTCGCGCGAGGCGCGGGCGCACGATCGCGGATAGTTCCAACAGCCGGACCGCGGCGCCCAGCGGCATCAGGCGGCATTTCGGTTGGATCGCGCGCGCGGCGGCGTCATGGATGTCCGATCCTTTGTCGTTGTACAGATAGATTTTATCGGCCAGCGATCCGAACAGGGCGGCAATTCTCAGCCCCATCGCCGCGGCGGGCGCGATAAAGAATCCCGGCGCAAGCATCGCCACACCCGCAACGTCTTGCCGCTGGTCGGCCGCCAGCCGCGCCGCCAGCGCGGCGCCCATCGACAGCCCCACCGCCACAATCGGATCGCCGTACCGGCGCAATTCCTCGAAGCCGCTCACCGCGCTCTGGTACCAATTGCCGGGGCCGGTAAGCCCCAACTCCCACGGTGCGCCCGCATGGCCCGCGAGCTTCACGCCGAGCACGCGCACGCCGCGCGCGGCGAGGCGTTCACCCAGATAGCGCATCTCGTAGGGAGTGCCGGTGAAGCCGTGAATCAGCAGGGCGCTCGCGCCCTCGCCGGGAAAGAAAAACGGCGTCGTATCGGCGCGCGGCGCGTTCGCGGAGGGAGGTTCACCGGACGATTCGCTCATGACGGGCGGCTCTCAAGCGCCGGGCGCGTCCCAATCAGGTGGACGCCGGCGGCGATCCGAGTTGATCGGCATCGATTTTGATTTGGGCTTGGTCCTTCAATCGATCGACGAATTGCGACCAGGCCTCCTGCCGGCGCTGAAACAGGTAATGGCGGGTGAATGACGTTTCGACTTTCTCCCATTCGCTGTCCGGCGGTTCGGAGCGGGTGGTAAGCTCGAATAGGTAGGAATTTCCATCGTGGTCCATCGCGCGCCGCAGCACGCTCGGCGCGCCGGGCGCCAGCGCGGCCGAATCGGAAACTTCCGGAAACTGGCCGATTCCGGGGAGGTCGTGGCTGGAACCGAGGAAGGGATCGACGGTCTTCACTTCGAGATGGTTTTCGGCGGCGGCGCGATCGAAATCGTCCGGCCCCTTAATTGCGGCGAGCGCCTTCTGCGCGGCGGCGCGCGCCCGCACTTCCGCCATCGAACGGACAAGCGCGGCGCGCACTTGCGGCTCGATCTCCTGAAGCGGAGGAATCCGCGAGGGCTTACGGCCTAGCAACTCGATCAGGTACGGCGCGCCATGCGCCGGTATCGCGCGCGGCTGGCCCGGCGAAAGCTTGAATGCCTCCGCCGCTATTGCCCGATCGTCCTTGCCGCCGGTGGCCGGTTCGTCCTGGGCGAAGTAGCCGGTCTCGGCGACAGTGAGTCCGCGCTTGGCGGCGATGCTCTTGAGGCTCGTGCCGCCGAGCGCCGCGGCGACATCCTCCTCGAGCGCGGTATGGACGAGCCGCGCGCCGGTATCCTTGCTCAGCGCCTCGGCGATCTCGGGGCGGGCTTCGTCAAGCGTCTCGGTATGCGCGGGAACGAGGTTGTCGAGCTTGATGACATGGAAGCCGAATTGCGTTTCTGCCATCGCGATTTCCCCCGGTTTCATCGAGAAAACTTTATTGTCGAACGGCTTGACCATCTCGCCGCGCGGAAAAGTTCCGAGGTCGCCGCCGTGGCTTTTGCTGCCCGGATCCGCCGAGTACTTCTCGGCGAGCTTTCCGAAATCGGCTCCCGTCTTCGCCAGCACGAGCACCATTTCGGCGGTGGCTTTGGCCTTGGCCTTTTGCGCCGCGGTGGCGCCGGCGGGTACGGCGATCAAAATATGGCTCGCGTGGGCCTCCTCGGGATGGGTAAATCGGGTATCGCGGTTGCGATTATAGTAATCCTTGATTTCCGCGTCCGTGGGCGCGTACCTGGCGGCCATTACCTTCGGATCGTAATGGATATACGCAATCTTCACGCGGGCCGGTTCGCGGAATTGTTCGCCGTTGTTCTTATAGTAATCCGCAACCTGCTTTTCGGTGGGCGCGATTTGCGCGGTGAAATCGGCATAGGGCGCTTCGGCGTAGCGCAGGCCGATCTTTTCGTGGGTCAGATTGTAGGTGTGGCGCGCCTCGTCCGAGCTGACCTGCACGCCCTGGTCGATCATCTCGCGAAGCGTGTCCTCGGCCATTTCGGCGCGGAGGTTCGCCTCGAATTGCGCCGGCAGGAGGTCGTTCTGTTCGAGCACTTCCCGATAGCGCGTGAAATCGAACTGACCGTCGCGCCGGAAGGCGGCCTCTCCCGCGATCCTTTGCTGGAGCGCCGCGTCGGTCACCTCAATGCCGAGGCGGCGCACCTCCTGAGCGATCAACTGCTGCTCGATTATTCCCTCCAGCGCTTCCTGCCGGACGTTGACGTGCTTGAGCATCGCGGATGCGCCGGCGCCGAATTCCTGCTGATAGCGGCTGCGTAGTTGATTGGCCGCCTGATCGACCTGATCGGACAGGATGCGGGTGCCATCGACGTTCGCGATCGGCTTTACCTCATTGAAGGCCCCCATTCCGAAGCCCCAAAAAGCGAGCCCGACGGTCGGCAGGCCCACGAGTATCCAAGTGACCCAGGAGCGGGACTGCCCGCGCATCTTGTCCAGCATATCGAGAGGATCATACCGCACGCGGTTTCACCCGCGCAATCGCTTGCGCCGGCCGGGAGGGTTGACCGTCCATCCATATTCCCTGATACGACGCCGCATAAAGCTGAACCGGTTCAGCCGCGAACTTGCGGCGGGCCGAGGAGGCTTTTCGGCCCGCCACGCAATCAGGTAATGTCATTTGGCCAAGCGCGATTGGCGGCCGGCCGCGACTGCATGAAGGGCGATCGCCGGGTTCCGCCGCGGGAGGAGAATCGGATGCGATACCGTGCCGTTTTGAATGCCACCGCCGCCGGCCTGATGCTCCTCCTCATGCTCCTGACGAGCGTTGGCGCCTGGCCGGCCGGAGTCACGGCCCCCGCACGCCCGGATCGAATTTCGGGCGCGGGCATTCGCAAGTGGAATCAGGGCGGAGTTTTGCTGGCGGACGACTGGGCGCAGGTTCCGTCCAACTCCAAAAGTTCAACCGGCAATTCCGCAGGCGTGCAGGTGCTCACCTCCGATGCCGGCGGGACGAGCGCGGGCCATCCGCAACGCGGGCCGGACGGCGCTCCGGTGACAATCACCGAATACTCCGACTTTCAGTGCCCCTATTGCCGTCAGGCCGAGGGCGTCCTCAAACAAGTGCTCGGCAAGTACGGGGATCGCGTGCGGCTGGTGTACATGGATTTCCCGCTTTCGTTTCATCATTATGCGATGGGCGCGGCGATCGCCGCCCGTTGTGCGCAAGAGCAAGGGAAGTTTTGGGAGTATCACGATGCGATTTTTTCCGGGTCGGGCGATCTCTCGGCATCGGGGCTGGAAGCGCTCGCCGCGCAACTCGATTTGTACACGCGCACTTTCAACACCTGCCTCGATCGGCGCCAAACGGAAAGTACCGTAACGGCCGACAAGACCGAGGGCGAACAAAAGGGGGTGAACGGAACGCCGGATTTTTTCATCAATAGCCGGAACGCCGGCGGCATCACGTCGCTTGCCCAGTTCAATTCGGCGATCGACGCCGCTCTCAGCCAGAGCGGTAATCGCTAGCCCTTCTTGCGCGCCTCTTCCTGCTTGCGCAGTTCGGCGCGGCGGATTTTGCCGCTTGCCGTCTTGGGTAATTCATCGACGAATTCGATCTCGCGCGGATATTTGTAAGGCGCGGTGATTCGCTTCACATGCTCCTGCAGTTCGCGCGCGAGCGCGGCGCCGCGCTCCACGCCGGGCCGGAGCTTCACGAATGCCTTCACGATTGCGCCGCGATCGGGGTCGGGACTGGCGACCACCGCCGATTCCATCACCGCCGGATGCTCCAGCAGCGCGCTTTCCACCTCGAACGGGCCGTTCCGGTAGCCCGCCGAGATGATCACGTCGTCGGCGCGGCCGACGAACCATAGATATCCGTCCGCGTCGCGCGTGGCATGGTCGCCCGTCAGATACCATTCGCCGCGAAACACCTTGGCGGTCTCGTCCTGATTCTTCCAGTATTCGATAAACAGCGAGGGCGGGCGTTCGGGCGCGACGCGGAGCGCCAGTTCGCCGATTTCATCGGCCGCGGCCTCGCTCAGATCGCTCCGCAGCACGCGCAGGTCGTGGCCGGGAAACGGCAGGCCCATCGAGCCGGGCTTCACTTCCATCCCCGGCATATTCGCCGCGAGAATCGTCGTTTCGGTCTGTCCGTAGCCGTCGTGAATGGTAAATCCGAACCGATCTTTCCATACGGCGATTACTTCGGGATTGAGCGGCTCGCCCGCGCCCGTGCAATGGCGCAGCAGGGGGAATTCGTATTTGGCGAGGTCTTCCTTCACGAGCATCCGGTATTCGGTCGGCGGCGCGCAGAAGGTCGTGATTTTGTATCGCACGAGCAATTCCAATTCTTTTTTCGGATCGAAACGGCCGTTGTACATGAAGGTGGCCGCGCCGTTCATCCACGGCCCGAACAAGAGTCCGTATGCCGCTTTGGCCCATCCCGTGTCCGAGGTCGTCCAATGCACGCCGCCGTCTCCAACCGCAAGCCAGTTTAATCCGGTGAATCGATGGGTGTACGCATAACCGTGGCTGTGCAGGACGGCCTTCGGCTCGCCAGTGGTGCCGGAGGTGTAATAGCACAGGGCCGGCTCGGAGGATTTGGTATGCACCGGTTTGAAGCTCGTGGCCGCCGAGTTCATCGCTTCCTGAATGCTCGTCCATCCGGAGCGCGAGCCGCCCGCGATTAGGTAATGCTCGATCGAGGGGCATTCCCGCGTCAGGTCCGCGACCATCGTGGCGTTGGCGGGCGTGGCGATAATCGCGTGCGCTCCCGAATGGTTCGCGCGATAGGTCAGGTCCTTCTCGCGGAGCATCGCGGTGCAGGGAATTACGATCAGACCCAGCTTGAGCGCGGCGACGTAGGCCGCCTGCCAGAGCGTGATTCGCGGCAGCACGAGCAGGATCGGATCGCCGCGCTTAAGTCCCAGCCCCGCGAGTACATTTGCGATTTGGCTCGATTGGCGGGCGAGGTCGGCGAAGGTAAGGCGAGCGCGCCGGCCGTCTTCATCCTCCCACAGAAGCGCGACGCGATTCGGATCGCGGGCGAAATGGTCGATGGTCGCGCCGAAGTTGAAATGCTCCGGCGTGTTCCAGCGGAACTCGCGGCACGCCGCGCGGTATTTTTCGATTGCACTGGAATTCATAGCCGTAAATCGGCGCGCGTTCTCGGAGCCTGCGAACGCTTTGCCGCCGAGCGGATGTATTTCATCGTGACGGGCGACAGGTCGTCGCGCGCGATCTTCACGTCGATTATGGCAAATGAAGGGCCTTCGTGCGCGGCCCTAAGCGCGCGGCGCAATTCGTCCGCGGTGCGGGCCTCGAATCCCGCGCCCCCCCAATCGCGCGCGAGCTTGGCGTAGGGCCACGGCGGAATTTCGAGCAGATCGCGCCGCTTTACGATCGGGCGGAAGATGCCCCAGCCGCCGTTGTTCACCACAATCACGATCGGGTTCGCGCGATGGGCCGGTGCGTGCGAAATCTCCATCCCGGTCATCTGGAATCCCCCGTCGCCGCACAGCACGAGCGGCCGGTATCCGCATCCGATTTGCGCGCCAAGGGCGGCCGGCACCGCGAATCCCATCGAGGCGTAGAAGCCCTGCGCCAAATAGAAGCTCGTGTGCGGCACGCGCACATCGAGTCCGCCGAACAGCATGTCGCCCGATTCGACGACCGCCATGTAATCGCGCTTATCCGCGAGGAATTCGTTCACCACCGCCAGCATCGCGCCAACTTTGATTTGACCGCCGGAGCGCGCGGCGGGGCGCAGGTTGTCGGCATAGGCAACCTTCTCGCGATGGGGCCGGAGCGGTTCGCGAAGCAACGCGCGCACGAAATCGCGCACGGCCACGCCCGGATAGGTGTGATACTTCACATCGACCCGGCGATCCGCGGCCCATACCGAGCGATCCTGAATGACGTGGGGCGGACGGTTGCCGAAATTCATGTCGGTCTTGAGGCAGCCGAGGTTCAGCACGAAGTCGGAGCGGTCCATCCGCGCGGCGATCGGCGGCGGGCTAATCGATCCCACGTGCACGCCCAGGTGCAGCGGATGGTCCATCGGGAAAGCGCCCTTGCCGAGCACGGTGGTGCAGACGGGCGCGCCCATCTTCTCGGCGAGCGCGACCAGATCGCGCGCGGCTTGGTAGCGACGAATCTCGATTCCGGCGATCGTGATCGGGCGGCGGCTCAGATTGAACATCGCGGCGGTCTCGTGCGCGGCCTCCTTGAGCCGGCGCGCATCGGATTCGGGAAAATGGAGCCGCCCGTCCCATTCGATTATTTCGCCGGGGACTTCAATCCGGCGATCGACCATGTCGCGATGAATCTCGATATAGCCGGGGCGCTGCTCCGCCCAGATCGCCCGGACCACGCGATGCAATTCGTGCGCGGCGGAATTGGGATCGGTCAGGACGGCGGAGGCGCAGGTGACTTCCTGATAGATGCGATGCTGCGATTCGATCTCGCGCGCCTGATGATGAATCAGCGTGCCGAGCTTGCGCTCTTCCTCGCCGGGGCCGCCGGAAAAAATCAGGATCGGCACTCGTTCGGAAAATGAACCCGCGACCGGGTTGACCATATTGTGGCCGCCGGCGCCGTAGGTCACGCAGACGACGCCGATCTTGCCGGTTGCGCGCGCGTAGCCGTCGGCGGCAAAGCCGACCCCCGGTTCGTGGGACAAGGTGACGATCTCGAGGCCGTGCTTGCGGCCGAGCGCGAAAAAGAGCTTCAGCGCAAGATCGCCGGGGATACCGAAGACGTGGCGCACACCGAGCTTGCGCAGGTACGCGCCGAGGAAATCGCCCAGCGTCATGTGCCGCTTCAATTCGATCCGTCCTCCCAAATCGCGTCCGCGCGGGATTGTACCAGAATCGTGCGGGAGGCGTCCCGCGGGGGGGGGTGGTAACTTTTTCGCGCCGCTGTGCTAGGATCGATTCAAGGTTGCCGCTCATGTTCCGTTCCCTGTTTCGGATGCAATTGCCCGGACCCCTGAAAATGGGCCGGGCCATCATGTTCATGCCGCAATTCGCGCGGGTGTTCTGGCGCCTGATGAACGACGGGCGCGTGCCCATTCTGGCCAAAATCGCGCCCGCGATCGTGCTGCTGGCGATGGTGACGCCGCCGGCGCTCGAACTCGACCTGATCCCGATCGTCGGTGAACTCGACTGGTTGCTGGCCGGCTATCTCGCGCTTAAATTGTTCCTCTGGCTTTGTCCGCCGGAGGTGGTGCGCGAGCATGTCGCGCGGGTCGCCCGCGGATAGCCGAACAGCGGACCGATGCGATCCCGGCTAATCCTGTTCGGCCTCGCCGCGGCGGCAATCGCCGTCCTGGCGACCCTTGGGTATCTCGACACTCTGGCGGTCGATTACCTGTGGTACCGCACGCTCGGCTACGGGGGCGTCTTCGACACCACGCTCGGCGCGCAAATCGTAATCTTTATCGCGGTCTGGATCGTGGCCTTCGTTGTGATTCTGGTAAGCGGGCTGGCTGCCGTCCGGATGAGCCGCGGACGCCCGCCGATGCACGTGGTGCATCGCAACGGCGAGATGGCCGAAATCAACCTGCCGGAACTGATCCGCTCGCTGGGCGATCGCATCCCGTGGAAATGGATCGTCACCGGCGTCGCCGCGATTCTGGCGGCCTTCGTGGCGCAGGGCGAGGCGGCCAATTGGACCGTCTATCTAGAGGGCCTCTATGGGGTCAAGTTCGGAATTCTGGACCCGGCCTTTGCCAACGACCTCGGGTTTTACGTCTTCCGGATGCCGTTCCTGGAAGAATTGCGCGATCTGTTCCTGACGATAGTGTTTCTCGCGGCCGCGGTGGCCGCCGGAGTCTATTGGGCGCGCGACTCGATCGACTTCGCCGAATCCCCCCCGCGCATCTCGCCCGCCGCCACCGCCCACCTCTCGCTGCTGCTTGCGCTGTTCTTCGTGCAGCGCGCGATGAGCTACTGGCTCGATCGCTTCGAGCTGATGCTCCACACCAATGGCGTGGTCTTCGGCCTGCGCTACGTCGATCATGTCCTGTGGCAGCCGGGCCTGTGGGTTCTGGTCGCGCTGGCATTCGTGGCCGCCGCGATCAGCCTCGCCAATATGCGCGAGCGCGGAATCCGGCTGCCGGTGGCCGCCGCGGTCATTGTCTTCGGCCCGGCGCTGCTGCTCAGTTTCGCCCAGCCGATCATCGAGAAAATTTGGGTCAAGCCCGACGAACTCCGAATCGAGAAGCCCTACCTCGCGCGCAATATCGCGATGACCCGGCACGCCTTCCAGCTCGACGGCGTCGATGTGAAGCCGTTCGGCGGGAATGGCGTCCTTACGCCCGTCGCGCTCCAACAGGACGCGGCCACGATCCAAAACATCCGGATATGGGACCCGCGCCCGCTGATCGCAACCTACAAGCAGTTGCAGGAAATTCGCACCTACTACGATTTTCGCGGCGTGGATATCGACCGCTATTGGATCGGCGGAAAATACACCCAGGTGATGCTCTCGGCGCGCGAGATGAATCTCGATCAGCTTCCCGCCAACGCCCAGACGTGGGTCAACCGTCATCTCAAGTTCACGCACGGTTCGGGTTTGGTGATGAGCCCGGTCAATCGCAAGGACTCGGAGGGGTTGCCGGTCCTGTATGTCAAGAATATTCCGCCGGTTTCCACCGTCGGGATCGACATCAAGCAGCCCGCAGTCTATTTCGGCGAGGAGACCGACAGCTATGCCGTGGTCGATTCGGCCACCCCGGAATTCGATTATCCGCGCGGCGCCGACAACGTCTTCGGTTTTTATAAGGGTAGCGGCGGCGTGCCGGTCAGCGGGTTGCTGCGGCGGGCAATCTTCAGCTTGTTCTACCGCGATTTCAATCTGCTGGTTACGGAAAATATCGTGCCGAAGAGCAAAATCATGATCCGGCGCAACATCGTCGACCGAATCAATTATCTCGCGCCGTTTCTGGCCCTCGATCACGATCCCTATCCGGTGACGATCGACGGCCGGATCAAGTGGATTGTCGATTGCTACACCACCAGCGACCATTATCCGTACTCGCAACTCTACACCGCCCCCGACGGCGAGCAGTTGAACTACATCCGCAATTCCGTCAAGGCGGTGGTCGATGCCTACACCGGCGCCGTTACCTTTTACGTCTTCGATCCGAGCGATCCGGTGATTCAGACCTGGGAACGGGTTTTCCCCGATATGTTCCGGCCGCTGTCCGCGGTGCCGGCGAATCTGCGCGCGCACGTGCGCTACCCGGAGGATTTCTTTCTGGTGCAGGCCGACCTCTACCGCACCTACCACATGACCGACCCGCAGGTGTTCTACAATCGCGAGGACCTGTGGGATTTTCCGCGCGAAAACTTCGGCGGCGAGACGATGCGGATGCAGCCCTATTACGTGATCATGCGGCTGCCCGGCGAGGCCAAAGCCGAGTATATGCTGATGCTGCCGATGGTGCCGCAGGGGCGCGACAACATGATTTCGTGGCTGGCGGCGCGCTGCGACGGGTCCGATTACGGGCACCTGTTCGAGTATTCGTTTTCCAAGGAAAAATTGTTCTATGGGCCCTATCAAATCCAGGCGCGCATCAATCAGAGCCCCGAAATCTCGCGCCAACTCTCGCTATGGAACCAACAGGGGTCGCGCGCAATCCTGGGAAACCTGCTGGTGATCCCGATCGAGGATTCGCTGCTCTACGTCGAGCCGCTGTACCTCCGGGCCGAGAGCGGTCAATTGCCCGAAATGCAGCGGGTGGTCGCCGCTTACAGCGACCGCGTCGTGATGGGCGATACGCTTGACGTGACGCTGGCGTCGCTATTCACCGGCCCGGCGCTCGCCGCGCCGGCTCCGGTGATTGCGGCCGTGGCGCCTGCGAAGGAAGTCATGGCTGGCGGGCCCGGTATGCGCGGCGCGGCCGCGCATTACTCGCGCGCCCTGACCGCCTTGCGCGCGGGGGATTGGACGGCCTTCGGCGCGGAGATGGATCGGCTCGGCGACGTGTTGGGACAGCCGCCGCCACCGCCGCCGAAATCGGACCATCGGTAGAAGAGCGCGCCGTGCCGGTTAGGGGGAGCGGCATGAATCGGGCATCGAAGAGCGAAGTTAATTCCCACCGATGCGCCGGACGGCCCGCCGCGGCCGGAAGTCCCGCAAAACGAATTGAGGCGATTGCCAAATTGGGAGCGGCGCTGGCTGGCGGCGGCCTGTGCGCGATCGGCTGGAGCACCGGCGGACGCAACGGCGTTGCGATTTCGCCAACGTCCGATTCGCGCTTGATCGGGATTGCGCGCGCCGCGCTTGACGCGCTCGATAACCGGCTTGCTTGTGACGCTGCCGCAACGAACGGCTCGATCGCAAAGATTCAACTCTCGAATCGGGAACTTGGCGCGATCGCGGACGAAAAGATCGTGGAGGAGGCCGGCGTACAAATCGCGGCGGCCGGATTCTATGCCGCGGACGGTACGGTGCGCGTTGCATGGATCTCACCCATGGCGCGTCCGCACGAAGAAATCGAAGCGGCGCTCGAAATTGCCGGAGGCGCCACGCTGTCCGAAATCGCCGCCGCAACCGAATGCGGCGCGCATCGGTATTGGCGCTTGCGCGCCGCCGATGCGGGCGCTCGGATCGCGGCGGCGAAGCGGGAACTGGCAGGCATGCGCGCCGAGATGGCCGCGCTGGATGCCGCCGCGGCGCGGGCGCGCCGCTTTCCTCCGCGCGAGCGGATGGCGCGATTCGGCGCGCTGGTTGCGAAGGCGGCGGCCTGCGACGATTGGGTCGCCGCGATCGCGGACGGCGGAACGCTGCGAATCGCCGCCGCCGCGGATGGCCTTTCCGTTCCCGGTTCGCCCGCGCCCGATGGCGCGCTTGCCGAATGCTTCCGCGCGCAATCCGCGACCGAATGCGCGAACGGAGCGGGCCGGTCCGATTATCCCGAAGCAAAGATTTTCCGGGGGCCATTCGTATGCCTCCCATTCAGCACCGGGGCGATCGCGCTTGGAGGGCGAGGCGCGGCCGCGCCCGGCGCGCGCGCCCGTGCGGAGGCGCTGGTCCGGCGGTTCGATCCGATCGTGCGGATGTGGGCGCTGGAGGCCGAAGCGGAACAGCGCAGCACGCTGGTCAATCGGCTTGCGCTCCGGATGTTCAACGCAATCGACGAGGAGCGCGCGCGAATCGCCCGCGACCTGCATGACGATCAGGCGCAATTGCTGGCCGCGGCGAAGATTGCGCTCGCCGGCGGGCGCGAGGAGGCGCGCGCGATTCTCCATCGGGTCGAGGACGAATTGCGCCGCAAGACGCGCGAGTTGCGGCCCGCCGCGCTCGGCCATAATTCACTTGGCGAAGCGATCGCGCGCGAGTTCGAGCGGCTCGAACGCGCGGGAGTGAAGGCGCGCCTTAGCGCTGGCTCGGCGGCCGCCACGATCCCGCGCGCCATTCAGCAGGTCTGTTTTCAAGTGGTGCGCGAGGCGCTCTCCAACGTGATCCGCCACGCCCGCGCGAAATCGGTCGAGGTCGCGATCGAATTTCGCAACGGCGCCGCGCGAATCGCAATCTCCGACGACGGCCGCGGCCTGCGCCCGGCCACGCCGCGCGAGGGCGGCGGCCTCGCGGGCATCCGGGAGCGGCTGGAACTGATGGGCGGGCGGCTTCAGATCGAATCGAAACCGGGCGGCATGACAGCCGCCGCCGAAATCCCGGCACCCCACCCATGACTTCTCCCGAACGCATCCGCATCCTCCTTGCCGACGACCATCGCATCCTGCGCGAGGCGCTCCGCGCCGTGCTGGCCCCCGAATGCGAAATCGTGGGCGAGGCCGCCACGGGGGAGAGCGCGGCCGCCCTTGCGGTCCGGCTCAAGCCGGCCGTGGTTGTGCTCGATTTGCGGATGGCTGGGATGGACGGGTTTGCCGCGGCGCGCCGGATCGCCAAGGAGGTTCCCGCCTGCAAGGTGCTGGTGCTGAGCCAATACGACGACGAGGAGTCGGTGGTCGAAGCGCTGGTCGAGGCGGGTGCGGCGGGATATGTGGTCAAGACCGACGCCGCCGCCGAACTGCTCGCGGCGGTGCGCGCGGTCAATTCGGGCCGCCGCTACATCAGCCCCTCGGTCGCGCCGATCGTGCTCGCCCGCCTCGGCGCTCCCAAGGCCGGGGCGGATGCCGGCGGGCTGGCGATTCTCACGCGGCGCGAGCGCGAGATGCTCCGGCTAATCGGGGAGGGGGCGACGGCCAAGGAGGCGGCGCGCAAGCTCGGAATCGCGCCCAAGACCGCGCAGGTCCATCGCTAAAACTTAAAGCGAAAGCTTAACTTGCGCACCACCGCCGCGATCGTCAAATTCGCGATCCGGCACAAACTTGTGAGAATCGACTAGCCCAAGTGTTGCTTGAAGAAGGCGACGGTCTTGCTCCAGGCCTCTTTGGCGTGCGCGGGATGGAACGACGGGCGTTCGTCGCACATGAAGCCGTGGTCCGCGTCCGGGTAAAAGACGATCTCCGCGGTTTTGCCGGCCCGCTTCAGCGCGTCGCGGAATTCGTCCACGTCGGCAATCGGGATGTGGGCATCCTTGCCGCCGAAGAAGGCGAGCACGGGAGCCTTTAATCCCTCGACGTTTTCGATCGGGGCCTTCGCCCCCGGCGTGCGCGGCTTCACCATCCCGCCGCCGTAGAACGGCGCGGTGGCCCGCAATTCGGGAATCCGGCACGCGGCAAGGAACCCGATTCGCCCACCCATGCAGAATCCCACCGCGCCGAAGGCGGGCTTCACCTCCTTGCGCGATTTCAAAAACTCGATTGCCGCGCCCAAGTCCGCGACGATTTCATCGTCCGTGACCGAACCCATCAGGCGGAATGCCGCGGGAAAATCGTTGTACGCGGCGACATTGTTGGGCTGGCGAAAGTAAAGATTCGGCGCGAGCGCGACGAAGCCCTCCGCCGCGAAGCGGTTCGCGATTCCCTTGATGTGGCCGTTTAATCCGAACGCCTCCATCACGACGATTAGCGCCGGATACGGTCCGCCTGCGGCGGGCCGCGCCAGATGCGCCGGCATTTGTCCGCCGCCCGCCGTGGGAACGATGAATTCTTCTCTGGTTACGTCCATGCGTTGGCCTCCGCCGGAAAATCCCGCATCGATCCTTACTCGCACACCTCCGCGCGAGGCTCAAGCGCCGTGAGCCGGAGAATCTCACCGTCAGCCTACAACCGAAATCCCGCCGGGTGGCGCTGGGCCTTGGGCCTTGGCGGCAATGATTCCCAACGAGCCCGCTCCGCGATGCCGTACCACCGCCAAACGACTACCGGCGGTGCGGAGGTTCGTTAGCGGGGAAGCATCAATTGCAGGCGCATTGCGAGCATTGGCCCGCAGCCTGCCCTTGAGCGGCTTGGACCGGTGCGGTTACGATCGCCGACGACGTGATCTGGCCGCGCCCGTTGAATGCCGTCCCATTGAACGTCGTGGCGCCCCCTCCGAAGGAATTTGCCGGGGCGGGTGGAATGTACGGCGACCGCGCGTTGGCCTTGATCCGGTAGCCGGCGCATTGCCCGGTGGCCGCATTCCGCGCGAGAATGTAACTCTGCGCGGCCACGGTCCCCACCCAGGAGGTGGGAAAGCCCGGTCCCCAGCACGAGCAGCGGAACATTCTGGGCGTCGCCTGCGCGGCGGGAGCGGCGAGTGCCTGCGTGCCGGGCGCGGGAGCGAGCGCGGGCAACGCACCGATCGTGGAAAACGAGTGCGGCTGTCCGGGCGCGGCCGGCGCGGTCATCGGAATTGGGGTTGGCGCCGCAACTTGCGCATACAAGCGTGACGCGCCTGCAACCGCGGCGACGATCGCGAACACGGCGGCGGCGGCCGCGGCAACCAGTGCGCTCTTTATCCGTGTGGCAACCATCCCGCTCCGATTTCGTACCTAACGGCGGCCCTTGCGGTTGCCTTCGGAGGGCAGACATCGCGGGCGGCCTTGGATATAATCGCGGCCCGAACCGCTCCGCGCAAGCGCCGGAGCCGGTTCATCGCCGGATTGCAAAGCGGCAGGGAGGTTCCTCGGAAATGACGCGGAAAGCGAATTGGCTCATTGCAATGGTGATTTTTGCTCTGGCCGCCCCCGGCGGCGCAGCGGCCCAAAGCTCCCTCAAGGTCACCGGCGCGGCGCCGCCGTCCGTCCCACCGGCCGCCCCCGCGACTTCCGGCCCGATCCGGTTGCAGGCAAGCCCCTACCCGCACCAAGCGCCCCCGCGGGTCGTAACTTCCCCGCCGGCGTCCACGGCGCCGTTCGAGCGCAACGATTCCGTGATCGACTTGCCGATGATTTTCGGGCGGCAATGGTCGCTGGCGCACGAGGTGGCGCCCGAAAATTTGATCAGTGAGCGCTACCTCCGCTCGCAGGATTCCAATGCGCGCGAGCTGACGCTCAAGCAGGCGATCTATATCGCGCTGCGGAACAATCCGGCGCTGCAAGCGTCGGCGCTCGATCCGATCGCCTCGATGGAAGCGGTGCGGCAGGCTAACGGCGCCTTCGACCCGAACCTGACCGGGCAGGGCGACATCACCAAAAACGTCTCTCCGACGACCAATGTTCTGCAAAGCGGCGCCGAAGTCTTCACCCAGAAAAACTACGACTGGAATTTCGGCCTGAACAAAGTCTCCGCGATAACCAACGGTACGTGGGGGATCACCTTCGACAACAACCGCGCGCTGTCGAATTCCGTCTTCGCGGGGATCAATCCGTCATACAACCCAACGTTGGAATTGTCGCTCTCGCAGCCGCTCTTGCAGAGTTTCGGATGGGACTTCGCCACCATCAATGTGCGGATCGCCGAATCGGGCCAGAAGCAGGCGCAATGGAGCTACGGGCAGACGCTGCTCGATTTCGTGCAAAAAATCGGTGGCGAATACTGGAACGTGGTGCTGGCGGAGGAAAATCTCGAAGTGGCGCGCGCCGCGCTGCGCTTCAACCAGGACTTGGTTCGCCAGAACGCGATCAGCGTCAAGGTCGGCACGCTCGCGCCGATTGACCTGCAGGAGGCGCAGTCGGCCGAATCGACTGCGGAGGCCAACGTCTTCACCGCCGAAGCCAATCTCAAAAACGCCCGCACGCAATTGCGCGAGGACGTGATGCTGAACCCCCATCGCGCGTTCCTCCCGGCGGAAATCGAGCCGATTACTCGGCCCAACCCGAACGAACAGGTAACCGTCAACGAGCAGCGCGCGCTCGAACTCGCGGTGCAGTACCGTCCGTCGCTGGCGGGGATGCGCGAGGCGATCCGCAGCGCGCTGTTGCAGGTGAAATACAGCGAGAATCAACTCCTGCCGCAGTTGAACCTTGGCACCCAGTTCGGATTGTCGTCCACGGCGGGAACCACCCCATGCATTGGGTCGCTCAGCGGCACGGGCGGCTGTAAGCGGCTTCCCTTCGGCGGGATATACGGCGACGCGCTCAATCGTCTGTGGGGCTTCAGTTTCTACAATTACGCCGCCGTGCTGACTTTCCAGTATCCGCTCGACAACGCCGTCCCGAAGGCCGCGCTTGCGCAAGCGCGCGTCCAA